>JAIVHL010000112.1 GCA_020201075.1 Halomonas sp. | reverse complement strand
GTGGAGCGCGGACGCTGGGTGATCGAGAACTACCCCGAGACCGCAGCGTCTCGCGATGCCCTTGCGGTGATGGTCGAAGGCTACTTGGGCCTGGAGATGCGCGACCGCGCTCGAGAAGTTCTCGAGGTACTCATCGAAAACGCCCCTCGCCACGACCAGTTGCGCGATCGAACCTTTAAACCCAAGCACGTGAGCGCTCAGTCTCTATCGGCTTGAGGCAGGGCCAGCCAAGTTTGCCCCCGCATGTCAAAACGCCACCGTCTCTCCAGATGGTGGCGTTTTTTGTTGGCCGGGCGCTTGGCGGCGCTTGTACTCGCAGCGATCCACCAGCCGGACCACTTTGTAGACGTCGTCGCGGTCGAAGCCCGCCTCGATGATCGTCTCTGCGCTCATGTCGCCTTCGATATAGCACACCAGAATGGCGTCAAGCACATCGTAATCGGGCAGCGAGTCGCTGTCCTGCTGATCGGGGGCGAGCTCGGCAGAGGGCGGGCGCTCGATGACCCGCTCGGGGATCGCCGGCGACTGGGTATTGCGCCAGCGGGCCAGGCGATAGACCCAGGACTTGTAGACGTCCTTGATGGCATTGTAGCCGCCCACCATGTCGCCGTAGAGGGTGGCGTAGCCCACCGCCATCTCGCTCTTGTTGCCGGTGGTCAATACCATCAGGCCCTTCTTGTTGGAGATGGCCATCAGCAGTACGCCGCGACAGCGCGACTGCAGGTTCTCCTCGGTGGTGTCGCGCTGGGTGCCCTCGAAGGTACTCGCCAGGGTGGCCATGAAGGCCTCGACCATGGGTTCGATGGGCATCACCTCGTAGGCCACCCCCAGCATCTCGGCCTGCTGCGCCGCGTCTTCTCGGGAGATATCGGCGGTGTAGTGATAGGGCATCATGACCGCGTGGACGCGCTGGGGTCCCAGGGCATCCACGGCAATGGCCAGCGACAGCGCCGAGTCGATGCCGCCAGAGAGGCCCAGCACCACACCCTTGAAGCCGCTCTTGTTGACGTAGTCGCGCAGGCCGGTGACCAGCGCGCAGTAGAGGTTCTCTTCGGGCTCGACCTCGGGTTCGGTTTCGCCCGGCCGTGGCAGCCAGCGGCCCTCCTCTTCGACCAGCTGCACTGGCATGAGCCCCACCTGCCAGTGGGGCGCCTGAACCAGCAGCTCACCGCCAGCATCCACGCAGGCAGAACCGCCGTCGAACACCAGTTCGTCCTGGCCGCCGATCATGTTGACGTAGACGATGGGAAGGCCGACCTCGGCGGCACGGGCCTCGAGCAGGCGCAGCCGCTCGGCGGGCTTGTCCTGGTGGAAGGGAGAAGCGTTGAGGCTGACCAGCAGCTGGGCGCCGGCAGCCTTGGCCTGGCGCGCCGGCGCCTCGTCCCATAGGTCCTCGCAGATCAGCAGCCCCAACTTGAGCCCCTTATGATCGAGCACCAGCGGCTGATTGCCCGCAGCGAAGTAGCGCTGCTCATCGAACACCTGGTAGTTGGGCAGCGCTTGCTTGGCGTACTCGCCGAGCCACTCGCCGTTGCAGAGGGCGCCGGCCAGATTCCAGGTCTGGCCCTCTCGGCGCCCCGGATAGCCAACGATCACCAGCACGTCGCGCACCACTTTCTCGGCCATCCGGGTCCGAGCCGCGCGCAGGCGGGTCTCCATGGAGGGGCGCAGCAGCAGGTCTTCCGGCGGATAGCCGGTCAGGAAGAGCTCGGGGAGCACCACGATGTCGGCGCCATGCTCGATGCGCGCCTCGCGCACCGCCTCGATGGCGCGATCGGTATTGCCGGGAATATCCCCGACCAGCGGGTCCAACTGAGCCATCACCAGCGTCAGGTCTTGCATGGGCTTGGAAATCTCTCGAGAATCGTCGGGTAGACCCATTGTCCCGCAAGGGCAGCCGACTGGCAAAGCCATCCCGTATCCACCTGGCAAGTTGAGCCAACGGGCAGCGCTATCCTGCCTCCACCTGGGAGTCACGACTGGAATGAACCTCTTGATCATCCGCCTGATCATCTTTGCCGTGGTGTTCTTCGCCGGCCTCAAGTTATACCGCATGTATCGGTCGTGGAGGCTCGACCGTGAAGAGCTGATTGAAAGCGACGATACCCGTCAGGAAGGCGGCCAGATGGTGCGCTGCAACTGGTGCAAGGTGCATGTACCGGAAAGCGATGCGATCCGCGAGCAGGGCGAGTGGTTCTGCTCCACCGCCCACCTCGACCGTTATCTCCAGGAGCAGCAGGAGCAGACACCCGAAGAGAAGGAGTAGCGCCTGCTACCCGGCCACCGACAAGCGCCCATTCAGAGCATAAGGTGCCGGGTCGAGAATAGGCTCGCGGCCCAGCAGCAGATCCACCAGCAGCCGCGTCGAGGCCGGCGCCAGCACGAGACCGTTGCGGTAATGCCCGGCGTTAACGT
>JAIVHL010000111.1 GCA_020201075.1 Halomonas sp. | reverse complement strand
TAGTTGGCCTGAGCCAGGCGCACCAGTTCGCGGTAGCGGCTCACGTCCAGATAGGCCCGGGACGCCTCCAATGCCACGTTCTCACTGGCCCCCAACAGTTCGTAATAGCGAACCAGCTTGGCGCGGTCCAAGCGCTCCACCTCGCTGCGGGTGGCGAAGCCGTCCCAGATCATCTGAGACAGGGTCAATTCGGCGAAAGAGGTGTCGTAGCTGCCTCGCTGATCAAACTCACGATCTTCAAGTCCGATGCCGGCGGACGCATCGATGCTGGGCAGGTAGTTGCCACGCGCCACCCCCACGTCGTTGCCGGCCGCGCGCAGGGCGTTCCAGGCCGCATGCACCTCGGGGTTGGTGGCCAGTGACTGGCGAACCGCTTCGGTCATATCGGTGGCACCGGGCCGAGCAAGGCCCGGAGGCAGGCTCTGAGCCATGGCAGCCGTCAGCGGCAAAAGCGTCAAGGCAGAACCAACAAAGGCGGCTCCGGCAAGACGGCGATAACGGATAACTTTGGCACGTGTCATGGTAGTTCCTTTTTGCATGATCCCGGGCGCTGACCGTCGGCCGATACCCGGCAGGAAGTGTGTGGCTATTCTTCGGGCCGCATCTCCGTTGCAGCGTTAGCTCACCGGAGTGGCGCGTCCTTTCCCGTTTTCCTGTGCTCCTGAAAGTAAGCGCTAACAGATATAGTAGCGGCTTCGTCAGAAGTGGCTCAGTTTTTTGGCTGAGGCCAATATCTTGTTACTCAGTGTAACAAAGGTTTCCCGTTTGTCTACACAGCGCGGTTAGACATAGCGACGAAATGGTCGCGTATTGACGTCAACCATGGCTGACACGTTTTTTCCTCTCCCAAGCTACTCCAGGTGGTCAAACGTTTCTGCCACTAGATACCCCTCCTCAGCCCCCTCTTCCAAATCGTGTAAACGTGATATTGTCAGAATTTTGCGCCACGGCAACGCTACCCAAGGAGAAGGCCATGTCCTCATCGCAAATTCAGATGACCCGAGTCATCAATGAACTGCGCGGTTTTATCAGAAAGCTGCTGCAGGACCCGAAGATCCTCGAGCAGTCTCTGGAAATCGCTCGTCGTCACCTGCCGGAAGGCAGTAACAGCGCTATCATGGCGCGCATCGCCAACGATATTTCGGACACCACAAGCGTCCACATTCCGGAAGACCCGGCCGAACACTCCGAGGCCGACCGCCTCTTCCTGGAGCTGCTCAAGGAGGTGGTAGACGAGGAGCAGGCGCTCTACTGAGCGCCGGGTGCAGTAACGCCTCAACACCGCTACAATCGACGGCCTGATTTTCACGAGAATCCAGAGCCGATATGTCGACGACCGCCAAGCGCCAGATCCTGGTTACCAGCGCCCTGCCCTACGCCAACGGCGCCATCCACCTCGGCCACCTGCTGGAGTACATTCAGACCGATATCTGGGTGCGCTTTCAGAAGAGCCGCGGCCAAGAGTGCCACTATGTCTGTGCCGACGACGCCCACGGCACCGCCATCATGCTGCGTGCCGAGCAGGAAGGCATCACCTCCGAAGCACTGATCGACCGCGTCAGCCGGGAGCACCAGGCAGATTTCGCCACCTTCGGCGTTGCCTTCGACAACTACTATTCGACCCATTCGAAAGAGAATCGCTACTTCAGCGAGCTGATCTACACTCGCCTGCGCGACAAGGGCCATATCGCCACTCGCGACATCGATCAGATGTACGACCCGGTCAAGGGTCTGTTTCTCGCCGACCGCTTTATCAAGGGCACCTGCCCCAAGTGCAAGGCCGAGGACCAGTACGGCGACAACTGCGAGGCGTGCGGCGCCACCTATACGCCCGCCGAGCTGATCAACCCGGTGTCGGCCATTTCCGGGGCCACCCCCGAGGTGCGCAGCTCAACCCACTACTTCTTCAAGCTGCCGGATTTCACCGACTTCATGCATCGGTGGATCAACGACGGCCACGTCCAGCCGCAGATCCGCAACAAGCTGATGGAGTGGTTCGAGGCCGGCTTCAACGAGTGGGACATCTCCCGGGACGCCCCCTACTTCGGCTTCGAGATACCCGACGCCCCGGGCAAGTACTTTTATGTGTGGTTGGATGCACCAATCGGCTACCTGGCCAGCTTCAAGAACCTGTGCGACAGGGAGGGGCTGGACTTCGACGCCTTCTGGCACCGGGACAGCCAGGCCGAGGTCTACCACTTCATCGGCAAGGACATCGTCTACTTCCACGCGCTGTTCTGGCCGGCCATGCTCCACGGCGCCGACTTCCGCACCCCCACGGCGGTGAACTGCCACGGCTTCGTCACCGTGAACGGCGCCAAGATGTCCAAGTCCCGAGGGACCTTCATCAAGGCTGCCACCTACGCGGACTTCCTGAATCCCGAATACCTGCGCTACTACTTTGCCGCCAAGCTCACCTCCAAGGTGGACGACCTGGACCTCAACCTCGAGGACTTCACCGCT
>JAIVHL010000164.1 GCA_020201075.1 Halomonas sp. | reverse complement strand
GGACCGGCGAGCGTGCACTGCCCGACTGTCCCATTATCGAATTTCGTCGTGGCCGGCCGGTGGCTGTTGAAGGAGAGAGGGGATGATCCAGCGGACCCGCGTCAAACTCTGCGGTCTGACCCGCCCCGAGGACGTCGACGCCGCCGTTTCGGCCGGTGCCGATGCCCTGGGCTTCGTACTCTGGCCCGGCAGCAAGCGTGCGGTGGACGAGGCCCTGCTCGCCGAACTCTCCGCCCGGGTACCGGCCTTCGTTACCCGGGTGGGGCTGTTCGTCGACCAGGCGCCGGCGCTGATCGAACGCTGCGCCGTGCACCTGGATTTGCTGCAGTTCCACGGTGACGAAGCGCCGAGCTTTTGCGAGGGTTTTCAGCGCCCCTGGATCAAGGCGCTGCGCATGCGCGATGAACTTGACCTTGACGCCGCTGCCGAGGCCTACCAGGGGGCGCAAGCGCTGCTCCTCGACGCCTACCGCCCCGGCGTGCCGGGGGGCACCGGAGAGACCTTCGACTGGTCCCGAATCCCCGCAGGGCTGGCAAAACCTGTTATCCTCGCCGGAGGTCTTGTTGCCGATAATGTGGCCGAGGCCATTGGCGCCGTGGCGCCCTTTGCGGTTGACGTTTCCGGCGGAGTGGAGTCTTCTCCCGGCATCAAGGATGTCCGGAGGATGGCTGACTTCTTTGCGGCCGTGTGCAGAGGTGATGCGGTGCGTCCTTCGCGCTGACACCCTTTCCCGGCCAAGGTTTGGCGCCTGTCACCCTGCGCCATCGTTGTTTTTCATTCCTTTGCCTTCTGGCGATCTAGTGAGGTGCCTTTCGTGAGCAAGTTCAGTGACCTGACCCGACTGCCGGACGCCCGTGGCCATTTCGGCGCCTACGGCGGCCGGTTCGTCTCGGAGACCCTGAGCTTCGCCCTGGACGATCTGGCCAAGACTTATATGAGTCTTCGCGACGACCCGGACTTCCTGGCGGAATTCGACTACGACCTGGCCCATTTTGTGGGCCGTCCCTCGCCACTCTACCTGGCCGAGCGATGGTCGAATCAGATCGGTGGTGCTCGGATCTGGCTAAAGCGCGAAGACCTAAATCATACCGGCGCCCACAAGGTCAGCAACACGGTCGGTCAGGCGCTGCTCGCCAAGAAGACCGGAAAGCCGCGGGTGATCGCCGAGACCGGCGCCGGCCAGCACGGCGTGGCCTCCGCCACGGTGGCCGCCCGCCTGGGGCTCGAGTGCGACGTCTACATGGGCGCCGCCGACGTAGAACGCCAGAAGCTCAACGTCTACCGCATGCGCCTGCTGGGAGCCAACGTGATCCCGGTAGAGTCCGGCACCCGGACGCTCAAGGACGCCCTGAACGAGGCGCTGCGCGACTGGGTGACCAATGTCGATACCACCTATTACATCATCGGCACCGTAGCGGGCCCGCATCCTTACCCGATGATCGTGCGCGATTTCAATGCCGTGGTGGGTCGCGAGGCGCGCCGCCAGTCCTTCGAGGAGTTCGGCAAGCTGCCCGATGCGCTGATTGCCTGCGTGGGCGGCGGTTCCAATGCCATGGGGCTCTTCTATCCCTTTGTCGAGGATGACGAGGTTGCCATGTATGGCGTCGAGGCGGGCGGCGACGGCGTCGAGACTGGGCGCCATGCCGCCCCCCTTGCATCGGGCGCCCCGCGGGGCGTGCTCCACGGCACCCGCACCTACCTGATGTCCGACGAGGGCGGTCAGGTCTCCGACACCCACTCCATCTCAGCCGGCCTGGATTACCCGGGTGTCGGCCCGGAGCACGCCCTGTGGAAGGATGTCGGCCGGGTCAACTATGTAGCGGCCAACGACCAGGACGTGCTCGCCGCCTTTCGCGAGCTGACACTGGTTGAAGGCATCATGCCCGCGCTGGAGACGGCCCATGCCCTGGCCTATGCCAAGGTGCTGGCGCCGACCATGCGCCCCGACCAGAATATCGTGGTCAACCTCTCCGGGCGTGGCGACAAGGACATCATGACCGTGGCAAAGATCGACGGGATGGACTTCTAGATGATGGCTCAACCGATGAATCGTATCGACCAACGTTTTGCCGCGCTCAAGGCCGAGGGCCGCTGCGCGCTGATTCCTTACATTACGGCCGGTGATCCGGCGCCTCAGCACACCGTGGGTTTCATGCATGCCCTGGTGGAGGCGGGCGCCGATATCATCGAACTCGGCGTTCCCTTCTCCGACCCCATGGCCGATGGGCCGGTGATCCAGAAGGCCTGCGAGCGGGCACTGAAACATGGCGTGCGTCTCAGCCATCTGTTCGAGATGGTGCGCGAGTTTCGCCAGACCGACAGCGAGACCCCGCTGGTGTTGATGGGCTACCTGAACCCGGTTGAGCGCATGGGCCTGGCTGCCTTCGCCGAGCAGGCCGCCGCGGCAGGTGTCGACGGCGTCCTGGTCGTCGATATGCCGCCGGAGGAGGCCGACGAGGTCGGCCCGCTACTCAAGTCCCATGGCTTGGCTTCAATCTTTCTGGTGGCGCCTACCACCTCCAACGCCCGGGCCGCTACAATATGCGCCCATGGCGAAGGCTATCTCTACTATGTGTCGCTCAAGGGGGTGACCGGCTCCGCCATCCTGGACGCCAACGATGTGGCCGCCCACCTGGCGCCGCTGCGCGAGATGACCGACCTGCCGCTGTGCGTGGGCTTCGGTATCCGCGACGGGGCCTCGGCCGCCGAGGTGGGCAAGGTGGCCGATGGCGTCATCGTCGGTTCGGTGCTGGTCAGTCGCATCGCCGAGAACGCCGAGCGTCCCGAGGTGATTGCCGGTGAACTCAAGGCGGTGCTCGGCGAGATGCGCCTGGCCCTGGATGCCATGAGCGCGCGCTGAACTAGGCCTTCGCCACCGCATTCGACCCATGCGCCCGGCATGCGCCGGGCGCCGACCACATGACGGAACCCTTTCTGACATGAGCTGGCTAGACAAGATCGTGCCCTCCATGGGGCGTATTCAGCGCAAGGACCGCCGGGCTAGCGTGCCCGACGGTCTGTGGCGCAAGTGCCCCAAGTGCGAGGCGGTGCTCTACCTGCCCGAACTCGACAAGCACCACAACGTTTGCCCCAAGTGTGACCATCATCTTCGGCTCACGGCGCGCAAACGTCTCGACTGGTTCCTCGACAAGGAAGACCGAGAGGAGCTGGCCGCCGGCGTTGAGCCCGTCGATCGTCTCAAGTTTCGCGACTCCAAGAAGTACAAGGATCGCCTGGCGGCGGCCCAGAAGGAGACCGGCGAGAAAGATGCCCTGATCGCCATGCGCGGACGACTCGACGGCCTGCCGGTGGTGGTCGTGGCCTTCGAGTTCACCTTCATGGGTGGGTCCATGGGCGCGGTGGTCGGCGAGAAGTTCGTGCGTGCCGCTAGCCTGGCCCACGACGAGGGCATTCCGTTTATCTGCTTTTCCGCCTCCGGGGGGGCGCGCATGCAGGAAGCGCTGTTCTCGCTGATGCAGATGGCCAAGACGTCTGCCGCTCTGGAGAGGCTCAAGCAGGCCGGTGTGCCTTACATCTCGGTGCTCACCGACCCTGTATTCGGCGGCGTTTCGGCATCGCTTGCCATGCTGGGCGATCTCAATGTGGCTGAGCCCAACGCTCTGATCGGTTTCGCGGGCCCCCGGGTCATCGAGCAGACCGTGCGCGAAAAGCTCCCCGAGGGCTTCCAGCGCAGCGAGTTTTTGCTCGACCACGGCGTTATCGACATGATCGTGCGGCGCAGCGAAATGCGCGACCGCCTGGGTGCTATGTTGCGCAAGCTCACCCATCAGCCTGCCCTGGGTCCCCCCGAGTTGCCAGCCGACGAGCCCGACCTGGTGGATGTCGCAGAGCAAGCCGAGGTCGAACAGGCCGTCGAAGCGACTGTCGTTCCCCAGGCGCTGGGTGGTGATGAGGTAACATCCAAGCCCGACACTAACGGCGTTCAGGACCACGGCCGTCGCTGAGCCCATGTCCAAGTCGCTGCCCACCACCCTCGACGCCTGGCTGGCCCGGTTGGAAGCCGCCCACCCCGTGGGCATCGATCTCGGCCTTGAACGGGTCGCCGAGGTCGCCCGTCGCATGGGGCTGCTTGACGGTCCCATTGCCGGTCGGGTGATCACTGTGGCCGGTACCAACGGCAAGGGCTCCACCGTGGCCATGCTCGAGGCGCTGGCCCGGGAACACGGACTGACGACGGCCACCTACACCTCTCCGCATCTGATTCGCTACAACGAGCGGCTGCGCCTGAACGGTGAGGAGGCCGACGACGTCACCCTGATGGCGGGCTTCGCCGCCGTGGAGCGCGCCCGCCATGACGGCGAGCCGGTAAGCCTGACCTACTTCGAGGTGGGCACCCTGGGGGCGCTGTGGGCCATGGCCCGGCAACCGGCGGATATCGCGCTGCTTGAGGTGGGGCTCGGCGGGCGCCTGGATGCGGTCAACGTTATCGATCCCGACGTGGCGGTGGTCACTACCGTGGCCCTGGACCACGCCGCCTTCCTCGGCACCGATCTTGCGCAGATCGGCCGCGAAAAGGCCGGTGTTCTTCGTGCCGGTCGCCCCGCGGTGCTGGGCAGTACTTCTCTGCCCGCCAGCGTACGGGAGGTGGCCGACGAGCTCGGCGCGCCCCTCCACGCCCTGAGCGAAGCCTTCGGGCGTGAAGGGGAGGGCGCCGGCTGGTCCTGGTGGGGGACGCCCCTCGGGGTCAGACCCCGGCCAGGCCGATACCTCGAGTCGACTGCGTCTTCCGATCGGAGGTGCCCGCCGCCGGGGTCTGACCCCAGAGGGGCTGGCGCCATCGCGCTGACTCATCTACCCGACCCGGGCCTGCCTCTGGACAACGCCGCCACGGCGCTTCAGGCCCTGGCCCTGGCCGGCGTCACCCTCGAGGCCGAGGCCTGTCGCCGGGCGCTGGCCAGTGTCCAACTGCCGGGGCGCATGCAGTGGCTGGGCCAGTGGTGCTTGGACGTGGGCCACAATCCTCATGCCGCTGCCTACCTGGCCGGGCGTCTCGCCTCGCGCCCCTGTGCCGGGCGGACCTTGGCGCTGCTGGCCATGCTCGGCGACAAGGACGCCGAGGGTGTCATGGCAGCCCTGACGCCGGTGGTGGACGGCTGGGTGACCGCGAGCCTCGCCGGCGCGCGGGCGCGCAGCGCCGATGACCTGGCCGCACGTCTGGCCGAGCAGGGGGCCGACGTGCTCCACCGCGCCGCCTCACCCAGTGCCGGCGCGGCCTGGTTGGCCGAACGGCTGGCGCCGGAGGATCGCGTGCTCGTATGCGGCTCCTTCTTTACCGTGGGGGAGGTGCTCGAGTGGTTGGCGCAGGACCCCGCCACGGGGCAGACTGTGGATGACACAAGCGTCGACGAGGAAGCCCGATGAAATACGGATGGCGTGAACGCATCAGCGGTGCGGTCATCGTGATTGCGCTGGCGGTGATCTTTGTACCGCTGCTGTTGAGTGAGCCGGAGCCCCGCAGCGAGCGGCCCCAGCCGGTGCTGATCATCGAGCAGCCCGTGGACGTGCCGCGAACCGAGGTGCCGGAGCCACAGCCGCCGGCAAGCCTCGGAGAGTTGGGTGCCCCTACGGCGACGCCCCAGCTCGAGCAGGTCTTCGACGAAGACGTTCCCGCCGAAGAGGCTGCCGAGCAGCTGGCCCGGTCAGAGGCACCCGCGGAACCGGCCCAGCCGCCGGACGCGGAATCGGCGTCGGACAATGAGGGGGCCTTTGACCCCATTGCCGAGCTGGCCAGAGCCGCCGATCAGCGTATGGCCGAGAGTGCCCGCCGAGACCAGTCAGCTTCCGCACCGACACCCGCCGCCTCCGGTGGTGAATGGGCGGTGCAGGTGGGCAGCTTTGGTGAACCGGGCAACGCCGAACGATTGCTCGAGCAGCTGCGCGATGAGGGATTTCCGGCCTATAGCCGGCCTCGCGACAACAACCTGACCACGGTCTATGCGGGCCCCTACGACTCCTCGGAGGCCGGCGAGCGTGCCATGAACGAACTCAAGTCTCGGATCAACCTGCAGGGCCTGCTGGTTCGGGCGAGGAACTGAACATGGCACTGACCTGGCTGGACTGGATCTTTATCGCCCTGCTGACCGTCACGGCGATCACCGGTTTCATGCGCGGGCTGATCCGCGAGGCCCTGGGCCTTGCGGCCTGGGTCATCGCGCTGATGGCCGCCCGGCTGCTGGCTCAGCCGGTGGCAGACTTGCTTGCGGGGGTGATCGACAATCCCGACGGGCGCCTGGTGTTGGCCTTCGTGCTGGTGATTTTTGGCGTGGTGCTGCTGTGCGGCATCATCATTCGCCTGGTCCACGCCGCGGTTGAATGGGTCGGCATGGGCCTGTTCAACCGGATCACCGGGGCGGCTTTCGGTGCCGCCAAGGGAGCGGCGATCCTGGTGCTGGCCACCATCATTATCGGCCTGACTCCGCTGGCCCAGCTCGAGGCCTGGCGCGACGCCCAGCTGAGGCCCCACTTCGAGCAGCTGCGCGACTGGGCGGTCACCCAGTTTGAGGCCTGGGACGGGCAGATACCCGAGACTCCCGGTTCCCTGAGCGAAATCTCTTTTCCCGGGCGCGACGAGGCGCCCGGCGACGACGTAACGACTCCTGACGGATGACGTTCGGGTGTCCCGGCCAGCCGGCGCCGCCCAGACTCTTCACAGCAACATCCAGGCAAGCGAGGTAAGGTGGAATGTGCGGTATCGTGGGCCTTATGGCCAAGCAGGCGGTGAACCAGGGCATCTACGACGCCCTGACGGTGCTTCAGCATCGCGGACAGGACGCCGCCGGCATGATGACCTGGCACGAGGGCCGCTTCTTGCTGCGCAAGAGCAACGGGCTGGTGCGCGATGTCTTTCATACTCGCCACATGAAGCGCCTGAGGGGCAACGTGGGTATCGGTCACGTGCGCTATCCCACCGCCGGCTCGTCCAGTGAAGCGGAATCTCAGCCGTTCTACGTCAATTCTCCCTTCGGGATTTCTCTGGCCCACAACGGCAACCTGACCAATTCCGATCAGCTCAAGCAGGAGCTGTTTACCTCGGACCTGCGCCACATCAACACCAGCTCCGACTCCGAGGTGCTGCTCAACGTATTTGCCCACGAACTGGGCAAGCAAGGGTTGCATCTGGCGCCTGGCGACATCTTCGATGCCGTGCGTCGGGTGCATCGCCGCTGCAAGGGCGGCTACGTGGCGGTGGCCATCATCAACGGCGTGGGCCTGGTGGCCTTCCGTGACCCCAACGGTATCCGCCCAGTGGTGTTTGGCACCCGCGACGAGGGTCACGGTCAGGAGGTGATGATCGCCTCCGAGTCGGTGGCGCTGGACGTGGGTGGCTTTGATCTGCACCGCGACCTGGATCCGGGCGAGGCGATCTTCGTCGACATGGAGGGGCAGATCCATACCCAGCAGTGCGCCGATGCCCCCCGGCTGGCCTCTTGCATCTTCGAGCACGTCTACCTGGCGCGTCCCGATTCCATCCTCGACGGCGCCTATGTCTACGGAACCCGCATGGAGATGGGCCTCAAGCTAGGCGATCGCATCCAGAGCGAGTGGCCGGATCACGACATCGACGTCGTGATCCCGATTCCCGATACCTCGCGTACCTCGGCGCTGGAGCTCGCCCAGCATCTGGGGGTGACCTACCGTGAGGGCTTCATGAAGAACCGCTATATCGGGCGGACCTTCATCATGCCCGGCCAGACCCAGCGCAAGAAATCGGTGCGCCAGAAACTCAACGCCATCGCCGTGGAGTTCAAGGACAAGAATGTGCTGCTGGTGGATGACTCCATCGTGCGCGGCACGACCTGCAAGCAGATCATCCAGATGGCCCGGGAGGCCGGCGCTCGCAAGGTCTACTTTGCGTCCGCCGCGCCCCCGGTGCGCTTCCCCAATGTCTACGGCATTGATATGCCGGCGGCCAGCGAGCTCATTGCCCACGGTCGCAGTGAGGCCGAAGTGGGGGAGCTGATCGGCGCCGACCGCATTTTTTACCAGGATCTCGAGGATCTGAAGACCGCCTGCCGCAACGTCAACCCCAAGCTTGATGCCTTCGACTGCTCGGTGTTCGACGGCAACTACGTCACCGGCGATATCGACGACGCCTACCTGGCAGACCTGGAGGCCTCGCGCAGCGACGGGGCCAGGCAGCAGCAGAGCGCCGGTGACCACGCTCTGGTCGGCCTGCACAACCAGGATGACATCGATGACTGACGCCCCCATGGATCCGCACGCATCCCCTGAGCACGACTGGGCGCTGGAGACCCTGGCAATTCGCGCCGGACACGACCGCACCCATGAGCAGGAGCACGCCGAACCGATCTTCCCGACCTCGAGCTTCGTTTACGGCAGCGCGGCCGAGGCCGCAGCCAAGTTCTCGGGCGAGGAGCCGGGTAACGTCTACTCGCGTTTCACCAACCCCACGGTGCGCACCTTCGAGCGCCGTCTGGCAGCCCTGGAAGGCGGTGAGCGCTGCGTGGCCACCAGCTCCGGTATGTCGGCGATACTCGCTACGGCGCTGGCGCTACTCGAGGCCGGCGACGAGATCGTCGCCTCGCGTTCGCTGTTCGGCTCCACCGTCAGCCTGTTCGACAAGTACCTGAGCAAGTTTGGTATCACCACACGCTACGTAGAGCTCTCCGATCTGGCCGCCTGGGAGGCGGCGATCACGCCGGGCACTCGGCTGCTGTTCGCCGAGACGCCTTCGAATCCGCTCTCCGAGGTGGTGGATGTCGCGGCGCTGGCCGAAATTTCCCACCGCCATGGGGCGTGGCTGGCCATCGACAACTGCTTTCTCACCCCGGCGCTGCAGCGGCCCCTGGCGCTGGGGGCGGACCTGGTGATCCACTCCGCCACGAAGTATCTGGACGGCCAGGGCAGGGCGGTCGGCGGCGCCGTGGTGGGGCGTGACAAGGAGCTCGAGGAGATATTCGGCGTGGTGCGCACCTGCGGCCCCTGCCTGAGCCCGTTTAACGCCTGGATCTTCACCAAGGGGCTCGAGACCCTCAGCCTGCGCATGCGTGCCCATTGCGACAACGCCCAGCGTCTGGCCGAGTGGCTCGAGGCGCATCCGGCGGTGGCGCGGGTCTACTA
>JAIVHL010000163.1 GCA_020201075.1 Halomonas sp. | reverse complement strand
GCACGCGCACCGCCCGGTGGCAGAACACTCTGGCGCTGGGCCCCCACGAGCTGGTGGCCGGTGCCGAGTATGCCGAGGACGACCTTGGCGACAGCCAGACCTCCGGGCTCTCCTTCGATGAAGGGAGGCGTTATAACCGTGCCGTGTTTGCCCAGGGCTTCCTGGATTTTTACCCGCTGACGACACAGCTGAGCCTGCGTCACGATGACAATCAGGCGTTCGGCGAGGAACTGACCGGCAGCCTGGCGATTGGGTATGCGCTGAATGATCAGCATGTGGCGCGTGCGAGCTACGGAACGGCCTTCCGTGCACCGACCTTCAACGAGCTCTACTTTCCCTTCGTAGGCTCCAGCAATCCCGACCTGAACGCGGAAACGTCGCAGACCTTCGAGCTTGGTCTGCGTGGCCAGTACGCTAGCTGGTTCTGGGATCTCGCCGCCTATCAGACGGAGGTAGATGAGCTTATCGCCCTCGACGAAAGCTTCCGCCCCGTCAACGTCAACGAGGCGCGTATCCGCGGCGCCGAGTTGGCCCTTGGTGCTGACGTCGATGACTGGACGCTTGCCGTTGCCTTGACCTGGCTGGACCCTGAGAGCCGCAGCGGCGACAACGCCGGCAAGCGCCTGGCGCGTCGTGCTACCCAAGGGGTGCGTCTGGACGTGGATCGGGAGTTGGGCGACTGGTCGCTGGGCGGTTCCTGGATCGCCCAGAACCATCGCTACAATGACGCCGCCAACGGCGACCGGCTACCCGGCTATGGCATCGTCAACCTGCGTGCCGGCTGGAACTGGCGATGCCGTTCGACTACATCAACGCCGGCCGTGCGGCCTTTGTCAGCGTTCATTTTGGCCAGTAGCGGCCAGCTCAGCGGGGCCCTCGGCCCCGCTACCATTTTTTGCGTTTCGCTCGCTCTTGCCCTGCCTGGGCTGGGTGTTGGCGAGGCGCGCGGCGAAACCCGATGCGCCATCGACGACCGCGGTCACGAGGTGTGCCTGGCATCTCCGGCGTCGAGGATCGCCGCGCTCTCCCCCGGGGCCACCGAGCTGGTCTTCGCCGCCGGTGCGGGAGAGAGGGTGGTAGCGGTGGTGGCCCACAGCGACTACCCCCCCGAGGCCGCCGAGGTGCCCTCGGTAGGCAACCATACCCGGGTCGATCTCGAGGCGCTGCTGTCCCTCGAACCAGACCTGGTGATCGGCTGGGTCACCGGCAACCCCGTCGAGCAGCTCGAACGGCTGGAGCGTCTCGGGCTGCCGGTATTCCAGATCGAACCGCGGCGCATCAACGAGATCGCCGGTGTCATCGAGCGCCTGGCCCATCTGGCCGACAGCGACGCGGCGGGTGACGCCGAGGCCGAGCGGTTCCGGCAGGGCATGGCTGAACTTGGCAGACGCCATGCCGAATCGGCACCGATATCGGTCTTCTATCAGGTGTGGGACTCGCCGCTGATGACCATCAACAACGACCACTGGATCGGCGAGGTCATCCGCCTGTGCGGCGGTGTCAATGTCTTCGCCGATCTCGATCGGCTGGCTCCGCGCATCGCGGAAGAGGCGGTGCTGGCCGCCGACCCCGAGGTGATCCTGGCCGGCGGCATGGGCGAGGAGAACCGCGACTGGCTCGACCATTGGACCCGCTATCCCGAGCTGACCGCGGTGGATCGAAACAACCTGTTCTTCGTGCCTCCCTCGCTGATCCAGCGACCCACGCCGCGCCTTCTGGAGGGTAGCCGGCTGATGTGTGATGCGCTGGAGGTGGCCCGTGGCCGGCGCTGAACCGCTTCGTACGTCGCTAACTGGCCTGGGCTGGGTGCTGCCGCTGGGCCTGCTGGGAATGGCCTCGCTGATGTCTCTGGGCCTGGCGGTCGCCGTGGGTAGCGTCGACGTTGGCCTCGACGCGCTGTGGTCCGTCCTGCGCGGAGAGGGCGATGCACTCTCCCGCACCCTGGTTCTCGAGCTGCGCCTGCCCCGAGCGCTCTCGGCCTTCGCGGTGGGCGGACTGCTCGCCGTGGCCGGTGCCCTGATGCAGGTGCTGCTGCGCAACCCGCTGGCCGACCCCTACGTGCTGGGGCTCTCGGGAGGCGCCGCGGTGGGTGCCCTGGCCGCCATGTTGGCGGGCCTGGGTGGGGCGCTGATGACAGGCTCCGCCTTCGCCGGGGCCTTCCTCTCCACCCTGCTGGTGTTTGGCCTGGCCCATGGCACTGGCAGCTGGACGCCATCGCGGCTGCTGCTCACCGGCGTGGTGGTGGCCGCCGGCTGGGGAGCGGTGATCACCCTGATGCTGGCGGTAAGCCCGGTGGAGCGCCTGCCCGGCATGCTCTACTGGCTGATGGGGGACCTGGCCCACGCCGGCGCGCCCGGGGCACCGCTGGCGCTGCTACTGGTGGCCTGCCTGGTAGCGCTGCCGCTGGGGCGCAACCTCAATGTGTTGGCCCGGGGGCCGCTGCAGGCCGCGGCTCTGGGCGTGGCGGTGCGCCCCCTCGAGTGGGGCATCTATCTGATGGCCAGCGCGCTGACCGCCATGGCTGTGACCACCGCCGGCAGCATCGGCTTCGTGGGCCTGGTGGTGCCGCACATGCTGCGGCTCGTGCTGGGCAACGACCAGCGCCTGATCCTGCCGGCCTGCGCCCTTGGCGGCGGCACCCTGCTGGTGCTGGCCGATACCTTGGCGCGCACGGCGATTGCCCCCGAGCAGCTGCCGGTGGGAGTGATCACCGCGCTGCTCGGGGTGCCCACCTTCCTCTATCTGCTCTACCGGAGCCGCTGATGGGTCGCCTGGAAATTCAAGAACTGGTGATCGACGTTCCGGGCCGTGTCGACGGCGCCGCCCTGACGCTGACCGTGGAGCCCGGACAGGTGTGGGGGGTGCTGGGGCCCAACGGCGCCGGCAAGACCACCTTGCTACATACCCTGGCCGGACTCCGCGCGCCGCGTTCCGGAGAGATACGCGTCGACGGCCGGCTGCTGGCGTCGCTGGGGCGGCGGGAGGTGGCGCGCCGTCTGGGGCTGGTGTTTCAGGAGCGCCACGATGGCTTCCCCGCCACGGTGCGTGAAACGGCGCTGATCGGTCGTCATCCCTGGCTCTCGCCATGGCAGATGGAGGGCGCCGATGACCTGCGGCTGGCCGAGGCGGCACTCAAGCGGCTGGACGTGGCCCACCTGGCCGAGCGGCTGGTCAGCACGCTTTCCGGCGGCGAGCGTCAGCGCCTGGCCATCGCCACGCTGCTGACCCAGGCGCCTCGGCTGTGGCTGGCCGACGAGCCCACCAACCATCTGGATCTTCACCACCAGTCGGCGGTCATGGATCTGCTGGCCGAACAGGCCGCCGAGGGGGGCTCCGTGCTGATGTGCCTGCACGACCTCAACCTGGCCGCGCGCTGGTGTGACCATCTGCTGCTGCTCTATCCGAACGGCGAAGCGTGCTGGGGAGCGGCGGAGACGATGCTGGTCCCCAGTGTCCTGGAGCGTCTCTACGGTCAGCGGCTGGCCACCGCCTGGGTGGACGGGGCCCCCGTCTTTGTTCCTGCCCGCTAGTCCCGCTGGTCGGGGCATTCCTGCCCGATTCCTGCTGCTGGTCTGGACTACGCCTGTTCCACGTAGGCGCCCATGGCGCGCATCCGCGACTCGAAGTTGGCCACGTTGTCCACCAGCTCATCGGGGCCGAAGGCCACGCACTCCGCCAGCAGCACCTCGATCAGGGTGATCGCCGAGAGAATCGACGGGAAGAAGTGGGGCGTGGCGTTGGCCACTGGGAAGTTGATGGCGGCTCCCGGCACCAGCGGGGAGCGCATGGTATCGGTGACCACGATGGCGCTGACCCCGGACGCTCGGGTGATCTCCAGCGCGCGCATGGTCTCGGCGCAGTAGGGCTCGAAGCCGAAGGCCACCACCACGTCCTCTTCGCCGAAAGGAGCCAGCTCGGTCAGCAGGCCTCCCTCCTGGCCGCGAATCAGCTGGATATTGGGCATGGCGATCCGCCCCACGTAGGCGAAGTGATAGGCGCAGGCGAAGGTGTCTCGAAACTCCACCACGGCGATCTTCTTCGCGGCCAGCAGCCGACTGGCCGCCTCGCGGACTCGCTGCTGGTTGTCGGCGGTGAACAGCCGGCCGATGTTGTCGAAGGCGGCATCGCCCACGTCGAGAAACACCTGGTCATCGGTCTGGCTGGCCAGGCTGCGCAGCTGGCTGGCGCGTCCCGAGAGCTCCACGGGTCCGGCCTGTACCGCCGACTGAAACACGTCCCGAAACTGATCGAAACTGTCGAAGCCCAGGCGCTTGGCCAGTCGCACCAGGGTCGAGGCGGTCACCTCGGCGGCGGTGGCCGACTTGCGGATCGACTGGAAGGCGATCTCTACCGGGTGCTCCAGCACATAGCCGGCAGCCAGCTTCAGCTGGGGGCTGAGTCCCGGATAGGCCTCGGCTAGCTGTCGGTTCACCGCATCCAGACGGACGGGGCCGCTGTCGTCGGGATTCGTGTCGTCGCGTCGGTCCTGTTCCAGCACGCTGTACTCCTGGGTTGGGTGGCGCAGGGGCGGCATTGTACCCGATGGATGCCACCTCTAAGTGAAACAAACGTTTCTCTTTTAAAATAATACGAAACGTGCGTATTGACCTGCCTGGTGCCGTTGGCTAGGATAGATGGTAGAACAAGCGTGCTGATGTGATGATGATTATGACACGTTTGTTTCCACTACGATGGGCCATCGCCGTGGTTAATCGAATCCTATCGTCACGTCCCTGTTTGCCACGTTTATCCCTGCTTGCCACGTCTATTAGAGTACCGCCCCCAGATGAGCCAAGACCCCAGCCAGTCCCCGAACGTCTCCTCGCATAGCCTCCCTGCACAGCACTACGAGACACTGATCACACGCCGCCACGGCCAGGTTCAGGAGATCCGCTTCAACCGCCCCCATCGCCTGAATGCCGTGACCGAGGCGCTATATCGCGAGCTCAATGACGCCCTGACTCTTGCAGAGACCGACGCCGAGGTTCGCGTCGTGCTGATCACCGGCGAGGGCCGCGCCTTCTGCGTGGGCGCCGACCTCAAGGAGCACAAGGAGGGCCGTACCGCCTTCGATCGCCGCCAGTACCTGCAGGGCGAGCAGATCGTTTGCAAGCGTCTGATGCAGATGCAGACCCCGGTGGTTGCCGCGGTCAACGGTTATGCGCTGGGCGCCGGGGCGGAACTCGCCATCGCCTCGGACTTCCTGCTGATGGCCGAGAGCGCCCAGATCGGCCTGCCGGAGGTCTCCATCGGTAACTTCCTGGGTGGCGGCGTGACCTGGTTGCTGCCCCGACTGGTGGGCCTGGCCAAGGCTCGCGAACTGGTGTTTCTGGGAGAGCGCATCGACGGTGCCGAGGCGGTACGTATCGGCCTGGCCAACCGCTGTCATGCCGACGAGGGCTTCTTCGAGACCGCCCTGGCCTTTGCCGAGAAGGTGGCGAGCAAGGCGCCGTTCTCCATGGCCCTGGCCAAGGAGCAGCTCAATGCCTCCGGTGAGCGCACCCTGGACGCCTGTCTGACCGCCGAGCTCGAGGGGATGACCTTCGTCGGCACTACCCGGGACTGGCAGGAAGGCGTCGATGCCTTTGCCGAAAAGCGCACCCCGCGCTTCCAGGGCAAGTAACCCCGACACCCCTCGCTTTCGCCCTATGCCCGGCGCGCCGGGCTCATGAACCCGTTTTCGCGACTCTCTACCGCGCACCAGACGTTAAGGTCACTCAGCCATGAATCCCATCGAAGGACATCTCCCGACTCGCAGCCCCCTCCACGACATCCTGGCACCCTCGGGTATCGCGGTGGTGGGTGCCTCTGCCGATCCCACCAAGCGCGGCTACAAGGCCATGGTCGGCCTGATCAAGGATGGCTATCGGGGCGACATCTATCCGGTCAACCCCAAGGCCGACATGATCCTCGGGGTCAAGGCGTGGCCTTCGGTCACCGCGATTCCCGGCAACCCCGAGCTGGCGCTGATCTGCACCCCGGCCGCCTCGGTGCCGGGGTTGATCGCCGAGTGTGGCCGCCGCGGCATCAAGGGGGCGGTGATACTCGCCAGCGGCTTCGCCGAGATCGGTGGGGAAGGGGCCGAGCTCGAGCGCGAGATGATGGAAAAGGCCCGCGCCCACGGCGTGCGTATCATCGGTCCCAACACCTCGGGACTCTTCAACCTGCACCATCAGATCAACCTGCTGTCGCTGGATAACGTCAAGCCCGGCGGGGTGGGGATCATCTCCCAGTCCGGGAACATGCTGCTCTCGCTGGCGCTGGAGGCCCAATACAACGGTCAGGTGGGTTTCTCCACCTACGTGGGCCCCGGCAATCAGAGCGATATCGGCTTCAACGACTACCTGCGCTACCTGGGTGAGGACGAGCACACCCGGGTCGCCACGCTCTACGTGGAAGGCTTCCGCGACGGTCGCAAGTTCCTCGAGGTGGCCCGCGAAGTGACCGCCATGAAGCCGGTGGTGGTCTACAAGTCAGGCTCCACCGAGGCCGGCCAGAAGGCGGCCAGCTCCCACACCGGGGCGCTGGCCGGCAGCTACGCCATGACCGTTGACCTGCTCAAGCAGGCCGGCGTCAGCGTAGTCCAGCACTCCGACGAGATCCTGCCGGTGGCCGAGGGGCTGGGCCTGCTGCAGAAATCTCGCGGCAAGCGCGTGGCGGTGATCTCCGACGGCGGCGGCCAGGCGACCATTGCCTCTGACCGCCTGGCCGAGGCGGGTATGGAACTCGCCGAACTCTCCGAGGCGACCCGCCAGAAGCTGCGCGACGTGCTCTTTCCCCAGGCATCCACCGTCAACCCGGTGGACGTGGCCGGCTCCACCGACGCCAATCCGTCGCTGCTGGCCACCTGCATGGAGATCGTCGCCGCCGACGACAACGTCGACAGCGTCTTCCTGGTGGGGATGTTCGGAGGCTACAGCACCCGCTTTGCCGAATCGCTGCTGGGCGACGAGATGCGCGGCGCCGAGGCCATGGTCGACCTTTCCAAGGCCACCACCAAGCCGCTGGTGATCTACAGCCTCTATGCGCCGATCAAGCCGCCGGCGCTGCGCCGTCTCCACGAGGCGGGCCTGCCCATCTACGCCTCCATCGAGCATTCTGTGCGGGTACTCTCGGCCCTGGGCGAGCGCGGCCAGTACCTGGCCCAGCTCGAGCAGCAGAGCCGCGAGCGCAGCGTCGAACCGCTGCCCGAACTCACCGCCATGTTCCGGAATGCCCAGGACCAGGGCCGTGACCTCTTCGAGTATGAGGCCAAGCAGCTGCTGCGCGACCACGACATCGAGGTGCCCCTTGAGCTGGTGGTCAGGAACGAGGCCGAGCTGGCCGAGGCGGCGAAGCAGTTCGGGGAGTCGCCGCTGGCCATGAAGGTGGTCTCCAAGGACATCCTGCACAAGTCTGACGCCGGCGGCGTGAAGCTCAACGTGGTGGGCGAGGCCGCCATGCACCAGGCCCGCCAGGGCATCCTCGACGCCTGCCTCGCCTACGACGCCAACGCCGAGATCGAGGGGGTGCTGGTCACGCCCATGGCCAAGAAGGGCGTCGAGGTGATCCTCGGGGTGATCCGCGATCCGATCTTCGGCCCGGTGCTGATGTTCGGCCTGGGCGGTATCTTCGTGGAGATCCTTGAGGATGTGGCCTTCCGCGCCATCCCGCTGTCGCGGCGCGATGCCGAGGAGATGGTCGAGCAGATCAAGGCCAAGAAGATCCTCGCCGGCGTGCGCGGTGAGAAGGCGGTGGACAAGACCGCGCTGATTGACCTGCTGCTCAAGGTGTCGCGCATCGTCGAGGCCTATCCGGCGCTCTCCGAGCTGGACCTCAATCCGGTCATCGTCAACGCCGATGGCTATGCGGTAGTAGATGCGCGAGTTATCGTGGAAAAAAATCAGGAAGCCGACGCATGAGCCCGATCTCTTCTCAATCCAGTACGCCACAGACCAGCCTGCCTCAACTGACCGACGCCCGCCTGTCCCTGGACGGGCGGGTAGCCACGCTGGTCATGGACCGCCACGACGTGCGCAACGCCCTGACCGGTACCGCTCTGGTGGACGACATCATCGCCGTGGCCGAGTGGGTCAACGCCTGCGATAACGTCTCGGTGCTGGTGATCACCGGTGAAGGCAGCGCCTTCTCCGCCGGCGGCAACGTCAAGGACATGGCCAACCGTGGCGGCGACTTCGCCGGCGACGTGGCCGAGGTCTCGGCCCGCTACCGTCGCGGTATCCAGCGCATCCCGCTCGCGCTTTCCGCGGTGGAGGTGCCGATCATCGCCGCCGTCAACGGCCCGGCCATCGGCGCCGGCTTCGACCTGGCCAACATGGCCGATATCCGTATCGCCTCGAAGAAGGCCAAGTTCGGCGAAACCTTTCTCAACCTGGGCATCATCCCCGGCGACGGCGGCGCCTGGTTCATGCAGCGCCTGATCGGCTATCAGCGCGCCTTCGAGCTGACCCTATCCGGGCGGATCATCGATGCCGAAGAGGCTAGGGAATATGGCATCGTGCTCGAGGTCTGTGACCCCGAGGCACTGATGTCGCGCGTCGGCGAGCTGGCCTCCCACATCGCTTCCCAGCCGCCCAAGGCCACCCGGCTTACCAAGCGACTGATGAAGATGGCGCAGCGCACCGAGCTCAAGGACTTCCTCGATCTCTGCGCGGTGTTTCAGGGCATGTGCCACAACGAGCCCGAGCACCTCGAAGCGGTCAACGCCATGCTGGAGAAGATGGCGAAATAGCCGATACAGGTTTGATCGGCCTTCCTATGACGCTCGGCGCTGGCCGGGCGTCGACGTGTAAAAACACTTGCCGCCGAGCCCTCTGCCTGGCGATGCTGTTGGTAAACCATCACCACAGGGAGGTGAACACATGACCGACAGCACCCTGGTCTTCATCGTGCTCGGACTGACGCTTGCCGCCTTCATCTGGGGGCGATTCCGCTATGATCTGGTGGCGCTTACGGCGCTGCTCGGCTCGGTGATGCTGGGTCTGGTGCCGGGGGAGGAGGCCTTCATGGGCTTCGGCCACCCGGCGGTGATCACCGTGGCCGCGGTGCTGGTGCTCAGCCGCGCCTTCGAGCACTCCGGGGTGGTGGATGTCATCGCCGAGCAGGTGCTTAAGGTGGGCGAACGACTCTTCCTGCAGCTCGCCGCCTTGACCGGCACCGTGGTGGTGCTCTCCGGTTTCATGAACAACGTTGGCGCCCTGGCGCTGCTGCTGCCGGTGGCCATGCGCCTGGCCAGGGAGCACGACACCTCGCCGTCGCTGTTGCTGATGCCGCTGGCCTTCGGATCGCTGCTGGGCGGGCTCACCACCCTGATCGGTACGCCGCCCAATATCATCATCGCCAGCTACCGGGGGTCGGTCACCGGCGAAACCTTTGGCATGTTCTCCTTCTCGCCGGTCGGCGTGGCGGTTGCCCTGGCCGGGCTGGCGTTCATCCTGCTGATCGGCTGGCGGCTGGTGCCCCAGCGCGCAGGAAAAGCCTCCACCGAGGCGATGTTCGATACCGCCCACTATCTGGTAGAGCTTCGCGTCGGCGAAGCGTCCAAGGCCAACGGCCTGACCCTGCGTGAGCTGCAGCAGGAGCTGGAGGAGACCATTCCGGTGCTGGCGGTGGTGCGCGACGAGAAGCGCCGCGCCGGTCACGCCTTCTTTGGCGTACTCAGGGAGGGCGACATCCTGCTGTTGGAGGCGGGTCCCGAGGAGATGAAACTGCTCGAGGACAAGGCGGGCCTGAGCCTGGGCAAGGACACCGAAGACGAGGAGCAAGAAGGAAAGGAGGAAGCAGAGAAGGAGAAAGACCAGGGCAAGAATAAGGACCAAGACGAAGACGAAGAGAAGGATCAGAAAAAGAAGGACAAAAGCAAGAAGGATAAAAGCAAGAAGGACAAGAGCGGCGTGG
>JAIVHL010000110.1 GCA_020201075.1 Halomonas sp. | reverse complement strand
TCGACTGCGAGACCGTTCAGAGCGTGCTGTCCACCGCCCTCACGGCTCAGCGGACTCTCCAGGACCTTTATTCACACCGGGCCGAACTGGCCGGTAGTAATGACGAGCGGGCCTTCTTCGAGGCCCTGGCGGCTGGCCACGAGGCAGAGGTGCGGCGCATCGCCCGCGATATGCAGCGGCTTGAGGACTATTGAGGAGATCACCATGAGCGAACAGATGTTGTCACCCAAGATGCTCGGCTACTGGACCGAGGAGACTCTCAAGGAGGTGCCGGACGAGTCCGGCATCTACTGCGTTTTTCGCGCGGCGAAGGACCCCGAGACCGGGGAGATGGATGTCCAGGAACTGCTCTATGTGGGCGAACATCGCGGCACCCGCTACGGCCTGCAACACGACGAACACCGCGATAAGTGGCACGCCTTCCCGCCGCCCGGCGAGGAGATCTGGTATGCGGTGGGGCTTTGCGGAAACGCCAACCGGGAACGTCTGGCGGCGGCCATGATCAACGCTCACAAGCCGCGCTTCAACAGCAACAGCCCCTATCTGGAGACCTTTCCCTTCGATGCCACCACGGTGCATCTCTACGGCAAGAAGCACAAGCTGCAGAGCATCTTCAGCGTCGAGCGCCACGACTGACGGTGGGAGCCAAGCTCCGCGGGGCGAAGAGCTGGGTTATGTGTGTGGGCTCCGCCCGGCGAATGGAGACCGAAGGGCTCCTGGGCGGTATGCGTGGGTTTTGTGGGAGCTGGGCTCCGCCCGGCGAATGGAGACCGAAGGGCTCCTGGGCGGTATGCGCCAACGCCAGCAACACCGCCGGGCGGCTTCGCCGCCATTCGCCCGGCATAGCCGATCTCCCACCAGTGGCCTGAAGGCTCGGTAACAAACCCCTTCGTTCGGCAGAGCCGATCTCCCACCAGTGGCCTAAAGACTCGGTGACAAATCCCTTCGCCCGGCTTAGCCGATTTCCCACCAGTGGCCTGAAGGCCCAGTGACAAAAACCTTCGCTTAATTGGCCGACAATTCGCACACGGTGTGATGGGCGGCCATAACCGGTACAATCGCGACCCTTCCATGTATCAACCGGGCCCTATCCTTGATCTCCACCGCCAACATTACCATGCAGTTCGGGGCCAAGCCCCTGTTCGAGAACGTCTCCATCAAGTTCGGCAACGGCCACCGCTACGGCTTGATCGGCGCCAACGGCTGCGGCAAGTCTACCTTCATGAAGATTCTTGGCGGCGATCTGGAGCCCTCCGGGGGCCAGGTGATGGTCGACTCCGGCGCCCGGCTGGGCAAGCTGCGCCAGGACCAGTTTGCCTATGAACAGGAGCGGGTTATCGACACCGTGATCATGGGCAATGCCGAGCTTTCCCAAGTGGCTGCGGAACGCGAACGTATCTATTCGCTGCCCGAGATGAGTGAGGCGGACGGTATGGCCGTGGCCGACCTGGAGGTGCGCTTCGCCGAACTCGACGGCTATACCGCCGAAGCTCGGGCTGGCGAACTGCTGCTGGGGCTCGGCATTCCTCTCGAGCAGCACACCGGCCCCATGAGCGAGGTGGCCCCGGGTTGGAAACTGCGCGTGCTGCTTGCCCAGGCGCTGTTCGCCGACCCCGACGTGCTGCTGCTCGATGAACCCACCAACCACCTGGATATCAACACGATTCGCTGGCTGGAGGGGATGCTCACCGCACGCAACAGCACCATGATCATCATTTCTCACGATCGCCACTTCCTTAACAGCGTCTGCACCCACATGGCGGACCTGGATTACGGTGAGATCCGACTGTTCCCGGGAAACTACGACGACTACATGACCGCCGCCACCGCTGCCCGCGAGCGCCAGCACGCCGACAACGCCAAGAAGAAGGCGCAGATCGCCGATCTCCAGACCTTCGTCAGCCGCTTCTCGGCCAATGCCTCCAAGGCCAAGCAGGCCACCTCCCGGGCGCGTCAGATCGACAAGATCAAGCTCGAGGAGATCAAGCCCTCGAGTCGCGTCAGCCCCTTCATCCGCTTTGACCAGGCGCGCAAGATCCATCGCAATGCCGTCAACGTGGAAGGGCTGACCCAGGGCTACCCCGGCGAGGCGCCGCTGCTCGAGCGCTTCGGCATGACCGTGGAGGCCGGCGAGCGCATCGCCATCATCGGCCCCAACGGCATCGGCAAGACCACGCTACTGCGCACCCTGGCCGGTGAGCTTTCGCCGCTCGCCGGCAGCGTGAAGTGGACCGACAGCGCCGACCTGGGCATTTACGCCCAGGATCACGCCAACGACTTCGCCAATGACGCGACCCTGTTCGAGTGGATGGCGCAGTGGACCGACGGCGGCGAGCAGGTGGTTCGCGGCGCCCTGGGGCGGATGCTCTTCTCCAGCGATGACATCGGCAAGTCGGTCAAGGTGATTTCCGGCGGGGAGCAGGGGCGCATGCTGTTCGGCAAGCTCATCCTGACTCGGCCCAACGTGCTGCTGATGGATGAGCC
>JAIVHL010000162.1 GCA_020201075.1 Halomonas sp. | reverse complement strand
GGCTTATCTTGATTTTAGGCAGCACACAGCGCGATACTGCCCAGCAGGTAACAGCCAGAGGGAAAAACCAGAGGGAAAAACCAGGGAAATCATGGATAAGCTACAGAGTCATGAGACGCACCAGTCGCTGGAGTTTTTCTCGGACGAACCGCTGCCGGCCGACGCCGCGGGGCAGGGCAGCCATATCGCCGCCGGCAGCGACGTGGAGGCAGTAGGGCGGTGGCTCGCCGAGTATCGAGCGAGCCACCAGACCCAGCGTGCCTACCGGCGCGAGGCCGAGCGCCTGCTGCTCTGGCTGGCAGAGCAGGGCCTGGGCCTTGGAGAAGTCAGGCGCGACCACCTGGACGCCTTCGAGGCCTTCCTGGCCGACCCTCGGCCTCGAGAGCGCTGGATAGGACCCTCCCGGCCTCGCCACGCCGACGACTGGCGACCCTTTCGCGGAGCGCTGGCACCCGCCAGCCGCAGGCAAAGCCTGGTGATCCTGCAGGGAATGTTCGCCTGGCTGGTCGAGGCGGGGTGGGTGGCGCACAACCCCTTCAGGCTGATGCGCGACAAGCGGCGGCGGCTGGACAACCGTCAGGGCGGCATCGAGCGCTACCTGGAGCGTCCACTCTGGGAGTGGTTCTGGTCCTGGCTGAACCGAGAGCTCGACCGGCCAGGAAGGGAGAAGGCGTTACCGAGACAGCGCTTCGAGCAGCAGCGCCGTCGGCTGGTGTTTGGCTTCGCCTACCTGTTGGCTCCGCGCATCGGTGAGATGACCGCGGCACGGATGGGAGATTTTCATCGCCGCGAGGGGCGCTGGTGGTGGCGGGTGACCGGTAAGGGCGACAAGCTGGCGGTGATTCCGGTGCCGCCGGATATGGTCGCGTTGCTGACCGAGTGGCGCCTGGCCCTGGGGCTTGCCGCCGAGCCGCTGCTGGACGATGCCACGCCCTTGCTGCGCGCCCTAGATGGCCAGCGCGGCCTGGGCGACAACCGCCTCTATCGGCTGATCCGCGACGCTTTTCGCGAGGCCGCCGATGCGCTGGAGGCGGAGCAAGGGGAGGGTGGCCATCTTTGGGCCACACGCCTGCGGGCCGCTACGCCCCACTGGCTTCGACATACGGCGCTGACCCACCAGGCCCAGGCCGGCGTGGAGCTGCGCTACCTGGCCGCCACCGCCCGCCATTCGCGTCTGGACACTACCTCTCGGTACCTGCACGCCGAGGATGAGGCCTGGCATCGTCAGCAATCCACACATCGCCTGGCGCCAGTAGCGGACGCGAAGCGCAACGAGCCGGTATAATTGCCGCACCGACCAGGAGGAGATCCCATGACGACCGAAGCCACTGCCGAGCAGGCGCAGCAGGCGCTGATTGAAGAGTTCGAGATGTTCGACAACTGGATGGATCGCTATCAGTACATCATCGACATGGGCAAGGCGCTGCCGGACTTCCCCGAGGAGTGGAAGAGCCATGAGCTCAAGATCCAGGGCTGCCAGTCAAATGTCTGGATGAACCACCGCCGCGACGGCGATCGGATTCACTTCGACGCCGTGTCCGATGCGGCCATCGTCTCCGGGCTGATCGCCGTGCTGATGCGCATCTATAGCGACCGGACCGCCGCCGAGATTCGAGGCACCAGCCCGCACTTTATGGCGGATCTGGGACTCGACAAGCATCTCTCGCCGACGCGTAGCAACGGCCTGGGCGCCATGCTCAAGCGTATCTATGAGGTGGCCGAGCAGGAAGCCACCTGATCCCTTAGCGTTATCTCGCGCCCCTTGGCGTTAACGTGGACGCTATCGTGGACGGAAGTGCTCGTCCAACTCCGGGTCCTCGCGGCAAAGCTGCTCGCTGGGCCCGCCGGGCACCGGGTCGATCCCGCCCTCGCAGCCGGGATGGCAGACGGCAATGCGCCGCACCGCCAACAGCCCGCCCTTGAGCGGGCCATGCACCTGAATCGCCTCCACCGTATAGTGCGAGCAGCTCGGCCAGTAGCGGCAGCGAGGCCCGAGCAGCGGGCTCAGCGTGACCTGATAGACTTTGACCAGGCCAATCATCATCCAGCCAACGCCATGGCGCAGGGCGCGCAATAGCCGGGCCAGCCAGGCGGCGAGGCAGGGCATCTCAGGTCTGGCCGTAAAGGGTGTCGGGGTCGATCAGCGGGGCCGAGGCGATCCTCGCCTCGTCGCCCTCCAGGGCCACGTAAAAGCAGCTACGTCGACCGGAATGGCAGGCGGGACCAGTTTGATCCACCTGTAGCAGCAGGGTGTCGCCGTCGCAGTCCAGCGCAGCGGTCCGGAGGTGCTGCTGCTGGCCGGAGCTCTCGCCCTTGCGCCACAGCTTGCCCCGCGAACGAGACCAGTAGCAGACCCGGCCGGTTCGCAGGGTCTCCTCCAGCGCTTCGCGATTCATCCAGGCCATCATCAGCACCTCACCCGAGTCGTGCTGCTGGGCGATGGCGGGCATCAGGCCGTCGGCGTTGAAGCGTGCGGCGTCGAGGATCACGGCCAGGGGATGGCGGCTGTCGAAGTCGGCCCGTTCCAGGGCCTTGAAGGTATCGCTCATGAAAGCTCCGCAGGGGCAGCAGGGCGCTCGGAAGCCTGTCGGCAGGCGTCACACTGGCCCAGCAGCTCTATGGTCTGACGCTGGATCTCAAAGCCCAGCTCTCTGGCGCGGCGCGCCAAGTGGTCGTTGATGTCGTCCAGGTGCAGCTCCTCGACCCGGCCGCAGTGGCGGCAGATCAGCAGCTGAAAACCATGGGCATGCTCCGGGCAGGGACACGCTACGTAGGCATTGAGCGACTCAATGCGGTGCACCAGGCCCTGGTCGATCAAAAACTCCAGGGCGCGGTAGACGGTGGGCGGCCGTGCCGCGGCATGCTCCTCGGCCAGGCGATCCAGCAGATCATAGGCCTTCAGGCTGCCTGGCGTCTCGGCGATCATCTCCAGCACGCGTCGCCGAATCGGTGTGAAGCGCGCGCCGCGCTGCTGGCACTGCTGCGCTGCCTGGTCCAGCAGGGCACGGGAGTCTGGCATGACGACCATCAACTGACGAAATGAAGGGCCTATTCTACGCGCCGGACCCCAACCGGACCAGCGGGTGTCAGCTGGCCTCGGCGGTCGAGTCACCGCTGACCTCGAGTTCGCTGCGGCGGGCGAAGTGGTGCTGGGCGAAAGCCACGCGCTCCTCGGGGGACATCCCTCGCGGCTGACGCTCGATCAAGTCTAGCCGCCGCCGCAGCCCCTCGCCGTTGGCCATCTGGATGGCCAGGCCTGGACGAGCATTGAGCTCCAGCAGCATGGGACCGTGGTCGCGGTCAAGCACCACATCGGTGCCCAGGTAGCCCAGTCCCGTCATTTCATAGCATCCGGCTGCCAACAGCAGCAGGGTCTGCCAGTCGGGGATATGCAGGCTGGCCAGTTCATGGCCGGTGTCCGGGTGATCAAGGCGGGTGCGGTCGAACTGTACGCCGCGGATGGCGGTGCCGGTGGCGATGTCCAGCCCCACCCCCACGGCGCCCTGATGCAGGTTGGCCTTGCCGTCCGAGGCCGCGGTGGAGAGACGCATCATCGCCATCACCGGATAGCCGAGGAAGATGATGACGCGGATATCGGGGACGCCCTCATAGGTGTACTCCGCCAGTCTCTCGTCAAAGTTGATGAGCGCCTCGACCACCGCCACATCGGGCGAGCCCCCCAGAGAGTAGAGGCCTGAAAGGATATTGGAGGCGTGGCGCTCGACGTCCTGGAGCGTCAGCCGGGCACCACTGGGCTTGACGAAGGCGCCTTCCTCGACGTGTTCAATCACCAGGATTCCCTTGCCGCCGCTGCCCTTTGCCGGCTTGATCACGAACCCATCGTGGCCGCTCAGCATCTTGCGCAGCTGCTTGACCCCGAACTGGGTAGCCACGGTGCCAAGCAGTGCTGGCGTAGTGATACCGTACTGCTGGGCCAGTAGTTTGGTCTTGAGCTTGTCGTCCACCAGCGGATAGAGACGTCGTTTGTTGTAGCGACCGATATAGCGGATATTGCGACGGTTCATGCCGATGATGCCCTTGGCGCGCAGTTTCGCCGGTGACGTCCAGGTTCGCATCGTCCAGTTCCACATGGCGCTCAATCCTCGGTGACCGGTTTGAAGCGGCGCAGCTCGAGCAGCCGGTAGCCGGTGTAGTTGCCGAGTAGCAGGATCAGCGCCATCAGAATCATCTGCACGCCCAGGAAGTTGAAGGTGATATGGCGCACCCAGGGATTGGTCATGGCCAGAAAGGCGATCACCGCGGTGAGCAGGCTACCGCCGCCCTGGATAAGGACTTCCCTGGGGCCTTCCTCCTCCCACAGGATCGACATACGCTCGATGGTCCAGGCGAGGATGATCATCGGGAAGAAGGTAATCGTCAGCCCCGCATTAAGACCGAAGCGGAAGGAGAGTACAGAGAACAACGAGATGATGGCGATCACCGTGATGATCACCGCCGATACTCTCGCCACCAATAGCAGGTTGAGATAGGAAAGGTAGTTGCGGATCACCAGGCCTACCGCCACCACCAGCAGGAAGCCGACCAGGCCGGTAACCAGGGTGGTCTGTATAAAGGCCAGGGCGATCAGTACCGGCATGAAGGTGCCGGAGGTGCTGATACCCACCAGGATCCTTAGCAGCACCACGACCAGGGCGCCGATGGGGATCAGCAGGATCGTCTGGAACAGCGCTTGCTCCTCGAGGGGCAGGCTATGAATGGAGAAGTTGAGCAGGGTGTCCTCGGCCAGTTGGCTGCGCACCGCGGCGGCCGCCGGCTGGTTGCGGTTAAGCATCGAGAAGGTGACCCGCGAGTTGGTTGCTCCCTGGACTTCGAGCACCGCCTGGCCGGACGCTTCCCAGAGCAGCAGATTGTCGGGATGCCCCTGTTCGCCAGTGGCCGGATCGAACAGGGCCCAGCGTTCACCGTCGAATACCTGCACCCACTGGCTGAGGGTCTGTCGCCGGCGTGCGTCTTCCAATACCAGGCCGCTGACCTCTCGGGCCGGCACACCGGCCTGATTGAGCAAGCGAACCAGCAGCGGGCCGCGCTCGTACTGAGTCAGCAGCAGGCGAGAATTCTCGCCCTGGCGCTCGTCGCCAAAGTCGCGGATCAACTCACGGGCGAAGGTGACGCCGTCGGCGCTGCGGCTCCAGGCGCGTTCGATCACCTGGGCCGCCGCGGTGTCGTAAGGGCGCTCCCAGATGATGTCGTTGCGCAGTTCCGGTGGCTCGATCTCGGGAGGGCGGGCGTCCGGGGTCACCAGTAGCTGAGTGGTGTAGTAGAGCTGCTGGCTGCCGGAAGCCTCACGAATCGACCACTGGGCGCGGCGACCGCCGGCCTCTTCCACAAAGGCCAGGCCATAGCCCGGCGAGGCAGTATGCTCGGTCAGCAGCCGGAAAGACTGCTGACGGGAAGGCAGTGCCATATTGACCAGCACCGGGCCGTCCTGGGCAGTGAAGTTGATCAGCGCCTCGACTTCCCAAACTTCGCGCTGTTCGCCCGGCGTCCAGGGCACTTCGAGAGTGATGTGGCGATGTACGCTGAGGCCAATGCCGGCCACCATAAGCAGGCCGACAAGCAGATAGAAGGGCAGTCGTGACATGGGGCTTCCTTGGGAAAGCAGCAGACAGAACGCTGGTGAAGGAGCTTCTTAGCGCTCTTCGTCGTCGCGGTCATTCTCGTCGACGTCGGCCTCGTCGGCCGGGCGTCCGCCGGGGAACTCGGGCCGCTCATGGAGGTAGATCTCGGCCACATCGATCACCGCGATATCCATCAGGAAACGTCGACCGAGCAGGACGGGGTAGTTGAGGTGGGTCCGGTCGTTCAGGGTAAACTCAACGAGTTCCCGGATGGGCCCCAGGGTCATCATCAGGCTCACCACCGGGCGGGACGCTTCGCCAACGGCCTGAACGATGCGCACCCGACGTTCAACCGGCGCCTCAATCCATTCGTCGCGAACGTCTTCGACCATCACGTCGTCGGCGTTGACGCCCAGTTTGAAGCGCACCCAGTTGGCGCCATCGCGCTCGAAGCGGGTGATTTCACCAGCCGACAGCGATGAGGTGTTAGCGCCGGAGTCGATGCGCGCTTTCAGATAGGTGCCCACATCCTGCAGCCCGATCCATTCGCTGCGACCCACCACGGCCTTGTTGGCCAGGCCCGGGTCGTCGGCGGTGCACTCCTGGACAATGACTGGCGGCGCGGTCTCGGCGAGTTCCAGCCGCTTGACGTCGGCACGCAGGTGGCGCAAAAGGCTGCCGACCTCGCGCACATCGGCTACCAGTGTCGCCTGAAGGCGGTTGTTCTCGGTGAGGCTTGACAGGGGCAGGTCACAGCGGGCCGCCAGATCAGATTCCAGACGGTCGATGCGCAACGCGAATTCGTTCGGACCAAGAACGGGATCCGGCTTGTCTTGCTCGATGGGCGTGGCGCAACCGGTGATCAGCAGCAGACCGAGTAAGACGGCACCGATTGAGAGCAAACGTTGTGACATGGGGCAGGAAGGTTCCTTGGGGGCGGTCGCGAATTGCGTGATCATAAGGAGTCCTCGGCTGGCTTGTCCAACCGGCGCGGAGGAAATCGCGGAAAAACCACAATGGCACGCGGCAGGTAACGCTTTGTCGCCTGACCAATTTAACATAATATACATTATGCGAAACGATAGGTGTTTGCTCTGGTCCTCGGCTCTGTCCAAGGCTAGGATGATAAGATTTTTTCACACATCTTTTACGAGGTTCGATCAATGTATCAAAAATCGTATAGAAAATTGCGGCTGCACGCTCTGCTGCTTTCTCTGCTCGCCCTACTCCTGACCGGTTGCAGCAGTGTCGACGTCGACCGCTACGCGGACACCACTCCGGTGCTCGATATCGGCGAGTATTTCGAGGGACAGACTCGCGCCTGGGGCATGGTCCAGGACTACCGCGGCGAAGTACAGCGCCGCTTCGTGGTCGACATCGACGGCGAACACGACGGCACCACCCTGGTACTCGATGAGCACTTTGTCTACGACGATGGTGAGACCGACCGCCGCATCTGGACCTTCGAGCGCCAGGATAACGGCCTCTGGATCGGCAGCGCCAATGACGTCGAGGGGCCAGTGGAAGCCCGCCAGGCTGGGCATGCCTTCAACATGACCTACCGGCTGCCCGTGGAGGTCTCGGGACGCGAGATCTCCTTCACCATGCACGACTGGATGTATCTGCAACCGGACGGACGCCTGATCAACCGCACATCGATGAAGAAGTTTGGCGTGACCCTGGCTGAGATCACCATCGTTTTCGAGCGCCTAGACGCCGATTCAGACGGCGACTGATAAGACCCTGAATGCAGACGCCCCCGACACCTGAGGTGTCGGGGGCGTCTGCATATCGCTATTGGGATCAGCCTATTGGGCTCAGCCCTCGTCGGAGGGTGCGTAGGACCCATCCTCACGGTGGATTTCTTTCCCAGTCAGACCCGGCGTGAACACGCAGGCCAGATGCATGGTCTTGCTGGCGCGCAGCAGATGCTCATCATGCTGGTCGAGAATATAAATGTCGCCCGGCTTGATGGGCCAGATCTTGCCGTCGGCCAGGGTCTCCACTTCACCTTCCCCTTCGATGCAGAAAACCGCCTCGAAGTGGTGCTTGTAGTGGATATGGGTCTCGGTGCCTTCATAGATTCGCGTGATATGGAAAGAGCAGTTGCCGCCGTCATCGGCCAGGCTCAAGCGGGTGCTATCCCAATTGCCGTTTTCGGCTTTGACCAGGCGGTCGGTGTTGCGGCACTCTTCGAGATTGCGAACGATCATGGATCAACTCCGGTAGTTGTCGTCGTAACGGGGGATCGCCAGACCCGCCCATGGCACAGCCCGTAAGGGCAGTCAGTTCAGATTATCACTTAAGCGCCTGCCTGGCGCTCTCTTCCCGATTGTCCAGGCCCTGCTTGTTAGCGTTACGTCAATGGTAACGGCAGACCTGCAGCTAGGCTCAGATTCGGTCGGTCTGAAATGGACCAATGCGCACCAGGTTCTCCGGGTCATGTTCTCCACCCAGCTGGTCGGTGGAGAAATATTCGCGACTGTTGAGCGGTGCCTGCCAGCGGCCGGCCAAGCGACGAAACAGCCCCCATGAGGCCTGATTGTCGGGGGTGATGGTGGTCTCGAGATGATGGACTTCGACCAGCTCGGGTCGCGACATGACGGCCTCAACCAGACGCCGGGCCAGGCCGGTGCCGCGGGCCTTCTCACCTACCGCTACCTGCCAGAGAAAATAGGTGTCCGGTGCGTTGCTCTTCACATAGCCGGAAACAAAACCGACGATCTCGCCCTCTTCGTTGGTCGCCACCGCACAGCTGTCGCGAAACTGAGTCGCCAACAGAAGGTAAGCATAGGCCGAGTTAACGTCTAACGGGGGGCAGGACTTGACCAACTCATAGATACCCCAGCCGTCATCCGGGTTGGGCTTGCGAATGAACAGCGAAGAACTCTCAGCACCAACCACGGCGTCTGCCACGCTAGGGCGAGCAAGGTCGGAGGAGGGAGTAAAGGGCGCGGAAGGTGTCGTCATGGGCAGGTTCGCTGTGCGAATTTATGAAATATCATACTGGCGATGAGCGAATTTTCAAATTCAGCTTAACGACGCGACGGTGTGCGCAGGGTGACGAACTCCTCGGCCCCGGTGGGATGAATGCCCACGGTAGCGTCGAAATCGGCCTTGGTAAGCCCCGCACGAACGACAATGGCGATACCCTGCATCACCTCCCCCGCCTCCTCGCCCACCATGTGGGCGCCCACCACCACGTCGCTGGCGTCGTCCACGACCAGCTTCATCAGGCAGCGCGCCAGAGCCACCGGGGTCAGTTCGGGACCGCCGGTCACATCGCCCAGCGCCAGAATCGAGGGCAGCGAGGTTTCGAAGCGATCGTTGACCTTCACATGGCCACTGTCGGCGAGATCGATCCCCAGAGCGTCGAGACCGAGCCCCTCGAGATGCGGCCGGCGCCCCGTGGCGGCCAACACTGCATCCACCTCAAGCACCTCGCCGCTGGTCAGGGTCACCGCCAACCCACTTTTACGCTGATCGATGCGCTCGATGTTGGTCTCGAAGTGCAGGTTGACGCCCTTGGCGGCCATCTGGTCGCGGGTGAACTCGCGTACCTGCTGGTCGAAACCGCGCAGGAAAAGATCGCCGCGATAGATCAGGTGGGTCTGGCTACCCAGGCCATTGAAGATGCTGGCAAACTCCACGGCGATGTAACCACCGCCGAGCACCAGGAAACGCGTGGGGAAGGTGTCCAGGTCGAACACCTCGTTGGAGGTCAGGGTCAGCTCGCTGCCTGGAAATTCAGGCACCCAGGGCCAGCCCCCCACCGCCACCAGGATCCGCTCGGCGCTGTAGGTCTCACCGGCCACCTCGACGGTGTGCGGGTCGATAATGCGCGCTCGGCCTTGAATCAGACGCACCCCGGCATCCTCCAGCAGGCGGCCATAGATACCGTTGAGGCGCTTGATCTCGCCAATCTTGTTGTCGCGCAGGGTCGCCCAGTCGAACCGCGGGACCTCGGACAGCTGCCAGCCGAAGCCGCCGGCGTCTTCGAAGGCGTCATGGAAATGGGCGGCATAGGAGTAGAGCTTCTTGGGCACGCAACCCACGTTCACGCAGGTGCCGCCGAGATAGCGGTCCTCGGCCACGGCGACCCGGGCGCCCGTCGCCGCCGCGGTGCGAGCTGCGCGCACGCCGCCGGAGCCGGCGCCGATCACGAAGAGATCCCAGTCGTACCGGGATTGGGTATTCTCGGACACAATGTGCTCCTGTTAATAGGGGGCAAGCCCCGATGGGTCGTGCCGCCATGATAGCAGCCGCATCCGTGCACCGGCAGGCGGCGATTTGACCCGGTGCAGGCTGACCGGGTAAAAACCTTCGCCAATGATCCTGCGGCCTCCCGTGCCACCCTTGTTACGAGCGTCACGCTATGAAGAATGAAACCGAAGGCCTGCTGGAAAACAACCGCGTCTGGGCCGAGAAGGTCTGCCGCGACGACCCGGCATTCTTCGAGCGGCTTTCTCGGCAGCAGAACCCTGACTATCTATGGATCGGCTGTTCAGACAGTCGCGTGCCGGCCAACCAGATTATCTCACTGCCGCCAGGCGAGGTATTCGTACACCGCAATGTGGCCAATCTGGTCCACCACAACGATCTCAATGCTCTCTCGGTGCTGCAGTATGCCATTGAGGTACTGGGCGTGCGCCACATCATGGTGGTGGGGCATTACGGCTGCGGGGGGGTTCGGGCCGCAGTTGTCGGAGGCGACAATGGCATGGTGGACATCTGGCTGCATTCGGTGCGCGAGCTCTACAGCCGTCATCACGCCTCGATCAAATCGCTTCCCCTCAGCGAGCAGATAAATCGCATCTGCGAGCTCAACGTCGAGGAGCAGGTGATGAACCTGTCTCGCACCAAGATCATTCAGCATGCCTGGCAGCGCGGCCAGGAGGTGTCGGTGCACGGATGGGTCTATGGACTGGCGGACGGCCGGGTCAAGGACCTGAACTGCAGCATCTCGGGACTTGACCAGACCGAGGCCCTCTATCTCATCGAGGGCCTCTCTCCGGCCGGCTAGGCTAGTAGCGGTAACGCCGGTGGCAGCTGCGGCATGTCAGGCTGAGATCGGAAAGTTCGCGAGTCGCCAGGCGATAATCCTCTGCCTCGGCGGCCTCGCGCAGGGCAGCGACCCGCGCCTCCATGGCCGAGAAGCCTGCCTCGAACTCCTCCCACTCTTCCCAGATGCGTGCTCGCGCCTCCGACCCCGACCCATGGCTTCCTTGTATGAACGCGGGCAGCAGATGCTTGCCGGTGGCCAGCTTGGCCAGTTCGTCCAGACGGGGCTCGGCGCCCCGGGCGTCACGGTTATTGACCAGATCAAAGCGCAGCTGGCGAACCAGCCGCTCTATACCCTTGAGCTCTTCGCGCCGCCAGCTCACGGCATGGCGAGGATCGTCGAATTGCGGCCCCTCGTCATCGGGTGTCTCGGCCTGCAGCGGGCCGGCTAGCCCCAGGGCAAAGACAGCAATCAACACTGTCCGCATCATCAATATGGCGTCCTCTTGTGTGAATCGTCGCTGCGCATCATGCCAGCCGAACCGGGCTCTGTCTGCCCTGCCCGGCCAGTGAAAGTAAGGCTACAATGCCTCAGGCGAACGTCTCGGCACCCACCGCGCATGGAATTCGATGATGATGACCGAATGTGAACGCCAGCAGCATGCTCACCTGGATGCCCTGCTACAGGCCTACTATGAGGCGTTGGCGGTCCATAAGTTCGATGGCGTAGTGCTCTTCAGCGGGCGACCGGCTCGCCATTTTGGCGATGACCAATTCGCCAGCTTCGCCGCCTATGGCCATTTCGTGCACTGGACCGGCCAGGCACAGCTGGCTCACAGCTGGCTGCTGGTGCGCCCCGGCGAGCCGCCAACACTCTATCTGCATGCTCCGGCAGACGTCTGGCACCTTCCCGCCCGCCTGCCCGAGGAGCCCTGGGTCGAGCGCTTCCGGGTCGAGGCGCGCGAGACTTATGAGCCCCCTACCCTACCGCACGGACGATTCGCCGTGCTCGGCGATGTGTCGAACGGTGTGGCGCAGGCCATGAGCGCAGAGGCCAATCCCCCCGGCCTGGTCGCCGCCCTGAACGAACTGAGGGTGTGCAAGAGCGCCTACGAGGTAAGCTGTTTGCGCGATGCGAACCACCGAGCCATGGCGGGCCACCTGTCCGCACGGGAGGCGTTTGATGCTGGCGGTGCGGAGCTCGACATCCAACTGGCCTATCTGGGCGGCGTGCGTCAACGCGAGAGCGAGTTGCCCTACCCGAATATCGTCGGGCTCAACGCCCACGCGGGCGTGCTTCACTACCAGCATTACGACACGGCAGCCCCCGAGAAACGACGCAGTCTTCTGCTGGATGCCGGCGTCCGCTATCGGGGTTACTGCGCCGATATCACTCGCACCTGGTCAGGGCGCGATTCGGCCGCCGAGTTCGCGCCGCTGATCGAGGG
>JAIVHL010000032.1:16710-24005 GCA_020201075.1 Halomonas sp. | reverse complement strand
GTTGAGCGCCACGGCACCCAGCACCGATAGCCCCACTCGGTCCATCGGCAGCAGGGCCAGCGCCACCAGCATGATGACGCCATCGATGCCCAGCTGCACATAGCCGGCACGCCAGCCGTGGCGATCCTGCAGGTAGAGCACCAGGATATTGACCCCGCCGAGGCTGGCTCGATGACGAAACAGGATCAGCATGCCGATGCCGATCAGGCAGCCTCCCATCAGCGAGGCGTAGACCGGAGCCACGCCATCGATATGGATCCAGCGGCCTGTCAGCTCGGAGAACAGCGACACCAGGCCGATGGCGGCGAAGGTTCTTAGAGTGAACGACCAGCCCATCCGACGGATGGCCAGCCAGTAGAACGGCAGGTTGATCAGGAAAAACCACACGCCGAACGGCCAGCCGCTGGCGTATTGAAGCAGGAAGGCCAGGCCAGCGGTGCTGCCGGTAAGCAGCAAGGCCTCGGTATAGAGCGTCACGCCCAGTGCCACAAACAGCGTGCCGATCAGCATCGCCATCACATCTTCATAGTGGCGATGGGGGTCGGTGGGCAGCTCCTGGGGGTCCATGGTGGCGTCCTTATCCGGGGTGGGCGTACTCGACCATCAGCTGCAGCGAATCCCGCCCTCTCCAGCGATTGCGGTTGAGCTTGAAGGCGCAGCGCAACTGATCGCCGACGCCGAACGCGGGCATCTCACCGGGGGTCAGGGCTCGGAACCAGATGGCACGATGGCTCATCGCCCCGAGTGACAGCTCCAGCATCAGGTGGGTGCCGTCGGCGCCCACCGGGCGCAGGGCCTCTACCATAAAATCACCCTGGAACAGCGGCGCCTCGAACTCACGGCCATAGGGGCCCAGCGTCTGAAGCTCCTCTAATGTTGCCAGTGTCAGCTGCTCGGGTGCCAGGTCGCCGTCGGTCAAGATCTTCGGGTAAAGCTCGGTCCCGCCGAGCTGTTCGCCCACCGCCTGCAGGAAGGCCGCCTTGAAAACCGCGAGTTGCTGTGCGGGCACGCCGACGCCGGCCGCACCGCTATGGCCGCCAAAGCGCGGCAGGCTTTCCGGCGCCAGCTCGAAGGTCCGCTGCAGAGCGTCGCGCAGATGCATTCCCTGTATGGAGCGTCCTGAACCGGTCAGCATGCCCGGCGCAGCGGCCGGGGTCAGCACCAGCGCCGGACGCCCATAGGCCTGCACCAGCCGTGAGGCGACGATGCCCTGAACGCCGGGGTGACCGCTGTCGAGAAAGACCACGACGGCCGGCTCGTCCGCGCAGAGCGCCGGCAGCGCCAGGGCCCTGGCTTCCTGGGCCATATCGGCCTCGATGGCCTTGCGGGACTGGTTGTCCTGATCCAGCGTGTCCAGATGCCGTGACGCCGTGGCGTCATCCACCGCGAGCATAAAGTGCAGGGCCGCATAGGGGTCGTCGAGGCGGGAACGAGCGTTGATTCGTGGGCCCATCTGGAAGCCCAGGGTCTCGGCGTCGAAGGGCACGCTGTCGGCACCCAGGCGCTGGGCCATGGCCCGCCAGCAGGCGGCCTCCATGCGGTTGATCAGCGCCAGGCCGTGGGTCACCACCGCGCGGTTGGCGGGACTTCTCCCTAGCGAGACGCAGTCCGCCACCGTGCCCAGCGCCACATAGGAGAGCCAGGGCGAGAGCTTGGGGGTGGCCTGGGACAACACGCCCCACTCGATCAGCACGCCGCGGGCCAGCGACATCACAAGCCAAGCCACCATGCAGCCGGCAATGGTGGGATCGGGGTAGTCGCAGTCGTCTCGGGTCGGGTTGACCACGGCGTGGGCCGAGAGTGGCGGCCCCTCCACCGGCAGGGCGTGGTGGTCACTGACCACGACCTCGACGCCCTCCGCGACCAGGCGCGCGATGCGCGGCTCGTCGGAGCTGCCGCAGTCGGCGGTGATCACCAGGCTGGGGCGTGGCGAGAGGGCCAGCGCGCGCTCCACCAGCGGCAGGCTGATGCCGTAGCCGTCATGGATACGGTGGCCGATCAGGCTGTGCAGCTTCGCTTCCGGCACCCCGAACAGCTCATGCAGGGTGCGCCTGATCACCACGTGGGAGGTAATGCCATCCACGTCGTAGTCGGTGAGGATGCCGATATGTTCACCGTCAATCACCGCCTGGGCAATGCGCTCGGCCGCACGGCGACCATCGGCCAGCCGCTCGGGGTGGGCCAGGTGGCGCAGGCTGGGCGTCACCAGCGGCGCCAACTCCCCCTGATAGCCGGCCAGGCGACCGGCCAGCACCCGCGCCTGGAGCTCGGAGAGTCCCTCGCGCTGGGCCCGGGCATAGAGCGCTGCGTCCCTGGGCCGCGGGAGAATCCGCGGCTTCAGGCGCTCGCTCAGATCGATGGGGTCGATGACGGCATTCAAACCGCCCTCCACTAGCGCCGGTTCTCGACCACGAACTGCTGTACCGCGGCCAGCTCAGCGGGCAGCACCGTGTAGTGCTCCTCGCGCTCCAGCAGATCGTCCATGTGCGGCGGCAGCGGCACGCCCGGGAAGCCCGCCTTCACTACCGCCTCGGCGAACTTGGCCGGGTGGGCGGTGGCCAGGGTGATCATCGGCACGCTAACGTCGCCCCGCTCATGCTCGGCGGCACGGTAGCCGGTGGCGGTATGCGGGTCGAGAATCTCGTGGGTGCGCTGGTGCGCCTCGCGGATCACCTCGAGGAGAGTGGCATCATCCACGCTGTGACTGGCGAAAAGCTTGCGCAGCTGAGCCAGGGGCGCATCGGCCAGGGCGGCAGGCTCATCCTGGAAGCGCTCAAGCAGCGCGGCCACGGCGGTGCCATCACGGCCGTAAGCCTCGAACAGCAGCCGCTCGAAGTTGGAAGACACCACAATATCCATGGAGGGAGCCAGGGTCGCCTTGAGCTCCTGCTTGGAGAAATCGTTAGCGGTCAGGGTGCGGTGCAGGATGTCGTTGGCGTTGGTGGCGATCACGAAGCGTTCCACCGGAAGACCCATGCGGTAGGCCATGTAGCCGGCAAAGACGTTGCCGAAGTTGGCCGAGGGCACGCAGAAGCTCACCTTGCGGTGCGGTGAACCCAGCGCCACGGCGGACGCCACGTAGTAGACGATCTGGGCCATGATGCGCGCCCAGTTGATCGAGTTTACCGCCAACAGCCGGGTGCCGTTGAGGAACGACTGGTCGGCGAAGCTCGCCTTGACCATGGCCTGGGCGTCATCGAAGTTGCCCTCGATGGCGACGTTAAAAACGTTGTCGGCCAGCACCGAGGTCATCTGACGACGCTGGACCTCCGAGACCCGCTGATAGGGGTGAAGAATGAAGATGTCGAGGTTGTCGCAGTGTCGGCACCCCTCGATGGCCGCCGAGCCGGTATCGCCGGAGGTGGCGCCCATGATCACCGCGCGCTCGCCGCGCTTCTTCAGGAAGTGATCGAACAGCCGACCCAGTAGTTGCAGGGCGACGTCCTTGAACGCCAGGGTCGGGCCGTGGAACAGCTCGAGCAGAAAGTGATTGGCATCGAGCTGGTTGAGCGGCACCACTGCATCGTGGCTGAAGGTGGCATAGGCCTCCGTCACGAGCCGACGAAAGGTATCATCGTCGATCTCGCCATTGACGAAAGGCTGCATGACGCGGAAGGCGATCTCGGCATAGGAGAGGCCCGCCATGGCGGCCAGGTCATCGGGGGATAGCTGAGGCACGGTTTCCGGGACATAGAGACCGCCATCGCTGGCCATGCCGGTGAGCACGACCTCCTCGAAGGAAAGCGCGGGCGCCTGCCCGCGAGTGCTGATATAGCGCATGATTTATTCCTGCTCATCCAGAGATTCGACGCGGATCCGCATCACCGCACCGGCGATATCGGCCATCGCCTCGATCTGGCGGATCGCCTCGTTCATCTGCTTCTCGACCGTGCGGTGGGTCATCAGGATGATCGGCACCAGTTCGCCCTCGGTTGCCTCTTTCTGGATCAGGGCCTCGATGGAGATGCCCTGTTCGGCGAGGATGGTGGCCACTCGCGCCAACACGCCGGGGCGATCCACCGCCAGCAGTCGCAGATAATAGGCGGAGATGATCTCCTCCATGGGCATGATCGGCAGCTGGCTGACATCCTCGCTGATGCCGCTGAAGGCCAGGTAGGGCACTCGGTAGTGGTGGTCGGTGGAAATATCCCGGGCCACATCGAGAATGTCGGCCACCACCGACGAGGCGGTGGGCTCGGCGCCGGCGCCAGCGCCGTAGTAGAGCGTCGGCCCGACCGCGTCGCCCATGATGGCAATGGCGTTCTTGACGCCGTGCACATTGGCCAGCAGCCGCTCCTTGGGGATCAGCGTCGGGTGCACACGAAGCTCCAGGCCCTGTTCGGTGCGCTTGGAAATGCCCAGGTGCTTGATCACGTATCCCAGGTTATCTGCCTGCTCCACATCCTCGGAGGTCACCCGAGAAATTCCCTCGGTGAAAGCCTTGTCGAACTGCAGCGGCACACCGTAGGCGATGGAAGCGAGAATAGTCAGCTTGTGAGCGGCGTCGATCCCCTCGACGTCGAAGGTGGGATCGGCTTCCGCGTAGCCCAGCGCCTGGGCCTCGGCCAGTACGTCTTCGAAGGCACGGCCCTCGTCACGCATGTGGGTGAGAATGTAGTTGCCGGTGCCGTTGATGATGCCGGCCACCCACTCGATGCGGTTGGCACCCAGGCCCTCACGCAGCGACTTGATCACTGGGATACCCCCGGCCACCGCCGCCTCGAAAGCCACGATCACGCCGGCCTCGTGAGCCGCCGCGAAGATCTCATTGCCATGCACGGCGATCAGCGCCTTGTTGGCGGTCACCACATGCTTGCCATTCTGGATCGCGGTGAGCACCAGCTCCCGAGCCACGTCATAGCCGCCGATCAGCTCCACCAGCACATCGATATCAGGGTTGGTGGCCACCTCGAAGACATCGGCGGTGGTCTGAATACCGGTGAGGTCGCACTCGGGGTTGGGTGTGCGATAGGCCACCTGCTCGATGACGATCGGGCGGCCCGCACGCCGGGCAATATCGTCTGCGTTGCGTGTCAGCACGTTGAAGGTACCGCCGCCGACGGTACCCAGCCCACAGATTCCTACTCTCACCGGTTTCAATGTCTCGCTCCTGCTCGTCTGTTTCTTTGTGTTCTGGCGTGGTGTCTATCGTATTCGGCTCGCCGAGACTCAGTCTTCGATGCCGAGCATGGCGGCCAGGCGCTCCGCCGGCACATAGCCGGGGACCAGGCGACCATCCGGCATCACGATGGCCGGGGTGCCCTGAACGCCGAGTTCCAGGCCCAGATGATACTGTGCCTCGACCGGATTGTCGCAGTTGGCGGCGCCGGAAAGCGGCTCCTGGCGCTTGGCGGCGCTCATCGCCTCACTGGGGTTGGCGTCGCACCAGATCTGCTGCATGGTGCGGGCGCCCTGGGCGTTCATGCCGGTTCGCGGAAATGCCAGGTAGTGCACCTCGATGCCCATCTCGTTGAGCCGTGGCACCTCTTCGTGGAACTGGCGGCAATAGGGACAGGTCGTGTCGGTGAAGACCACCACCGTGGCGCGGCTCTCACCGGCACCGCGGAAAATCACGCGTTCGGCCTCGGGCACCTCGGCGAGGCGCTCAGCGCGCTCGCCATTACGCCCCTGTTCAGTGAGGTTGACCAGTCCCTGGTCGCCGTTCTCGTAGAGGTCGCCGACCAGGAAGTGGCGCCCCTCCACGTCACTGTAGAAGCGCTCGCCTGTTTCCAGGCGCACTGCGAACAAGCCCGCCACGGGCGTCTCGCTCACGCTCTGCACCGGCATTGACTGCCCATTGACGGCCAGCCGCTCGGCCAATCGTTCGGACGCATCGGCCTGTACCAACAATGGAACGGCAAGAGTGGTGGCCAAGAGGCCGCCGAGCAGGGTCCGGATAGAGATATTCATCGTTCAGCCTCTGGGATGATGGTCGGCGTGCAGGCGCTCGAGGCGCGCCTGTGCCACATGGGTATAGATCTGCGTCGTCGAGAGGTCGCTGTGACCCAACAGCAGCTGTACGACACGCAGGTTGGCCCCATGATTCAACAGATGGGTGGCAAAGGCGTGGCGCAGGGTGTGCGGCGACAGCGGACGCTCGATCCCTGCAGTGCGCGCGTGGGCCTTGATACGGTACCAGAAAGCCTGGCGAGTCATGGACCGGTCATGCCGCCCCGGAAAGAGCGCCGGCCGGGTGGCGTCGCGCATCAGGCCGCCACGAGACCCTCGCAGATAACGTGACAGCCACTCTATCGCCTCCTCACCCAGCGGCACCAGGCGATCCTTGTCACCCTTGCCGCGGACTCGCACCACGCCCTGGCGCAGGTTGACCGCATCGGTGGTCAGGCCGACCAGCTCCGAGACCCGCAGCCCCGCGCCGTAGAGTACTTCGAGCATCGCTCGATCACGCAGGCCCAGATAGGTGGCGACATCGGGAGCGGCAATCAGTCGCTCCACCTCGGCCTCTTCCAGGGTATTCGGCAGGGCCGGCCGCACCCGAGGCAGCCGCACCTCGGCCAGTGGATCGCGCTCGACGAGCCCCGACTCCAGGGCCCAGCGGTAGAAGCGCCGCAGGCTTGAGAGCAGCCGGGCGTTACTGGTAAGTCGATAGCCCGCCGTTCGCCGCTCGTCGAGCCAGGTCGGCAGGGCGGTCGGGGAGGACGCCAGCAGCGTCTCGTCGCACTCGGCCAGACGCCTCACCCAGGCCGAGAGATCCCGCCGGTAGGCCGACAGGGTGTGTTCACTGACGCCCTGCTCGAGCCACAGGGCGTCGAGGAAAGCATCGATGCGGGCGCTGTCATCGAGCGTATTCATGGCGATTCAAGTGACCTTGTCAGGAAGGCCTGTCGGGGCACCTGGCCCAGATGGCGCGAAACCCCGCCCCGCGATGGCGGTGACGGGGTCTCGAAGGGCCGGGCGATGCCCGGCCAGCCGGCGGCTGAGGCAGAGCCTCAGGCCAGCTTTTCCTTGATGCGGGCAGACCTGCCGCTACGCTCGCGGAGGTAGTACAGCTTGGCCTGGCGCACATCGCCGCGGCGTTTGACGCTGATGGAATCGACCAGCGGGCTGTAGGTCTGGAAAGTACGCTCGACGCCGACGCCGTGGGAGATCTTGCGCACGGTGAAGGCGGAGTTGAGACCGCGATTACGCTTGCCGATCACCACGCCTTCAAAGGCCTGGAGACGCTCGCGAGTGCCTTCCTTGACCTTGACCTGGACGATGACGGTGTCGCCGGGGGCGAAGGGCGGAATTTCCTTGCCCATCTGCTCGGTTTCGAGCGCCTGGATCACTTTGCT
>JAIVHL010000032.1:0-16499 GCA_020201075.1 Halomonas sp. | reverse complement strand
GCCCCAGAGACTGCTTCAACCGCCAGCGCCGGATAGCGCCATGGTTGCCGCTGAGCAGGACCTCCGGCACACACCGTTCGTCGATTTCCTCCGGACGAGTGTAGTGCGGGCAGTCCAGCAGCCCGTCGTTGAACGAGTCCTCGGCCGCAGAATCCTGATGTCCCAGTACCCCGGGTATCAGCCTTGCTGCGGCATCGATCAGGACCATGGCCGGCAACTCGCCGCCGCTCAGCACATAGTCACCGATCGACCACTCCTCATCGATATCCGCTTCCACCACGCGCTCATCGATGCCTTCATAGCGCCCGGCCACCACGACCAGAGGTGGGCCTGACGCCAACTCCTTTACGCCGGTTTGATCGAGCCGACGCCCCTGGGGCGACAGATAGATCACCTTGGGACGCTGGCCGGTGGCCTGCTCGGCTCGCTCGCGGGCGGCACGTATCGCCGCACGCAGAGTCTCGACCTTCATCAGCATCCCGGGGCCGCCGCCGTAAGGCCGGTCGTCCACGGTACGATGCCGGTCGGCGGCATAGTCGCGAGGGTTCCAGAACTCCAGCGCGATCCGCCGCTTTTCTACCGCTCGGCCGGTAACGCCGTGGCAGGTAATCGCCTCGAACATCTCGGGAAACAGCGAGACGACACCGATCCACATCGCCGCTTGCTCATCAGAACCCTCGACCATCAGAATTCGGGATCCCACTCGACGGTCATCACGCGACCCTCGAGATCCACGTCGAGAATCACCTTCTCGGGTAGATAGGGCAGCAGCCGCTCTGTGGCGTCGATGGCCTCGGCGTCCAGCACACCCTTGACGACCATGACGTCGTTGGCGCCGGTTTCGAACAGGTGATCGATGCGTCCCAGCACAGCACCTTCACGGGTCACGACCCGCAGGCCTTCCAGCTGATGCCAGTAGAGCTCTCCGGCGCCGAGCTTCGGCAGCTCTGACTTGTTCAGCAGAATGTCTGCACCGGCCAGCGCCTCGGCGTCTTCGCGGGTATCACATCCTTCAAACTGGGCCACCAGACCCTTGCCGTGACGACGCCCTTGGAGCAGGCGCCGGCGCTCCAGGCTTTCGCCAGACCTCAGCACCCACTCAGGGTAATCAAGGATGCCTTCCATGGGGCTGGTGTAGGAGTACACCTTGAGCCAGCCCTTGACGCCAAACGGGCTGGTCAACTTACCCAGCACCACGTGATCGTCAGCGGGCTTCACATTGGCGTGTTCGCTCATCGACGACCTCGGTGTTCCTACTCGCACGTCTATCGAACGTCTTTTCTAACGTCGGAGGAAGGCAACAAGTCAGGTTCAAGCCTGCTTGCGAGCTTCCTTGACCAGTTCGGCAACGCGGTCGGAGAGCATGGCGCCCTGGCCCTGCCAGTGAGCAATGCGCTCGAGATCGACACGGAGGCGCTCTTCCTGGCCGCGAGCGATCGGGTTGAAGAAGCCCAGGCGCTCGATAAAACGACCGTCGCGGGAATTGCGGGAATCGGTAACGGTCAAGTGGTAGAAGGGACGCTTCTTGGCGCCACCACGAGCCAGACGAATGGTAACCATGGCCTATTCAGTCCTTCGGTTGTGTTGGAATCGGTCACGACAAGAACCGCGACGTTCGCGGTCCTGCCAGTGAAGAGGCAGTATTCTACGGAATGCAGCCTCGATTGGGAACCTTTTTTCGGGCTCAGCGCCTGGGCAACCCGCCGGGGCCACCCATTCCTCCCATGCCACCGGGACCGCCGGGGCCACCCCCACCCATCATGCCGGACATACCGCGCATCATGTTCTGCATGCCCCCCTTCTTGCCGGCCTTCTTCATCATTTTTTGCATTTGCTTGTGCTGCTTGAGCAGGCGATTAAGGTCCGGCACCTGCAGGCCGGCGCCGGTGGCGATGCGGCGCTTGCGTGAGCCATTGATGATCTCCGGGCGCCGGCGCTCATGGGGGGTCATGGAATTGATCAGCGCCTCGAGCTTGCCAAACTCCTTTTCGGGACCTGGCCCCTGAGCCATCTCGGCCATCTGCCCCATGCCGGGCAGCTTGCCCAGCAGGCCCCCCATGCCGCCCATCTTCTTGAGCTGCTGGAGCTGGTCGCGGAAGTCCTCGAGGTCGAAGCCCTGCCCCTTCTTGACCTTCCTGGCCAGCTGCTCCGCCTTGCTCTTGTCGACGGTGCGCTCGGCCTCCTCGATCAGCGACAGCATATCGCCCATGCCGAGGATCCGCGACGCGATGCGGTCAGGGTGGAAGGGCTCCAGGGCGTCGACCTTCTCGCCCATGCCCATGAATTTGATCGGCTTGCCGGTGACGTGACGCACCGACAGCGCCGCGCCGCCTCGGGCGTCGCCGTCGGCCTTGGTGAGGATCACACCGGTCAGCGGCAGCGCCTCATGAAAGGCCTTGGCGGTGTTCGCCGCGTCCTGGCCGGTCATGGCATCGACGACGAACAGCGTCTCCTGGGGCGAGACGGCCTGATGCAGCGCCTTGATCTCGGCCATCATCGCCTCATCGATGGCCAGGCGACCGGCGGTATCTACCAGCAAGACGTCGTGGAACTGGATCCTGGCATGCTTGATCGCCGCCTCGGCGATATCGACGGGCTTCTGATCGGAGCGCGACGGAAAGAAATCGACGCCCACCTCGGCGGCCAGGGTCTCGAGCTGATCGATGGCCGCCGGACGATAGACGTCGGCAGAGACCACCAGCACTTTCTTCTTCTCGCGCTGCTTGAGATAGAGCGCCAGCTTGGCCACGGAGGTGGTCTTACCCGCGCCCTGAAGGCCGGCCATCAGCACCACCGCAGGGGAGCCCTTTAGGGTCAGCCCCTCATTGGCCTCGCCCATGGTCGCCTCGAGCTCCTGCTGGACGATCTTGACGAACTGCTGTCCTGGCGAGAGGCTCTTGGAGACCTCCTGGCCCACCGCGCGCTCGCGCACCCGCTCGATGAAGTCCTTGACCACCGGCAGGGCGACATCGGCTTCGAGCAGCGCCCGGCGAACCTCACGCAGCGTTTCCTTGATATTCTCTTCAGTCAGGCGCGCCTGACCCTTGATCGATTTGAGCGTCTGCGAAAGACGCTCGCTGAGATTCTGAAACATTGGCCTCTCCAGAGGTGACGGCCCGAAAGTGGCAATGATTATACGCGCTGTGGCCGCCAGTCTCCATGCGCTGCGCCTGCCGGTCCTGGCCGCGACTCTGGCCTTGGCGGCAGGGTGACGCATCTGCCGCGCTGTGCGCTGCCCGGGGGATTGGGTATAGTAGCTCAACGCCATTAACTCTCACGTCATTCATTCTACAGGCGTACGGAACGCAATCGATGCAGGCGCTCTCCCTGGCCATCCTGGCCTTCCTTCTCTACCTGGCCGCCGCCTCCTGGCAAGGCCTGGTGCTGCTCCACAGGGCCTCACCGCAGCCGCTGCTGGTGCGCGGCATGACTCTGCTGGGGCTGCTCTGCCACCTGCCGCTGGCCATCGGCCTGTTCGGTCACGGTGAACCGTTGCTGCCCGGCCTCTCCACCAGCGTGATCCTGATCAGCGCCGGCGTGGTTGCCGTGCTGCTGCTGGTCAGCCTGTTCAAGCCGATACTCAATGCCGCAGTGGGGATCCTGCCTCTGGCGGGTGTGGCGCTGCTGCTGGCCGCGTGGCTCCCCAGCCCCGAACGCGTCGAGGGGCTGACCCCGGGCATCGCCCTGCACGCCCTGAGCTCGCTGCTCGCCTTCGCCGTGCTGGCCATTGCCGCCGTTCAGGCGGTGCTGCTGGGCCTGCAGAACCGCGCACTGCGCCAGCACCATATTCGTGGTCTGGTCCAGGCGCTGCCGCCGCTCACCACCATGGAGCGAGTGCTTTTCGAACTGATCTGGGTCGGCGTGGGACTGCTTACCCTGTCGATCCTCAGCGGTTTTCTGTTCCTCGACAGCATGTTCGCCCAGCACTTGGCCCACAAGACCATCCTCTCCCTGGCGGCCTGGGTGATCTTTTCGGTGCTACTGTTCAGCCACCACCGGCTGGGCTGGCGGGGCATGCGAGCGGTGCGCTGGACCCTGGGCGGCTGTGGCGTGCTTCTGGTGGCTTACTTCGGCAGCAAGTTCGTGCTTGAAGTCCTGCTGGGCCGCGGCTGAGGCCACGCCCGGCGCCTTGACAGCGCGCGCTCCTCTCCCGTCAAATCGTGCCTGACACGCCAACGAGGACCCTTCGACTTGAGCGACGATTTCCCGCTGGGATTGCTGTTCGGCCTGCTGTTCCTGCTCATCTGCCTGTCTGCCTTCTTCTCCAGTTCCGAGACCGGCATGATGTCGATCAACCGCTACCGGCTGAGCCATCTGGCCAACAGCGGCGAGCCTCGGGCGCAGCGCGTGGCGCGGCTACTGGCCAGACCAGACCGCCTGATCGGTGTGATCCTGATCGGCAACAACTTCGTCAATAACCTGGCGGCCTCCATCGCCACCATCATCGCCATCCACTTCTTCGGCGAAGTCACCGGCCCTGCGGTATCCACGGCGCTGTTGACCATCACCGTGCTGATCTTCGCCGAGGTCACGCCCAAGACCTATGCCGCGGTGAAGCCTGAGCGCATTGCCTTTCCTGCCTCCCGCGTGCTGGAACCTCTGCTCAAGCTGCTCTACCCGCTGGTGTGGCTGGTCAATGCCATCTCCAACGGACTGCTGCGCCTAATGGGCGTGAAGAGCATCGACGGCGGCGCCGACAACCTGACCCGCGACGAGCTGCGCACCGTGGTGCACGAAGCAGGCACCCTGATTCCCCAGCGCCACCAGGCCATGCTGCTGTCGATCCTCGACCTCGAAAATGTCACCGTGAACGACATCATGGTGCCGCGCCATGAGGTCATGGGCATCGATCTTGATGACGACCTGGAAGAAATCCTGACCCAGATTCGCACCAGCCAACACACCCGATTGCCGATCTACAAGGGCGATATCAACAACATCATCGGCATGCTGCATCTGCGCAACGCGGCGCGCTTCCTCTCCCGCGCCGAGGTCACCAAGGCGGCCATCGTCCAAGAAGCTCGCGAGCCCTACTTCATTCCCGAATCCACGCAGCTACACACCCAGCTGCTCAACTTTCAGAAACAGAAACGGCGCATCGGCATCGTGGTGGACGAATACGGTGACGTGGAGGGACTTGTGACCCTGGAGGATATCCTCGAGGAGATCGTTGGCGAGTTCACCACTGACGTGGCAGGCATGGAACAGGATATCCATCGCCAGGAGGACGGCAGCCAACTGATCGAGGGTACCGCCACCATTCGCGACATCAATAAGGCCCTCGGCTGGCAGCTGCCCACCGACGGCCCCAAGACCCTCAATGGCCTGATTCTCGAGCATCTGGAGGCCTTTCCCGACGGTCCCGCCTGTCTGCAGGTGAGCAACGTACGCATGGAGATCCACGAGGTGCGCGACAATCTGATTACCGCCGCGCGCTGTTGGCAGGCCCCGCGCCGGCGGTGAGGACGGGGCGAGATCAGTGGCGCTCCAGCGCCTCCACCGCCACCGTTTCGACCCAGCCGTCGGCCTCGACCTTGAGTTCCCTCACCCGCCACTCCAGCACCACCCGACCTGCCCGTTCTGGAGAGAGCTGCTCGCCGAAGTGCAGCGCAACCCGGGCGCGGAACCGCCGCGGGCGGCCGCTTAGGGCCGGGGCATGGCAATGAGAGGTCCAGGAACCCCACAGGCCGGCAAGACCCACCGGAATCACCGGCACCGGGTCGCGTGCCAGGATCAGCTCCAGACCGCGCCGGAAGGGATGAATCTCGCCGTCCGGCGTCAGACGCCCCTCGGGGAAGAGCATCACCACTTCACCCTCGCGCAGAGCGCGACTGACCTCTAGAAGGGCACGGCGCACGTTGCCCGGATCGTGCCGCTCAGACTCCACGGGGATAGCCCCCACCAGGCGGAACAGCCAGTTGAGCCAGGGCGAATCATAGATCGGCTTGTCCATCAGAAATCGCAGCGGGCGGCGGCTGGCGCCGCCGATCACTAGGGCATCCATAAAGCTGACGTGGTTGCAGACCACCAGAGCCGCGCCATGGGCGGGGATATGCTCTGCGCCACGCAAACGAAGACGATAGATGAGACGCACACCCAAGTAGATCAGGTAGCGTACGACCCGTCGTGGACGGCTCGCCACCCACCAGACCAGCGCCAGACCCAGTCCAGCGAGCCCGACCCAGGCCATCACTCCCCACGCCGCTGCGGTCACGTCGTGGCTGGCCTCATCTCGAGGCCCGCCAGGATGGTGCAGAGAAGTTGGTCGAGAAGTTCTCCGACCTCCAGCTGTTGGCCCTGCCAATAGCCAAGTCGCTCGTTGAGACCCAGCAGCACCAGACCATGGACGCTGCCCCACAGGGTGCGCGCCAGGCGGCGTGCCTCCAGGTCGCCCAGCGTCGGCTGATACTCTTTCAGGGTTGCCTCAACGCGGAGGAAGAGCCCCTCGATCATGTCGCTCTGACGCTTGTCCAGCTCGCCTTCCTGGGCCAGGGGATAGTCGAACAGCAGCTGCCAGCGATAAGCATCGCGCTGGGCGAACTGCCAGTAGGCCCGCGCCAGCGCACTGAGCCGCTCCTTCGGGGTAGCCTCGCTGGTCAATGGCTCGATCACTTCACGCAGATGCGCCAGAGTCTCGATGTTGACGTGCTGCAGCAGGTTGTTGAAGCTGCCATAGAGCTTGAGCAGGGTGCTGGGAGCACAACCCACCTCCCGAGCCAAGGCGCGCAGGGAGAGGGCATGCACCGGATTCTCCTGCAGCCAGGCATCGCAAGCCGCCATGACCTGAGCATGGAGCGCCTCGGGTGCATGCTGTCTGGGACGGGCCATTGTTTCCTCGCGAGCCTCGAACGGGCGGTTGGGTAGGCGGGACAGTCGCGACATCGCACCGTCCCGGTCAGCAAGGATAGCGCATTTCGAACACTGTTTTCGATACCCGTATGCCCGCGTACCGCTTTTCCCTGCAGTCTTTTGCCGCAGCACGCGCTCTGCCCTTTCCTCCACCCCTCCCCTTGGTTACCCTGAACGGCCTATCCCCTGCGGAGCGACCATGGCCGGAAGACTGCATATCGCCCCCTTCGACCTTGCGCGCCTGCTGCCGGAACTGACCGTCGACGCCCCCCTGATGACCAGTGCCAACATGGCCCCGCGCCGTATGCTTTCGGCCATTCGCCTGGAGGCAGGATGTCTGCGCCTGAGCCGATTGTTCTGGGGGCTCACCCCACCCTGGCTGGAAGTGCTTGACCACGCGCCCCACTGCGCTCGAGCCGAATCGTTGGAGTCACGCCCGATGTTTCGCGAGGCCTTCCAAGTGAGGCGCTGCCTGGTACCGGCCAGCGGCGTCTATGTCTGGAAGGCCCAGCCTCGCTTCAAACAGCCCTTCCTGATCACCCGAGTCGACCGCGGACCGCTTCTGCTGGCGGGTCTTTGGTGCCGTTTTCACACCAGCCTGGCGGAGCATACCGACTCCCTGGCGTTGATCACCGTGCCGACCAATCGCCTGCTGGCCCCGCTCACCGACCGGTTGCCGGCGGTGATCGACCCCGCCCAGGCTCGACGCTGGCTCGATCCCGAGACGCCGCTGGAACAGAGTCGCGCCCTGCTCATTTCCGCCCCGTTGGAACTGTTGGGCGCTTTCCCGGTATCAAGACGTGTGAACAATCCCGCACACCAGGACGCCGCCTGCGCTCATCCGGTCGGACCCATGCTGCGCCAGCCCGACTGACGCCGTCGCGATGCACCCCGTCATGACGCGCCGAGCCACGATGCCTAGATCCACAGGAGAGACGATGTCCCTTACCCCGACTGCTCGATGCTGCATGGCTGCTGCCGCGGCACTGCTGATCACCGGCCCTGCCGCGGCCGAGCACCACCCGGAGGCGGACGCCATCACCGAGGTGGTTTCGCCGCTGGTCAGCCCCCATGACAGCCGCGACTATCGGGTGCTGACCCTGGAAAACGGCCTCACCGCCCTGCTGGTCAGCGACCCCGATGCCGACAAGGCCGCCGCCTCCATGAACGTTTCAGTGGGCAGCGCCCAGGACCCGGAAGACCTCGACGGTCTGGCCCACTTCCTGGAGCACATGCTGTTCCTGGGCACCGAACCCTTCCCCGAGGCCGATGCCTACCAGGGCTATATTTCGCGCCGCGGCGGAAGCCACAACGCCTTCACCGCCCCCCAGGACACCAACTATTTTTTCGACATCGACCCCGACGCCCTGGAAGGCGCCCTGGATCGCTTCAGCCAGTTCTTCATCTCGCCGCTGTTCAACGCGGATCGACTGGAGAGTGAGCGCAACATCGTGCACTCGGAATACATGGCGCGCATCCGCGACGATGGCCGCCGCGAGAACGACGTGCTCAATACCCTGCTCAACCCTGAGAATCCTACCAACGGCTTCTCCGTAGGCAGCCGCGAGACCCTGGCCGACCGCCCCGAGGGCGAGCCCAGCCTGCGCGAGCGGGTGATCGACTTCTACCAGCGCTACTACGATGCCAACGTCATGCACCTGACGCTGGTGGCGCCGCAGCCGCTGGATGAGCTCGAGACACTGGTTGCCGAACGCTTCGCCGTCATCGCCGACCGCGGGCTCGAAGCCCCCAGCATCACCGCCCCGCTGGCGCTGGAGGAGGCGCAGCCCCAGCGCGTCGCGCTGCAGTCAGTGCGCGACAGCCGCCACCTACGCCTGCTCTTCCCGATCCCCGACCCCATCGCCGAGTATCGTCACAAGCCCGCCGAGCTCGTGGCGCACCTGCTGGGCCACGAAGGCGAAGGCAGCCTGCTCGCGGTGTTGCGCGAAGCCGGTTGGGCCGATGGGCTCTCCGCCGGCATTTCCCGGGGTGACGGCCACCACGCCCTGTTTAGCGTCAACATCAGCCTGACCCCGGACGGCGCCAAAGCGCGCGACGCCATCGAGGCCACTCTCTTCGAGGTCTACCTCAACGCCCTCACCCCCGACAACCTGATCCGCCTCTACAGCGCCCCCGACGTGGAAGGCGACATGACCTCGCCCTGGTTCCATGCTCCTTGGGGTGAAGACAAGCGTCAGAACAACAGCAGCGAGGCCAACGCACTGACAGGCCTGGCCCTGCCCGCCCCCAACCCCTTCATCGCCGAGGACCTAGCGCTGCGTGACGTTCAGGACGAACGGCCGCAGCATCTGGTGGAAGCGCCCGCCTTCGACCTATGGCATATGGCGGACGCTACCTTCAATACCCCCAAGGTGGAGTGGCGATTCAGCCTGCAGCACCCGGAGGCGGCCAGCTCCGCCCGGGACGCCGCCCTGGCCCGACTGCTGGCCGGCTGGCTGGACGACAGCCTCAACGAGGCCTTCTATCCGGCACGCCTGGCCGGGCAGCACTTCGAGGCCTATGCCCACGCCCGCGGCATTACCCTCTCCTTCTCCGGCTGGCGCGACCGCCAGGAGCGAATGGTAGAACGGGTGCTGAATCAGTTGCAGGTCGGCGATATCAGCGAGGCTAGCGTCGAACGTGTGCGCTATCGCCTGCAGCGCGAGTGGCGCAACGCGCCCCAGGCGGCGCTGCACCGTCAGGCCGGCCGCACCCTGGCCGAGGCGCTGGTGCGTCCCCAGTGGCCCAGCGCCGCTCTGCTGGAGGCGAGCCAAGAGCTCAACGCGGACGACCTGCGCGACTACCGCGACGCCCTGATGGCCGAGCTGCGCCTGGAGGCCATGGCGGTGGGTAATCTGACAGCCGACGAGGCCGAAGCCCTGGGCCGCCGGGTCGCCGAGGCGCTTGCCCCGACCCTCAACGCATCCGCCATTCCCGATCTCATGCCGCTGCGGGCCGACGCCGATCTGCCTAGCCTGACGCCGCATACCAGCCGCGAGGAGTCGGTGGTGCTGCGCTATCTGCAGGGCCCCGACCGTTCACTGGCCAGCCAGGCCCGTGTGGCGGTCCTCGGCCAGCTGATCGACACCCCCTTCTACCAGCGTCTGCGCACCGAAGAGCAGCTCGGGTACGTGGTCAATGCCGGCTACTCACCGATGCTGGACGCCCCGGGGCTCGCGCTGCTGGTGCAGTCGCCGGAAACCGAGAGCGCGGCGATCGATGCACGCATCGATGCCTTTCTCGACGACTTCGAAACTACGTTGGCCGCGCTGGACGACGAGACCCTGGCACCCTATCGACAGGCAGTACACGACAGCCTGATCCAGCGCGACACCAGCCTCGCCGGGCGCGCCGGCCGGCTATGGCAGGCCATGTCCTTCGGCGACACCGAGTTCGACCGCCGCGAGCGGCTGGCCGAGCAGGCGCTGGCGGTCGACGCCGATGCTCTGCGCAAGCTGTGGCCAACCCTTCGTGAAACGGCGGTGGCCCGGGTCGCCTACGACCCGGGAAACGAGCCAGACGACGTGCTGGCGCTGACCCAGCATCTGGAGCCGCTCCCGGAGGTCGAGGAGTGAAGAGTGAAGGGTGAGGAGTCACGCAAGATAAGCGAGGGGCTGCTGTGGGAGCTGGGCTCCGCCCGGCGAATGGCGGCGCAGCCGCCCGGCGGTGTTATGGCCTATGCCAAGGCCATAACCTTCGCCGAAACGTCGGACCGCCCGCAGAGCGTGGCTCCCACCAGTAGCAACAGCCTCGGTGGTAGCTCGTGGTCTTCAAGGCCTGAGGGGCGGGCGATATCTCAGTCGAAGGCCTGGGGCGGCATGATCGCCTCCACGTGCATCACTAGCTCCTCGAGCACCTGGCGGTCGCGGTCGCTCAGCGCCACCTGATTGAGCCGCTCTATCTCCCGGGCGAAACCCTTGAGGGTAAGGCCGGCCACCGACGAGTCGTTCATGCGCGCCCAGCGATAGGCCTCCCACTGGGCAAGCTCCTCGCCCTCCAGGGTTTCGGGATAGCTGCGCGCCCGGAAGCGGAACAGCATCTCCTCCAGGCGCGGATCCTGGAAGGCGAAACGCGCCCCCACCAGATCCCAGGGATCGCTGTCACGCACGCGCTGCATTTGCTGGCGATCCGCCGGCGAGAAGAAGCCGCCGGCGTAGAGCATCAGGTCAGGGTCCTCGGGGCCTCCAGGCGGCGGGGCGGCGAACACCTCGCTGACCCGGGCGGCTACCTCGGGGTGGGCAGCGAGACGTTTCCAGTGCTCACGGCAGGCCACCACATCCAGCCCCAGCCGGGTGACGATCTCCCCGTATTCGCCCTGGTGGGGGCCCTCCACATCCTTCAGCGCGCTGGCCGGAAAGAGCACCGGACACTTGTTGATGTGAATGACCTTGAGGGGGATGCGCTCCTCGCCCTCGGCCAGGTCGTCGTTGCTGACGAAGACGCGCTGGCGGATCTGCTCGGCGGAGAGGTCGAAGAGCGGGGTCGGGTCCATCGAGAGATCGTAGACGATGACTCCGTTGGGGTTGGTGGGGTGCTCGGCCAACGGCACCACGAGGGCGGCGCAGCCGCGGCTGGCCGGATAGCGGCGAGAGATGTGCAGCACCGGCTTGCGCCCTGGCACGTCGAGCAGCCGGGCCACCGAACGCTTGCCGCGCAGCCCCAGCAAATACTCGAAGAGCCGAGGGTTTGCCTCTTTCAGCCGCTTCGCCAGAGCAATCGTCGCGCGCACATCGGCCAGGGCATCATGGGCGCCCGCGTGGGCGATGCCGTTGGCGGCGGTCAGGTCCTCGAGGCGAAAACTCGGCGCGCCATCCTCCCGGCTCGGCCACTCGATACCTGATGGGCGCAGGGCATGGAAGGCCCGCACTACGTCGATCAGATCCCAGCGGGAGTTGCCGTTCTGCCACTCTCGCGCATAGGGGTCGATCAGGTTGCGATAGAAAAGGTGGCGGGTCACCTCGTCGTCGAAACGCAGGCTGTTGTAGCCCAGCACGCAGGTACCTGGCGCGCTCATCAACGCCTCGATGCTTCCGGCAAACTCCGCTTCAGGCAGCCCTCGGCGGCGCGCCTGCTGAGGCGTGATTCCGGTAATCAGGCAGGCCTGGGGATGAGGAAGATAGTCGTCCGCGGGCTTGCAGAACCACTCTGCCGGCTCACCGACCTCGTTGAACTCGGCGTCGGTGCGGATCGCCGCGAACTGGGACGGGCGGTCACGGCGCGGGTCGGCGCCGAAGGTTTCGTAGTCGTGCCACAGAAAGGTCAGCGGGGCAGCGGGCGGCGCCATAGGCTAGCTCTCCGACGGTCATGCTGTATGAAGGCCACAGCCTAGCACAGCACCGCTCGTCACTCAGCCGGGCGAACTCTTGGGCAGCGTGACGTTGAGCTCCAGCACCGAGCAGTTGTCCTCGCTGTCCAGGCTGATGTTAATGGCGTCGTCGTCCACCTGCACGTAGCGACGGATCACCTCCAGCAGCTCTTTTTCCAACATCGGCATGTAGTCGGGCTGGCCACGCTGTGTGCGCTGATGTGCCACGATGATCTGTAGCCGCTCCTTGGCGACCGAGGCGGACTTCTTGCGCTCTCGCTTCAGGAATTCAAGCAATTTCACCGGCGAACTCCTCCAAACATGCGGCTGAGCAGGCTTTTCTTCTGGTACTCGTGGAAACGCAGGGGCACATCCTCGCCAAGCAGGCGCGCCACCGTATCGGTGTAGGCCTGGCCTGCATCACTGGCGGCATCGTGGGTCACCGGAACCCCCTGGTTGGAGGCACGCAACACCGCTTCGGACTCGGGAATCAGGCCAATCAGGTCGATGGCCAGGATCTCACGGATATCATCGAGATTGAGCATATCGCCCAGATCGACCCGCTCCGGATTGTAGCGAGTGACCAGCAGGTGCTCCTTGATCGGCTCCTCACCGCGCTCGGCGCGACGAGTCTTGGAGGCCAGCAGGCCGAGGATACGATCAGAGTCACGCACCGAGGAAACCTCGGGGTTAGTGACCACGATGGCCTCATCGGCGAAGTACATGGCCAGCTGGGCACCGCGTTCGATGCCTGCAGGGGAGTCGCAGAGGATGTAGTCGAAATCCTTTTTCAGGGCCTCAAGCACCTTCTCGACTCCCTCCTGACTCAGAGCGTCCTTGTCACGGGTCTGCGAGGCCGGAAGAATGTGCAGATTGTCGACACGCTTATCGCGGATCAGCGCCTGGCTCAGCCCAGCCTCGCCCTGGATCACGTTGACCAGGTCATAGACCACCCGACGCTCGCAGCCCATGATCAGATCAAGGTTGCGCAGCCCCACGTCGAAATCGATGACCACGGTCTTGTTGCCGCGCAGCGCCAGGCCGGTGGCGATGGCTGCCGCGCTGGTTGTCTTGCCGACGCCTCCTTTGCCGGAGGTCACAACGATGATCTTGGCCAAGGGTCGCTTCCTGTCTGTCATTAAATGGTAAAGAGATAACCGTCTCGGTCATGCCCAGCCTCAGGCCAGCGACGTGATACCGAGTTGGTCTCCGTCGAGACGCACCTGCACCATAACGCCCAGTAGGCGCGGGTCGATGTCCTCGAGACGCTTATAGTTGCCGGCCACCGAGAGCAGCTCGGCGTGGAGTTCACGGCAAAAGATGCCGGCCAGGGGATCGCCGTGGATGCCGGCCAGAGCCCGGCCTCGCAGGGCGCCATAGACGTGTACGCTGCCCGCGGCCAGCACCTCAGCGCCGGCATTGACCGCGCCGACGACCACCAGATCCCCCTCGGGGGCGGTAATCTGCTGGCCGGAGCGCACCGTGCCACGAAAGATCCTACCGCCACTGGCAACGCCCGGCGGGGACGACAGGGCGGCTTCTTCCTCGCGGCTTTCCTCGATGTCCGCCGAGGACACGCTCTCGAGCGCCCTGGGGCGGTTCGCCTCCAGGGGCGGGAACCAGCCAAGGCCAAGTGCCCAGGCAGACTGTTTTACCGGCTCAGCGCCTCCGCGCACGGCCACCGGCAGAAGCTTGTGGGCACGGCAGACCGCACAGATGCGTTCAAGTGCCAGGTGCGGCTCATCAAGCTTCTCGACGCTGAGCACCACCGGCGTGTGCTGAAAGAAGGCCGGGGACTGACTCAGCTTGCCGGCGAGCTGGTCGCGGATCCGCTCGGGGTCCGCGCTGGTCAGCTCCATGACAGTCATGGGTAGCATGCCGCCCTTGAAGGTAAAGGCCATGCCGTCCCTGTCCACTTTGAGGCTCATCGCCGAACTCCACATGAGTGTTGATCGAGGTACGTCACTAAAGCTAAGCGAGTGTCGTGCCCCCTGCAACTGATCATACGCCTAGCGGCGGCTCCCTGTCAGTGTCTCCAGACGGCCACAACACAGGCTTTTCCCCAGCGGCACCGCATGCTTAGATACTCTCATGCCCATTACCGGTGCTGCGCCTGATGGCCTGCCCGGGACCACACCCGACAGCCACCGACAACCGACAACCGACCGGCGCGTCCCGGTGTGTGATGCGCCCTTCATCAGGATCGCCCATGTCAGGACTCTTTCGCCGTCTGTTCGCCCCGCGCTGGCAGCACCCCGACCCGCAGGTGCGACGCCAGGCCATTGCGCGCCTCGACTCCGCCCGCGACGAACACCGCCAGGCACTGGAGCGGCTCGCCCGGGACAAGGAGTCGTGCGTGCGGGCCACCGCGCTGTCCCGCCTCGACGACCCCGAGCGGCTGCTCGGCATGCTCGACGAAGGCGACGCCTCGGAAGAGCTCTTCCGCCGGCTGGTCGCCCTGCTTGCCGGGCGCACCGGAAGCCTGGAGCTGGGCGCTCGAGTCGCTCTTATCGAACGGCTCGATGACGTCACCCTTCTGGCAGAGCTCTGCCTGCATGGCGACAACCAGCGGCTGCGCCTGGCCGCCCTGGAAAGACTGGACGGCGAGGAAGCGCTGATCCGGCAGGCCTGCGACAACGGTATCGCCGCCGTGCGCCATGCCGCCGCCGAGCGGGTCACCAGCGAAGCCGGACTGGCTCGCCTCGCCCAACAGGCCCGCCGCGACAGCCAAGTGATGCGCCAGGCCCGTGAGCGCCTCAACCGCCTGCGAGCCGACACTGCCCAACTGGCCGCCAGCCGTGAGCGCCGCGAAACGCTTCTCGCTGATCTGGAACGCCATGCCGCCGCTCCCTGGGAACCGCTTTATGCCGGTCGTTTTCGCCACCTGATGCGCGAATGGGGGACCCTGCAGGATCTACCCGACGCCAGCCAGGAGCGCCGCTACCACGACGCCTGCCTGCGCTGCCGCAAGGTGATCGGCGACCACGAGGCCCAGCAGCGCGCCAGTGAAGCCGCCAAGGCGCGCCGCGAGGACGCCGAGCAGGCCAGGGTGGCGCTGGTGGAGGCCCTCGAGGAGGGAGTCGAGGCTCTGGGTCGCAGCGAGGTGGTCATGACCCAGGATATCGCCAGCCTGCGTGCCCAGAGGCAGCTGTTGGCGAACCGCTGGCAGGCGCTGTCTGACCAGCACCTGGCCGACCAGGCGCTGCGCCAACGCTACGACGCCGTCCGCGAGGGCTTCGAGCACATCAGTCAGGCCTGGGTCCGCCTGGAGGAGCGCGCCGACGAGGTCGGGCGCGCCCTGCTCGATGGCGATGACGAACGCCTTGCGGCCCTCCTCGGCGCCCTCGCCTGGCCTGCGGATCTGGCTCCTACTCCTCTGCTGCTCAAAGCGCGTGAACGCCTGGTGCAGAAGGACGCCCCGACCGAGGACCAGACGGAGCGCTTGGCCCGCTTCATCGCTGATCTCGACGAGTTGGAACGCCTGCTTGAGCGCGGCGCCTTCAAGAGCGCCAGCCGACTTCATCAACGCCTGCGCCAGACCGCCGACAAGCTCGACGCCAGCGCTCACCCGCCCCACGGTTCGCGCCTCAGGCAGCTGGGCGCGCGGCTGGCCGAACTGCGCGACTGGCGCAGTTTCGTGGCTGGCCCCAAGCGCGATCAGCTTGTCCAGGCCATCGAAGCCCTGGCCGAGGATGACACCCTCGTCGACGCCAGCCTGGACCGCCGCCATCGCCAACTGGTCAAGGAGTGGAAGTCGCTGGGCGACGCCGCCGCCAACCGCGAGCAATCGACCCGCTTTCGGACCGCCTCCGACCGCATCCACGCACGCCTGACCCCGTGGCGGGAGCGCCTCGATGAGGAGCGCCAGGCCAACCTCATCATTCGCGAGACCCTTTGTGTGCAGCTCGAGACGCTGCTTGACCAGCCCGCCGAGGAAGCCGACCCGGATGCGCTGCGCGAGATCCGCGATCGCGCCCGCGATCAGTGGCGGCGAGCCGCCCCGGTCCCCCGGGACCAGGCCGAGGCCATTGGGCGTCGCTTCGCTCGCATCCGTCACGCGCTCCAGGCGCTGATCGACCAGCGCGCCCAATCGGTCGCCGAGACTAAACGCGATCTTATCGAACAGGTGCGCGCCCTGCTCGACCAGACGATGCCTGCCGTCCGTCGCGCCGACACGGTCAAGGCGCTGCAGCAGCGCTGGCGCGACCTGGGCCGAGCCCCACGGGGCGAAGAACAGGCGCTATGGCGCGAGTTTCGGGATCTGTGCGATCAGGTGTTCGCTTCCCGGGAGGCCGAGCGTAACGACCGCATACAGCAGTCCCGGAAACGCCAGGAGACCATGCAG
>JAIVHL010000031.1 GCA_020201075.1 Halomonas sp. | reverse complement strand
CAGCAGCAGGGCCTGGCGCAGCAACAGGGTGGCGTGATCACGACGCTGCAGTGGATTCGGGGACTGGACCTCGGAGAGCTCACGACCCGCCGACTCACATAGCGATAGCGCCGGTTCGAGTCGACCGGCGCGTTCGAGGCTGTCGAGAATACAGTCGGTATAGTGCCGGGCGAAGGGGCCGGGCGCAGAGAGAGTTTGCGCCATGCGCAGGCCCGTGCGGTAACACTCGAGGGCCATATCGTGATTACCGGCGACGGCGGCCATCTTGCCCCGCTCAACAATCGACAGATGGGCCAAATGGCGGTTGCTGATTGACGATTCCGCGGGGCTCATACCCTGGCCTCCGTTAACGCGGGTGACGTATAACGCGTCCTGGCACCGACACCCGACAGGGCCTCGGCGAGGGTTCGAGCCTCGAGATCAGAGAGGTTGGAGGCGATGATGGCCGGCAGGCTCTCGGGAACCGGCATGCCAAGTCGCTTAAGCGTGGCGCACAGAGCGGACCCATCGCGGGCCGATTCGACGCGCAGCCCGGCACGCTCGAAGCCCGCAGGCTCAAGCACCACGGTGAGCCCAACGGCACGCGCCTGGGCGGCCAACCGCTCGGCCTCTGTGCGCGGACATGCGTCGGCAAGCGCCACTGGCGCGCCAGCCAGAACCCGGGGAGCAAGGTGGGGCGGTATCCCGAAACATGCCTCGAGCACCTGTGCCACCCGGGAAGGAGCGAAAGAAGCGTCAGCGCCTTTCGGCAAGCCATCATCGGCCGGGTAACGCACTAGAGCGTCACCGTCCGTTCCGGAGAGCACCACATCCCAACGCACCAGGTCACGATTCACCAGGCGGAGGTCATCTCGCCCTCTGATCATCGACCAGACCCGCCTGGCGCCGGCCTGCGTCAGACCAACGGATAGCAGGCCATTCGGACTTGCTGTCGCTGACAGGCCAAGTTCGGCAGCAAGCGGCGCAGGCAGTTGAGCCCCGCGAGCGACGTGCAGGTCGAACAGGCTCTCTTCACGCCGTGCCCGACTGACAACAACACCCGGCCCCAGGCGATTGGCGAGACGCTCGCACAGCGCCTCGCCAACCTGGCCGAGGACGACACCCGGCGGCAGCGCCAGCAGCGCGAAGGCTTGATCGGCCTTGGTACCGAGAAATTCGCCGAGCGCTTCGGCGATGGCGGGCGTACGGGAAGGGTCGTTGACATGCACGGCCATCTCGAAGAGCGGCGTCGGCGGCACCGGCGTGCCGTGGGGCTCGAGACGCACCTCGAGACCGAGGCCTTCGAGAAGGTCTTGCAGGGAATGGGACGTGGCGTGATCGAGGTCGTCGACCAGAAGGGCGGGAGACTGGCAGAGAATTTCGGCCACCTCGCGCAAAGAGCGCGAGAGCCCACTGGAGAGCACCGGCAACTGGGCCAGTGAGAGCTCGCCAATCGACACCACGATGAGTTGCCACCGAGAATCGGGTGATGCCTTCGCACGCTCCATACGCCCTCCACGACACATCGTGGGACCGACAAGTAGATACCGATACTCACTGAGCTCACCCTTTCATAGGGAGTTGGTGTCAGGGTACCAGTCACTTATCGAAAGCTAGGTCAAGCAGGGGGAACCGTCAAAGAGCATCATCCGAAGTTGCGAATTGAGAGTTGCGAATTGAGAGTTGAGACAGGTGATCAGCGGACCACCCCGGCTCTCCTCAAGCGATGAATATCGTCCCGGGAGAGACCCATCTCGATAAGAATCGAGTCGCTGTCCTGGCCGATTCGCGGCGGAGCCACATCGCTGGTTGCCGACTCACCGTCGAAGCGCAGCGGGTTGGACACCTGGGGCACTTCCAGCTCGCCTCGCTTCAAGATGCGGTGCAGCTTGCGATGCTGCACCTGAGGGTCGTTGAACACCTCGGTGAGCGTATTGATGGGGCCGGCGGGAATGCCACGGGTCTCAAGCTCGGCGAGCCAGTCGTTGCGACCGCGTGTCATGAGGATTGCCTGAATCATCGGCACCAGCACATGGCGGTTGCCGACTCGGGCCGCATTGCTGGCGTAGGCGGGGTCCTCGGACCACTCCGGGTGGCCGAGCAGCTTGGCGAACCGTGCAAACTGGGCATCGTTGCCCACGGTGAGGACCAGGTGGCCGTCGGCACAGGCAAACGCCTGATAGGGCACGATATTGGGATGGGCGTTGCCGTGGCGCTCCGGATTCTCTCCGCTGACCAGGGCGTTAAGCGCCTGGTTGGCCAGGGTCGCCACCTGAACATCGAGCAGCGCCACGTCAACATGGCGACCCTCTCCGGTGCGGGCACGCTCCTGGAGCGCCGCCAGAACCCCCACGCTAGCGTAAAGCCCGGTCATCACGTCGGTTATCGCGACGCCGGTCTTCATCGGCAGGCCGTCGGGCTCTCCGCCGAGGCTCATCAGCCCCCCCATGGCCTGGATCATGAAGTCGTAGCCGGCGCGGTGGGCGTAGGGGCCATCCTGCCCGAAGCCGGTGATCGAGCAGCCGATCAGCCGCGGGTTGATGGCCCTGAGACTCGCGTAATCCAAGCCATAGCGAGCCAGTCCACCCACCTTGAAGTTCTCCAGCAGGATATCGGCACCCTCGCCCAGCCGGCGGATCAGCGCCTGGCCCTCCTCCGTGGCGATATCCACGGCCAGCGACTGCTTGCCGCGATTGGCACATAAATAGTAGGCGGCGACCTTCTCCACCTGATCCGCCTCGGCGAGCCACGGGGGCCCCCAGCCGCGGGTGTCGTCGCCACGTTCAGGGTGCTCGATCTTGATCACCCGAGCCCCCAGATCGGCGAGCAGCTGGCCCGCCCAGGGGCCGGCCAGCACCCGCGACATGTCGAGCACCGTGATGCCGTCCAGCGGTCCGCTCATCTTGAGCTCCTTGCTCACTCGGGGCTGATCCGGCGGCAGGCCTGGCGCCCCTAGTTATCGACAGCGTGTATCGTTCTAACCGATCAGCCGGTGAAGGCCTGGAGGCCGGTCTGGGCCCTGCCCAGGATCAGGGCGTGGACGTCGTGGGTACCCTCGTAGGTGTTGACGGCCTCGAGGTTCATCACGTGGCGAATAACGTGGTATTCGTCGCTGATGCCGTTGCCGCCATGCATGTCCCTGGCGACGCGGGCGATATCCAGGGCCTTGCCGCAATTGTTACGCTTGATCAGCGAGATAGCCTCCGGCACCAGCTGGCCGTCATCGATCATGCGGCCTACGCGCAGGGCGGCCTGCAAGCCCAGGGCGATCTCGGTCTGCATGTCGGCGAGCTTCTTCTGGATCAGCTGGTTGGCGGCCAGCGGGCGGCCAAACTGCTTGCGATCCAGGGTGTAGTTGCGACCGGCGTGCCAGCACGCCTCGGCCGCCCCCATGACGCCCCAGGCGATGCCGTAGCGGGCACGGTTGAGGCAGGAAAAGGGTCCCTTCAGGCCGGTGACGTTGGGTAGACGCTGCTCGTCGGAGACTTCCACGTCCTGCATGGCGATCTGGCCGGTGATGGAGGCGCGCAGGCTGAATTTGCCCTCGATCTTGGGCGCGGAGAGTCCCGGCATGCCCTTTTCGAGAATGAAGCCGTTGATCACGCCTTCGTCGTCCTTGGCCCACACCACGAAGACGTCGGCGATGGGAGAATTCGTGATCCAGGTCTTGGTGCCGTTGAGGCGCCAGCCGCCATCGGTGCGAGTGGCACGGGTAGTCATGCCGCCCGGGTCGGAGCCGGCATCCGGCTCGGTGAGGCCGAAGCAGCCTACCCACTCGCCGGTAGCGAGCCGAGGCAGATACTTCTCGCGCTGCTCCTCGCTGCCGAAGGCGTGGATGGGGTACATCACCAGGCTCGACTGCACGCTCATGGCGCTGCGATAGCCGGAATCGACCCGCTCCACCTCGCGGGCGACCACGCCGTAGCTGACGTAGTTGAGTCCGGCGCAGCCATAGCCGTCGATGGTGGCGCCCAGCAGACCCAGCTCGCCCATTTCATTCATGATCTCGCGATGAAATATCTCGTTGCGATTGGCCTCGAGCACCCGCGGCAGGAGCTTCTCCTGGCAGTAGTCGTGGGCGGTCTGGTGGACCATGCGCTCATCTTCGGTGAGCTGGTCGATCAGGCGGAAGGGATCTTCCCAGGTGACGGGGGTGATCTGGCTCATGGCGTGGGCTCCGTGGGTCTGGATGCGTTTAATGTCTACATTTTTTATTAATGTAGACCATGTTGACCCAACTGCCAAGCATAAAAAAGACCCCCCGAAGGGGGTCAGGTGGAGCACGCCAGCTCACTGGTGATTCGCCAATCTGATTCGGCGATCATGTCACTACTCTTGCGAAGACCGCGCCAGATAATTATCAATAGGTTTATAAACATCATGTTAGATAAAATATCGATCGCAGCCGGGCGTTCAAGCCGGCTGAAAGATTGCCGCACTGCACCATATAAGCGCCCCTTGGACCCGAAATGCGTCACGGCGTGGCAACGCCACCCCCCATGAGCGACCTGACTGCCCAGCGGATGCGGGCCCATGCCGGACGCGACCACTCGGAGCACGATCCTGTGACCCTGGTGGAGGCCTATCGCCTCGCGCATGGAAAGTGATTTGTCGCCATCGCCGCCCTTCCTTACACTTGTTTGAGTTTTTTCCCACCGCGACCTGCCGAGGCACGACCCCATGGCGTTTGATTCCACTGCCACCTATGTGGCCACCGAAGCCCTGAAACAGGCGGTCAACGCTGCCGTGACCCTGGAGCGCCCGCTGCTCATCAAGGGCGAGCCTGGCACCGGCAAGACCCTGCTCGCCGAGGAACTGGCGGCCTCCATTGGCACCCGTCTGATCACCTGGCACATCAAGTCCAGCACCAAGGCGGCCCAGGGGCTCTACGAGTACGACGCGGTGAGCCGCCTGCGCGACTCCCAACTGGGGGTGGAAGGCGTGGAAAACGTCGCCAACTACATCAAACCCGGCAAGCTGTGGGAGGCCTTCACCGCGGGCGAGCGGGTCGTACTGCTGATCGACGAGATCGACAAGGCGGACATCGAATTCCCCAACGACCTGCTCCAAGAGCTGGATCGCATGGAATTCCACGTCTACGAGACCGGCGAGACCATTCGCGCCCGACATCGCCCGATCATCGTGATCACCTCCAACAACGAAAAAGAGCTGCCCGACGCCTTCCTGCGCCGCTGCTTCTTCCACTACATCGAGTTTCCCGATCGCGAGACCATGCAGCAGATCGTCGATGTGCACTTCCCCGACATCGCCCCGAAGCTGGTGGGCGAAGCCCTGGAGGTGTTCTTCGAGCTGCGCCAGGCCCCGGGTCTCAAGAAGAAGCCCTCCACCTCCGAGCTGGTGGACTGGCTGAAGCTCTTGATGAGTGATGAGCTCGCCCGGGAAGCGCTCTACCACCGCGATCCGGTCAAGGCGATCCCACCGCTGGCGGGGGCACTGGTCGCGTGGTATTCGCCGACATGGAGGCTTTCTACCGGATCGCGCGCACGGTGATGGTCAAGGATGAACGCCACTTCGACCGCTTCGATCGCGCCTTCGCCGCCTGGTTCGAGGGGATGGAGAACCTGGACGCGGCCATCGAAGCGCTGATCCCCGACGACTGGCTGCGCCGCGAGTTCGAGAAACAGCTTTCTGATGAAGAGAAGGCACAGATCGCGTCCCTGGGCGGGCTCGAGAAACTGATCGAGACCTTCAAGCAGCGCCTGGAGGAGCAGAAAGAGCGCCATGCCGGAGGCAACAAGTGGATCGGCACCGGCGGCACCAGCCCCTTCGGCGCCTACGGCTTCAATCCCGAGGGCATCCGCATAGGCCAGGACGGCTCGCGCCATCGCCGCGCGGTCAAGGTGTGGGACGAGCGACGCTTCCGCGACTACGACGATTCTTTGGAGTTGGGCACCCGCAACATCAAGATGGCGCTGCGCCGCCTACGCAAGTTTGCCCGCCAAGGGGCCGCGGAGGAGTTTGACGTGGACGCCACCATTCGCGAGACGGCTCGGGACGCAGGCCTGCTTAACGTGCAGATGCGCCCGGAGCGCCACAACTCGGTGAAGGTGCTGCTGCTGCTCGACGTGGGCGGCTCCATGGACGATCACGTCCGCACCTGCGAGGAGCTATTTTCGGCGGCACGCTCGGAGTTCAAGCACCTGGAGGCCTATTACTTCCACAACTGCGTCTACGAGGGGCTGTGGCGAAACAATGCTCGCCGCCACGGTGAGCGCATCTCCACCCTGGACGTGCTGCACACCTTCGGTGCCGACTACCAGGTAGTCATCGTCGGCGACGCCGCCATGTCGCCCTACGAGATCACCCACCCCGGCGGCAGCGTCGAGCACTTCAACGACGAGGCCGGCGCGGTGTGGCTCAAGCGCCTGGTGGACAAGTTCCCACATCTGGCGTGGCTCAACCCCATGCCGCAGCGCGTCTGGGAATTCACCCACTCCACCCAGCTGATCCGCCGATTGATCGATGAGCGCATGTACCCCATGACCCTGGAGGGGCTGGAAAACGCCATGCGGGAGTTGGCAAAGTAGTCCGTCTGTCATCTGGCCACGGGGACATATCGCCCGTGGCCTCCCCGGCGGCCAGAAAGGTTAGGCCCCGGCGTCGCTTGTCACTTCATTCAGCCGCGCCTGGTCATCGGTGCCCGCCATGCGCAACAGCGCCAAGGCTTCATCCAGGTTCTCCACCTCCTCTACCCTCAGCAATTCGCTGTCCAGGCTGACCGGCTTGCCACTCTTGTCCGAGAGCAGTCGCTCCAGCGAGGCAACGTCCATATCCTCCTCCAGCTTGAGCGCATCAATACCTGCGGCGTTGTGCCCGCTGGGCAAATAAATGGTGCCGTTAGAGAAGTCCACCGCGTAGGCGATTACCCCAGGCAAGATGAAGAACAGCAGGCCGACGCCGTTGGCAATTGCTACTACCGGGTCGATGCGACCGCTCATCTGTCCTTTGCGTTCGGGGTGGAAGAGGGTGCCACAGCCCACCAGGGCGGTCATCGAGACACCGAGAACAAGGCCTTTAAGGCCGCGACGCAACAATGGGGTCATGCAGTCATCTCCATAGCATCAAAGGCATTGGCACCTGCCACTTACATTTCCGGACCGACATGGCCAATCAATATCAAACTGATATTAGCACATGCCCGGCAAGCGCCCACCACACCCGGCGCCAGGGGGCGAAGGCACAAAGGCTTCCGGACAACGGGGCTTTCACGGACGGCTTTTGCCGCGCCTGGCGCTTGGCCGTACAATGCCTCATCTGCCGCCGTCCTGGCGGACCGACCCCTTTGACGAGCCCGAGGAAACGCCGGACCCATGCGCGCCACTCAACTATTGATTGCCACCCTCAAGGAAACGCCTGCCGACGCCGAGGTCATCAGCCATCAGCTGATGCTGCGTTCAGGCATGATCCGTCGCCTCACCTCCGGCCTCTATACCTGGCTTCCGCTGGGTTTGAAGACGCTACGAAAGGTCGAGCGCATCGTTCGCGAGGAGATGGACCGCGCCGGCGCTCAAGAGGTACTCATGCCGGCAGTGCAGCCCGCCGAGCTGTGGCAGGAGTCCGGCCGCTGGGAGCAATATGGCCCGGAGCTGCTGCGCCTGAAAGATCGCCACGACCGTGACTATTGCGTCGGCCCCACCCACGAAGAGGTGATCACCGATCTGGTGCGCAAGGAGATCGCCAGCTACAAGCAGCTGCCGGTCAACTTCTACCAGATCCAGACCAAGTTCCGCGACGAGATCCGTCCGCGCTTCGGGGTGATGCGCTCCCGTGAGTTCATCATGAAGGACGCCTACTCCTTCCACGTCGATGAGGCCTCGCTGAAGGAGACCTACCAGGCGATGTACGACGCCTACACGCGGATCTTCACCCGCCTGGGATTGGACTTCCGCCCGGTGATCGCCGACAACGGCGCTATCGGCGGCACCGGCTCCCACGAGTTCCACGTGCTGGCCGACTCCGGCGAAGATGACATCGTCTTCTCCACCGAGTCTGATTACGCCGCCAATATGGAGAAGGCAGAGGCGCTGCCGGCGCCGCTGGGCACCCACCCCGAGCGCCCCGCTCCCGGCGAGGAACTGCGCCTGGTGGACACTCCCGATGCGAAGACCATTGCCACCCTGGTGGCACAGCACGGTCTGCCCATCGAGAAGACTCTCAAGACCCTGATGGTGCACGGCGCCGCAGGCGGGCTGATCGCCCTGCTGGTGCGTGGCGACCACGAGCTCAACGAGGTGAAGGCCGAGAACCTGCCCCAGGTAGCCGCACCGCTGACCATGGCCAGCGAAGAAGAGATCCGCGCCGCAGTGGGTGCCGGACCCGGCTCGCTGGGCCCGGTGGGCCTGGAGATGCCGATTATCATCGATCGCAGCGTGGCTCTGATGAGCGACTTCGGCGCCGGCGCCAACGTCGACGGCAAGCACTACTTCGGTATCAACTGGGAACGTGACCTGGCGCTGCCTGCGGTACATGACATCCGCAAGGCGGTGGAGGGTGATCCCTCGCCGGACGGCCAGGGCACGCTGGCCATCAAGCGCGGCATCGAGGTGGGCCACGTCTTTCAGCTGGGCTGCAAGTACAGCCAGGCGATGAACGCCACGGTGCTGGGCGACGAAGGTCGCGCCATTCACCCCTGGATGGGCTGCTATGGTATCGGTGTGACCCGGGTCGTGGCCGCCGCCATCGAACAGAACCACGATGCCGCCGGCATCATCTGGCCGGATGCCATCGCGCCTTTCCACATCGCGCTGGTGCCGATGAATGCCCACAAGTCACAGCGGGTGCGCGAGGAGTCCGAGAAGCTCTACGCCGAGCTGACCGAGGCCGGCTTCGAGGTACTGCTGGATGACCGCGACCTTCGCCCGGGGGCCAAGTTTGCCGACCATGAGCTAATGGGCCTCCCCCATCGTCTGGTAGTCGGCGACCGCGGCCTGGACAAGGGTGAACTGGAATACAAGGGACGCCGTGACAGTGACGCCACCATGCTACCGGCAGAGCAGCTCCTCGATTTCCTGCGCGAGCGTATCAGCCACTGACCCACGCGGCGCCATGAGGCGCCTCGCCGCCGCTCTCGCCACGCTATGCCTGGCCGCCGCCTCCCCGGCGGCGGCCAGCAATGGCACCTTCCTGGCCTCCCTGGAGGCCAACCAGCGCCCCCTGGTGATTCAGGCGCTTCCGGCCGCCCCCGCCTCCCTGCGCACCACCCTCGACGCCAGCCTCTCTCTCTACCGGGATCCGGCGGAGATCTGGGCAGCACGCCAGTGGCAAAACGCCATGGAGCCCTCGGTTGCACGCTTCGTCAAGGATCGGGCCCTGCGCGGTGAGCTGCTTCAGCGGGTCTATATGGAGGCCCGCCTGGCCCGGCTTCCACCGGAGCTGGTGCTGGCGGTCATTCAGGTGGAGAGTGCCTTCCAGACCGACGCGATCTCTTCCGCCGGAGCAGTAGGCCTGATGCAGATCATGCCGTTCTGGATTCGCGAACTGGGCCTGCCCGCCGACGACCTCAAGGATCCCTGGCGGAACCTGCGCTACGGCACCACCATACTCGCCCACTACCTCGCGGTGGAGCGCGGCGACTTTACCCGAGCCCTTGCCCGCTACAACGGCAGCCTCGGGCAGACCTGGTACCCGGAGCGCGTGATGCGCGCCTGGCAACGCCATTGGCGCAACCCGGAGAGTGGCAGGGCCACTGTGCAGCGCTGAGTCGGCGACCGCATAAAAAAAGCCGACCCAAGCGGGTCGGCTACTGGGGGGATAACCCCCCTTCCCCTGACGACTTTTGCGATGACTGGCTTAGTGCTTCTTCTTGCGATTATCCCGCACGATAAAAGCGATCCAGCCACCCATGAAAGCAACCATCATCGCGACGGTGACCAATCCGAAGATTACGACGTCATCTAGATACATGTGCCTGCCCTCCCGTCTCGATCTGTTGGGAGAACCTTAGCCCGGGGAGGCGAAGAAAAATCTGACCTGCATCAATTCGGAAGCCTCGCCCTGACAGGGCCGGGCCAGATATTGATACAGGTCAGATTTTACAGCACCTTCTTGTCTTCCACGCTGGCAGGATCGGTGCCGGGAGGCAAAGGGTGCCCCTTGGCAAGCTCGGCGCGGGTGGCGTCGCGCACCTCGAGCACCTCCAACTGGTAGCGCAGGGTACGGCCCGCCAGGGGGTGGTTAGTGTCGATCAGCACGCTGGCGTCACGCACCTCCAGTACCGTGACCACCTGGGGGCCGGCCTCACCGGGGGTCTGGAAACGCATGCCCGGCGCCAGATCATCTACCGGGAAGGCGCTGCGGCCCACCTCGCGCACAAGCGCCTCGTTGCGCAGGCCGTAAGCCTCGGCCGGCATCAGGGTCACGCTGAGTTCGGCGCCTTCGGGCTGGCCATCCAGAGCGCGCTCCAGCCCTTCGACGATGTTGTGGTGACCGTGGAGGTACTCCAGGGGCTGCTCGCGGATGCGGGAGTCATCCAGCACCTCGCTGGCGGCGGTATCGGTCAGGACGTAGTGAAGGGTCACGACCCGCTGGGGAGCGATCGTCATGGCAATCTCCTCGGATATGTGTTTAGGCGTGGCGTGGCTCAGCTGCGCCGCAGCTGAGCCACCGGCACCTCAAGCCGCTGCTGACGGTGCAGCAGATTGAGCAGCACGATGGCGCGTTCCGCGCCCTTGTGGTCGGCAAAGACCGCCTGCAGGTCCTTGAAGGGCCCTTCGGTAATCTGCACGGTCTCGCCTGCCCGAAAATAGAGGTTGGCGGTGGCATCGTCGCGTAGGCTGCCTTGCTCGCGCAGGGCGGTCACCAGCTCGTCATTCACTGCCACGGGCATGTCACCGAAGCCCACCAGCTTCAGCACGCCTCGGGTGGAGCGGATCGGCCGCCAGTTGCTCACCAACTGGTCGAGACGAACGAACATGTAGTAGGGGAACAGCGGTTCGCTGACCCACTCCAGCTTGCCGCGACGTTTCTTCTGCACCTCGAGCACCGGATGGAACACTTCGTACCCCTGATTGGCCAGGTGTTCGGCGGCCCGGAATGACTCACCGCCCTTGCACTGGATCACGTACCAGCGTGGAACGGCTTTATCGCCGGACTCGAGGCTCGCATCGTTCTCGTTCATGGGACTCCTGCCAGGGATGAAGGATGCTGGTATCGGCGCGGACGCTCTGCAACAATCGGCGCGATACAAGGATTCTACCATCGACGGTGACCACCCGCCGTGCCGGGTGGCTCGCAAGGAGTGCCCTGCCCGATGTCAAGCCCCCTGCCCAGCCCAACGCCCCACCGTAGCTGGAGTGATGCCCTCGCGATCTATCTGCGGGCGCCGGTGATCACCATGCTGTTCCTCGGCTTCTCGGCCGGCCTTCCCTTCCTGCTGGTGTTCTCGACACTCTCGGCTTGGCTGCGCAGCGACGGGGTCGAGGTGGCCGCCATCGGCTTTTTTTCCTGGGTCGGCATCCTCTACTCGATCAAGTTCTTCTGGGCGCCGGTGGTGGACCGCCTAGCGCTCCCGCTGCTGACCCGTACCCTGGGCCAACGCCGCAGCTGGATGCTGCTGGCCCAGGCCATGATCGCCGCCGGCCTGATCGGCCTGGCGAGTCTCGACCCGACCCGGAACCTGGCCATGGTCGCGGGCTTTGCACTGCTGGTGGCCTTTGGCTCTGCTACCCAGGATATCGCCATCGACGCCTTTCGCATCGAATCGGCGCCGGACGATATCCAGGCGGCCATGGCTTCCACCTACATCATTGGTTATCGCGGAGGGCTGCTGGCCGCCGGCGCCGGCGCCATGTACGTGGCCTCCTGGCTCTCCTGGGAGGCGGCCTATCTGACCATGGCGGCCCTGGTGGGCGTCGGGGTGATCACCGTTCTGGTACGCCCGGAGCCCGAGCGGCTGTCGCTCACGACCCAGCTGATCCACGAGCCGCGGGTCCGCGCCTTTGTGCGCGCCAGTCGTGGCAAGCCACGCCAGCTGCGCCGTCTGGGGGCCTGGGTGATCGGCGCCATCGTCTGCCCCTTCACTGATTTCTTCACCCGTTACCGTCTCAAGGCGCTGTGGCTGCTGGTCTTCATCGCGGTGTTCCGGATCAGCGACCTGGCCATGGCCTCCATGGCCAACCCCCTCTACATCGATATGGGCTTCACGCTTGCCACCATCGCCAACGTCACCAATGTGTTCGGTATCGCCATGAGCGTGACCGGGGGGATCCTGGGGGGGCTACTGGTGGCGCGCTACGGCATCGGGCCGATTTTGATACTGGGGGCGACGGCGGCCACGCTGACCAATCTGCTGTTTGCCGGCCTGGCGCTGGCCGGCCAGAGCCTGCCGATGCTGGTGATGGCGATCGTCGGCGACAACCTGGCCAATGGCCTGGCCAGCGCCGTCTTCATCGCCTTTCTCTCCAGCCTGACATCGCGGGCCTACACGGCGACCCAGTATGCGCTGTTCTCGTCGCTGATGACCCTGCCAGGCAAGTTCCTCAGCGGCTTCGGTGGGCTAGTGGTAGCCACCGAGGGCTACGCCACTTTCTTCGTGATTGCCACCGCGCTCGGCCTGCCAGCCATCGCCCTGGCGATCTGGATCAGCCGTGACCGGAACCTGGTGCCAGCACCGATGCCGCGTAACGCCTGACGAGAGAACGGCCGTCAGCACCGCAGGCGACGCTTCCCGGCTGGCATCGACCTTGGCGGGCCGCGCACCGGGAGGTGCCGATGCTAGCGGGCATCGAGCCAAGTCTGCAGCCAGTCCAGTGCCCCCGGCGTAGCCCGCCATTGGTCGCGCATCAGGGTGCGATATTGCCATGCCTCTGCTCGGGAGCCGGGCTCGGCCGCCCCGCTGGCAGCGGGCAACTGACGGGGTTTCTCGACACATAGCAGGGCCAGGGCATGGGCATTGTGTCGACGCGCAGACTCCAGGGCCTGCGCGCCACCGTCCGGGTCCTCGAGACGAAACAGCGCCAGCGCGCGGCCCAGCAGCAGACTCAGCGCCGCCTCGCCCAGTTCCTCGCCCTCAGGCGGATAGCTGATGGCCAGCGCCTCACTATCGCGCCCGTCACGCAGCAGCTGGTCGAGCACCAGCTCCCGCAGCCCCAGGCTATCGTGGTCATCCAGTTCCAGAAGACGTTCCGCGAGCTGCCGAGAGTGCTGTCGCGCGCCGCGCTCCATGCCTACCACCAGCGCCAAACCGGTGCGCATCAACAGGGCGTTATCGCCGTCGTCCCAGACCAGGGTGCCGGGCCCCTCGGCGGCTACCTGCTCGAGCCAGCGTTCCAGGCGTTCAGCCAGCGGCGCAAACAGGCTGGGTGCCATCCACGGAAGACTCCCGAAACGGGTGGTGAGCGCCAGGGTCAGACCCTGGAGAACCGCCGGGGCATCGAGCCATTCGGGGTGGGCACACAGCTCGGTCAGCCACTCTCCGGCCGCTGGCCAAGGATCATCTTCTAGCCCTAGCGGCGACTCGCTGACCGCTTCCGCCGGAAAGCAGGCCAGCCAGGCGGTGAGCAGGGCCTGCTCGCGATCGCTCTGTCGGTACACCAGACGCCCCTCATCGGTGCGCGTCACCTGCAGCCGAGGGGCAGTCGGCAGCACCTCGAGTAGAGCCTGCAGGGAGGCAAGCGGTTCGGCCAGATCCTCTTCGGCGTTGAGCAGCTGTTCGGCCAGGGTGGCCCCGGGGTTCTCAGCCAGGTCGGCCAGGAATTCCAACTGGTCCGGATCGAGATCACCCTGGCGGGCGAGACGACGAAACCAGAAGCGAGCCCGCTCGGCGGCCTCTTGCTCGTGACCCTCGTGGAGCAGCAGCATAGCCTCGATGTAGGCCAGAGTGGGCGAATCCGGCAGCGCCTGCTGGGCACGCACGAAGGCGGCCCGGGCGCTGTCCAGGTCATCGGCATCGAGGTGCATCAGGCACAGGCGCTCCAGGGCGACCCCTCGCAGGAACAGCGGACCGTGCTCGAGCACCGCATCGAGCAGCGCCTCTCGCTTGCGGTGAAAACCGCGCTCCTGGTAGAGGTCGATCAGGATTTCGAAGGCGGGCTCGGCCTGTTCCGGCAAGCGCGACCAGTCTGCGCGATCGAATAGCGATTCGAGAATCTGCTGGGCGCGGCCGCGCTGACCGGTTTCAGCGGCAATCAGCCCCGCCTCCAGCAGCCCCTGGGCCGGAGCGCGGCCGCTGGCCAGCGCCGCCTTGAGGGTGTTGCCCTTCCACTCGCGCAGCGAGAGCATCCACATCAGATGGCCGGGCACCGGCCCCGGCAGACTCACGGCCCCGCAGCACTCCTTGGTCTTGCGCCCGGAATCACACCAGCAGGGCTCGTTGCGGCCCGGCCGTGCCAGCGGTTCGGTGGCAAAGTCGAGACGTTCCAGCGGCGTCTGTGACCATAGCTCCGGCGCCAACGCCTGGGCCATGGGCAAGTTACCCCCCACCAGCGTCGGGCCTTCCCTACGCGCCCAGGTCATCAGCGTCGGATAGCGCTCGTCCTGGCGAATCGCCTTGAGTGCCCCCGAGGCAAACCCCAACAGCTGTTCGACCCATACCGCCAGCATCGCACTCTCCACCGTCCGGAAAACGGCACAGTCTACCAGCCTGCCGGGGCGCTGGGCAGCCGTTCA
>JAIVHL010000244.1 GCA_020201075.1 Halomonas sp. | reverse complement strand
ATCGAGAAGGGCGCCACATCGATTTCCATGGGCGGCTTCTCATTATCGAACCGGAAGGGAATGCTTTCGTCGGAGCCCAGCATATGGCGTCCGCCGGGGATGGCGACGTCGCCTGGCAGCGCACCGGCAGGGGTCTTGCCGTCGGGCGTGCCGGGCGTAGCGCTGAAATCGCCATGCGGTGGGGTGCCCAGGTCCGGGGCCGGATCGCCAAGAGTCTGGCGGGTGTAGACGAAGGCCTCGCCGTGCATGTCTTCGTGCAGGGTGGTGAGCTGGTAGACATAGCTCTGGGCGGGGCTGGCCTCGCCGTCGGGGAGACGCTCGAGCATGCCCCGCTCTACGCGAGCCAGGTAGTCCAGGGTCTGCTCGCGCGAGGGAAGCGGTAGCGACCAACGGTCGCCATGGGCGATGCTGCTGGAATCGAATAGCCGCTCGGCATTGGTGAGCTGGTAATCGGGCAGGCCGAAAAGGCCGCGCAGGGCGAAATGGTCATGGAAGAAGCCCAGGTGGCCCAGCTCCCACAGGGGGGGATTGACGATCGCCAGTCGCGGGCCCAGATCGCGAGCCTCGAGGATGTCCTGCATCAGCGCCAGGCTGCGCCTGCGTGCATCGATGAGCATGGTGGCTAGCGCATCAGCGGATTGCGGGGGTGTTGAAGGGGTTTGGATCATGCCGGCCTCGTCAGGGGTGGGGCGCCAGGGAGGAGCTTTATGATGTTGAAGGTAGCGCTGATCACGCCGGCGAGTCGAGGTTCTCACGCCGGCAACCGGGCCACGGCCAACCGCTGGGCGGGGCTGCTGCGCGAACTGGGCTGCCGCGTGCGCGTTGCGGAATCCGATGCGGATGCCGACAGCTGTCGCCTGGACGGCCAGCCGCCGGATCTGGTGCTGGCGCTGCATGCCGTGCGTAGCCACGCCGCCATTCGCGCCTGTCGGCATGCCTTTCCCGGCTGTCCGCTGGTGGTGGTGCTGACGGGAACTGACGTTTACCGCTTCCAGCACAGCGACCCCGAGTCGTTTCTTGCCAGCCTCACCGCCAGTGATGCCCTCATCGGCCTGCATGACTGCCTGGCCGAGGACCTCCCGCCGCGTTTTCTGCCACGGCTGCACGTTGTCCACCAGTCGGCACTCCCCCTGCCACCGCGCGCCCCGCGGCCCGTCAGCCGACGGTTCGAGGTGCTGGTTGCCGGCCACCTGCGCGATGAGAAGGACTCGCTGCGCGCGGCCCAGGCGGTGCGAGATCTCCCTGCGCAATCTCGGCTGCGCGTGGTGCAGCTCGGCGGCGCCCATACCCCGGCATGGGCCGAGGCCGCCCGCGCGGAGATGGCCGGCAACGGACGATACCGCTGGCTTGGCGATCTGCCCCGCTGGCGGGTGCGCCAGTGGATGGCTCGGGCACGGCTGATGGTGATCAGCTCGCGCATGGAAGGGGGCGCCAACGTCGTCAGTGAGTCTTGCGTGGCTGGCCTGCCGGTGGTGGCCTCCGACATTCCTGGCAATCGGGGCCTGCTGGGCGCCGACTATGCCGGCTACTTTCCGGTGGCCGATACTTCGGCCCTGAGGGAGCTGTTACGACGCGCTGAGGCGCAGCCGGCTTTCGTCGAGCGTCTTCGCCAGCAGGTGCTGGCGCGCGCGCCACTGTTCCACCCCCGGGCCGAGCGAGAAGCGCTGGCGCGGGTCATCGCAGCCTGTGGCCTCACTTGTTGATGACTATCCACCACCGTCTTTTAGATGGATGGGTTCCAGCGCCTCGCCTGCCTCGAGGACGCGGCCGATGATGGCGGCGCGGGCGTAGCCCAGCGCCTGCAGGGCCGCGAGGCAGGCCGCGGCACGCTCGGCGGGCACGCTGGCCAGCAGGCCTCCGGCGGTCTGGGGATCGAACAGCAGCGGGTAGCGGGGGTGATCGACCCAGTCCGCCTGGTCGCGTATGGCCCGACGCAGGCGCACGTTGGCAGGCTGCAGCGAACTCAGGATGCCGGCAGCGACGGTCTCCTCGGCACCCTCGAGCAGCGGCAGCGCCGTCAGGTCGAGTTCGGCATCCACCTCCGACGGGCGCGTCATTTCGACCAGATGCCCCAGCAGCCCAAAGCCGGTGAGATCGGTACAGGCGGTGGCGCCATGTTCTCGCAGGCAACTCGCGCCCTGGCGGTTGGACTGGCACATGCTGTCCAGGGCGGCGTCGATCCAGCGCCCGCGCGCGCCGAGTCGGGCATGGGCGGCAAACAGGGTGCCGGTGCCGATGGGCTTGGTCAGAATCAAGACCTGCCCCGGGCGCAGGCCGCCTTTTGTCAGGATCGCTTTTCCTATGGGGCTGTCGCTCGCGTCGCCGGCATCAATCAGGCCGTTGACGGCAAAGCCCAGGGCCAACTCGCTGCCCTCGCCGGTGTGCCCGCCGACCAGGGCATGGTTGGCGGCGATCTTGCCGAACACATAGGGGTCGTCGATGAAGGCGCGAAAGAAGTCGACGGTATGCACCGCATCCTTGCCCGCGGGGATACGCACCACGGCGGCATCGTCCGGGGCGTGCAGGCCCACCAGTACCTCGTCGCGGTCCACCGGCTGCAGGGTCGAGAGGGCGCGAGAGAGCACCGAGGCGCCGACCTTGGCGCCGCAGCCGCCGCAGCGCATGGCGATAGCCGAAATCGCCTGGGCGTTCTCTTCCTCATCCAGCGCTACCCGGCTGGGGCGTGGCGACGCCATGGCGCCTTCCTTCATAGGCGGCAGGTCGTTGAACTTCTTCATGAAGCGCCGATCGATGGCGTCTTTCCAGCGCCACACCCAGCCGCCAGCCAGGTAGCGCTTGCCGCGCGATGCCACGGCATGCCTGTCGCCGGTGCTGATCAGCGCCAGCCACTTGGCCTGGGGGCGGTAGGGCGAGAGGGGGCGACCGGTCACGGCGGCGCGCAGGTTGTCGGCCAGGGGGCGCCCCTGGCGCACGGCAAAGACGCCGGCTTTTTCGCGGGGATGGTTGATCTGGCTGGCGATATCGCCGGCGGCGAAGATCCGGGGATCACTTAACGACTGAAGGGTGTCGCCGACCTGGATGAAACCGTCGTCGTCGAGCGCCAGCCGGGTATCGCGCAGCCAGGCGGCGCCGCCGGCATTGGTCACCCAGACGATCTCGTCGGCGGCATGCCAGGTGCCGTCAGCGGTCTGCAGCCGGCCCGCTTCGACAGCGATCACGTCGGCGGCGGTGTGCACGTCGACGCCGCGGCTCTCGAGGGTGGCCTGGAAGTGGCGGCGCACCCGTGGGTTGTGGGTCGGCAGGATCTGCTCACCGCGGGTGAAGAGGGCGAAGTTCAGCTCCTCCGGGTCTCGGTCCATGGCGAGCAGTTCCCGACGCAGCCGATACTGCATGGCCAGCAATAGTTCGACCCCGCCGGCGCCTCCACCGACCACCGCGACACGGGTCTGGCCAGGGTGGTGCCCGGTGCGTGGGTGAGTGAGACGTTCCAGCAGGGTCATCCAGCGATCATTGAAGCGGTGGATCGGCTTGACCGGAACGGCATGGTCGCCGGCGCCGCTGACGGCATTGACCCGCGGTGTCGACCCGATATTGATCGACAGCTGATCGTAGGGCACCGGGGGCCGGGAGCGACAGAGCACTCGCTGTCCCTCATGGTCGATGCCCACGACCTCATCGCTGAAGAAGCGTGCCCCGGCGTACTCCGCCAGCCGGCGCAGGTCAATATGCACGTCGTCATAGGCGTAGTGCCCGGCGATATAACCCGGCAGCATGCCCGAGTAGGGAGTGTGGGTGTCGCGGCAGATCACGGTGAGCCTGACGCCTGGTTCGGGTTTCATGGCGAAGCGCTTAAGCACGCCCACGTGGGTGTGCCCGCCGCCGACGAGGACGATATCCCTCAACACTGGCTGCTGCGGTTGCTGCATGGTCAGGCTCGCTCTAAATTGATGTGGCGTCGGCGTTGCTGCCACAGGCAAAGACAGATCGATGATGCGGCATGTCAAAGCCTAGCGCCACGCTCGTCTTTCGGAGAGGGTAAGCGATGTCCACTGCAGTGCATTTCCACGACCAACACGTCGACGCGGCGGTGCCGTCATTTTGCGAAGACGTGATCGAAGGGCTTGGCCGAGCTCCTAAGGCCCTGTCGCCGAAATACTTCTACGATGAGCGGGGCTCCGAGCTGTTCGAGTCGATCTGCTGCCAGCCCGAGTATTACCTGACCCGCACCGAGGAGGGCATCCTCGCCGCAGCTGCCGAGGAGATCGCGGCGATCGTCGGGCCGGAGTCGCTGTTGGTAGAGCTCGGCAGCGGCGCCAGTCGCAAGGTGAGACTACTGCTCGAGGCGATGCGTCCGACACGCTATCTCGGAGTGGATATCTCTCGGGATTTTCTGCTTCAGAGCACTCGTCGCCTGGCGGCCGACTATGCCTGGTTGGAGGTGCATGCCGCCTGGGCCGATTTCTCGCAAAGGCTTAGCCTGCCGGATGGGGTCGAGGGCCGGCAAGTGGTCGCTTTTTTTCCCGGTTCGAGCATCGGCAACTTTACCCCTGCCGAGGCGGAGGTCTTTCTCAGTCGGCTGCGTCGGGCGCTGCCGCGGGGCAGCGGTGCG
>JAIVHL010000001.1:25430-45834 GCA_020201075.1 Halomonas sp. | reverse complement strand
GCGCCCCTCGAGAATGTCGCTCATATGCACGTCGACGGCCTCGAAGCCGGCGCGGTCAAAGGCCCAGGCCATCTCTACCTGGCCGTTGACCCCCTGCTCACGCAGCACCGCCACCGATGGGCGCGCCAGGTTGAGGTAGGGCGCACTGACGTCATCATTGACGTCGAAGCTGGGTGTGGCGGAAAGGCCCGGGTCGCGGTCGTCGAGCAGGCCGTCGAACTCGCTCTTGGCACAGTCGGGATTGTCGCGCAGCGCCTGCATCCGGTAGCTGGTATCGCTCCAGGTACGCTGTGCCAGCAGGCGGGTGGTCTCCAGCAGCGGCTCCTCGAAGAGAGTCACGCGCACCTGATCGTCGTAGCGCGGACGGGCGATGACGCCGCACGTCTCGAGGCCGGCGGCGGCAAACTGGGCCAGCACCGCCTCGGTATCCTGGCGGTTCACCTGGATCACCGCCCCCAGCTCCTCGGCGAACAGGGCATTCACCGCCTCGGCAGGCTCGTCGACCAGCCAGTCAAGCTTGATCTCCAGGCCGGCGTGGGCGGCGAAGGCCATCTCCAGCAGGGTCACCAGCAGGCCGCCATCGCTGCGGTCGTGGTAGGCCAGCAGCTTGCCTTCGGCATTGAGCCCCTGGATCACCGCGAAGAAGGCCATCAGGTCCTCCGGGTCCTCCAGGTCGGGGCAGACGTCGCCCACCTGGCCATAGACCTGTGCCAGCGCCGAGCCACCCAGACGGTTACGGCCACCGCCGAGGTCGATCAGGATCAGGTCGGACTCGTCCTGCTCTAGGTTGATCTGTGGCGTCAGGGTGCGCATGGCATCCGTGACCGGCGCGAAGCCGGTGATCACCAGCGACAGCGGCGACGTGACGCTCTTCTCCTCGACGCCGCCCTTGGCATTTTCCTCCTGCCAGGCGGTGCGCATGGACATGGAGTCCTTGCCCACCGGGATGGCGATGCCCAGCGCCGGGCAGAGCTCCATGCCCACGGCGTGAACGGCATCGAACAGCGCCTGGTTCTCACCGGGGTGGTCGGCCGCGCTCATCCAGTTGGCGGAGAGCTTGATATCGGAAAGCCTCTCGATGGGAGCCGCCGCCAGATTGGTGATCGCCTCGGCCACCGCCAGGCGTGCGCTGGCGGCCGGATCGATCAGCGCCACCGGGGATCGCTCGCCCATGGCCATGGCCTCACCGGCGTGGGTGTCGAAGCTTGCCGTGGTCACGGCAACGTCGGCCACCGGCACCTGCCAGGGGCCGACCATCTGGTCGCGGGCGACCTGGCCGGTGATAGAGCGGTCGCCGATGGTGATCAGGAAACTCTTGGAGGCCACAGCAGGCAGGCGCAGCACCCGATCCATGGCCTCGCGCAGGTCGAGGTTGTCGAGCATGATGCCGGACATCACGTTGGGCGCACGCTGAAACTCGCGGGTCATCTTCGGTGGCTTGCCGAACAGCACGCTCATCGGCAGGTCGACGGGCAGGCTCTCGAAGTGGTCGTCACGCACGGTCAAGTGGTGCGCCTCGGTGGCCTCGCCGACCACCGCATAGGGGCAGCGCTCGCGCCGGCACAGGGCGTCGAAGGTGTCGAGGTCCTCCGCGGCCACCGCCAGCACGTAGCGCTCCTGGGCCTCGTTGCACCAGATCTCCAGCGGGCTCATGCCCGGCTCGGCGTTGGGAACCGCGCGCAGATCGAACAGGCCGCCGCGTTCGCCATCCTTGACCAGCTCCGGCAGGGCGTTGGAGAGCCCGCCAGCGCCCACGTCGTGGAAGAAGCAAATGGGATTTTTCTCGCCCAGCGCCCAGCAGCGATCGATCACCTCCTGGACGCGGCGTTCGATCTCGGGGTTGCCACGCTGTACCGAGGCGAAGTCCAGGTCGGCGCTGGAGGTGCCGGAGGCCATGGAGGAGGCCGCACCGCCGCCCAGTCCGATCAGCATGGCCGGGCCGCCCATCACGATCAGCTTGCCGCCCACCGGTATTTCACCCTTCTGGACGTGGCCATCGCGGATATTGCCGTAGCCGCCGGCAAGCATGATCGGCTTGTGGAAGCCGCGGCGCTCGATGCCGTTGGCGCCCAGGGCGTCCTGCTCGTAGGTGCGGAAGTAGCCGGCGAGGTTGGGCCGGCCGAATTCGTTGTTGAAGGCCGCGGCGCCGATGGGCCCTTCGAGCATGATCGACAATGCCGAGACGATGCGCTCCGGCTTGCCGTAGTCGAAGGCCTCCCAGGGCTGCACGAACTCGGGAATGCGCAGGTTCGTCCACCTTCATCAGGATGTGGATCGGCTCCTCGACGGCCGAGTAGGCGGCGCGCTCGTCTGCCTGGCCGGTGAGGGGCGCCGGAAAGAAGCGCGGCGCCTCACTGCCACGGATCACCGCGGCGTTGTCGCTGTAGGCGGAGAGGATGTCCCCGGGGGAGACCCGATGGGTGTTCTTGATCATCTTGAACAGCGAGTGGCTCTGGGCCTCGCCGTCGATCACCCAGTCGGCGTTGAAGATCTTGTGGCGGCAGTGCTCTGAGTTGGCCTGGGCGAACATCATCAGCTCGACGTCCGTGGGGTTGCGACCCAGTTCCTGGAAGGCTTCCACCAGATAGTCGATCTCGTCCTCGGCCAGCGCCAGGCCCAGCGCAACGTTGGCGGCGACCAGCGCCTCGCGGCCGCCCTCGAGAATATCGACGCTGCCCAACGGCGCCGGCTCGTGGTGGGCGAAGAGCTGCGCGGCGTCGGAGGCATCAGCCAGCACCGTCTCGGTCATGCGGTCGTGGAGGGTGGCGCGGATCCCCTCGAAGGCGCTCTCCGAGAGCATGCCCTTGAGCTTGACCCGGTAGGCAATACCGCGCTCGAGGCGACGCACCTGCCTCAGACCGCAGCTATGGGCGATATCCGTGGCCTTGGAGGACCACGGCGACTGGGTGCCAATGCGCGGCACCACCAGGAACAGCCGGCCCTCCGAGCTCCCCCCCACCTGTGCATCTGGCAGGTGGCTTCCATAGTCGAGCAGCTGCTCCAGCGTGGCCAGGTCGTCGTCAGACAGCTCGCCATCGTGGTCGACGAAGTGCACGTACTCCGCCTGCAGCGACTCGATATCAGCCGCCGCCTCGCGAAGGGCAGCCAGCAGCTTGGCGTGACGGAAAGCGGAGAGGGCGGGGGAGCCGCGCAGTTCGAGCATATCCTGGAGCCTCTGGAAATCATCAAGGACGGGGCCGCAGCCGGCGGCACAAGGCAAACATGATACTGGAAAGCGCGAGTGGCGAGAAATCATGCGGATGACAGCCACGCCGCGGCTGGTTATGGTGATGAGTCATCATCGCCGATCGTTCTCCGCATGCCATCGACCCTTATCGTCCAGCTCTTGCGCCGCTGGCGCCGCCGCCCGGCCCTACCCGCTCTGGGTCTGGCCGCTGCGCTCGCCCTGAGCCTGTGGCCCGGGCACCCGGGAGAACCCGACGACCAGCACCTGAAGAATATCCTGGCCCGGGACTTTCTCCAGATGCACACCCGCAATACCCCTACCACCTACTACGAGGGACGCGAGGGCCCCACCGGCTTCGAGTATGAACTGGTTCGCCGCTTCGCCGCTCACCTGGGGGTAAGCCTGGCGCTGCGCGAGGATCATCACATCGCCAGCGTGCTGGACGCCGTGCGTCGCGAGGGCGACCTGGGTGCCGCCGCCCTGCCGCTGACCCCGGACCTCGATGGCGTGATCTTCAGCCGGCCGATCCTCGAACTGCAGCCGGTGGTGGTCTATCGGCGCGGCATGGCGCCAGTCACCGACCCGGGAAGGCTCGCTAGCCTTTCCCTGGGCACTCTGGCCGGCGCCGGCACCGACCAGGTGCTGCGGGAGCTCAAGACAGACTATCCGACGCTCACCTGGCTGGAGTCGGAGGAGTTGGAAGTGGCCGAGCTGCTGCGACTGATCGAGGATGAGCGGCTGGATGCCGCGGTGATCTTCGAGCACCAGTTCAGGCTCAACCGGATGTTCTTTCCCGGGGTGGAACGTGGGTTTCCTCTTGGCAAACCGCTCAGCATGGCCTGGGCCTTCCCCGCCGAGGGCGGCTTGGCCCTGGCGGAGAAGGCCAATGATTTCCTGCAGACGCTGCGCGCCGAGGGCACACTCGACGCCGTGATCGCTAGCTATTTTGGCCATGACGACTACCTGGAGTACGTGGGTGCGCGCACCTTTATCAAGCATACTCATGCACGCCTGCCGACCTACACCGAACTGTTCCGCGAAGCCGCACGCCAGACCGGCTTCGACTGGAAACTGCTGGCCGCAGTGGGCTATCAGGAGTCTCACTGGGACCCTGAGGCCACCTCTCCCACCGGAGTGCGCGGCTTGATGATGCTGACCCTGCCCACCGCCGGCGACCTGGGGGTAAGCGACCGCCTGGATCCGGCCCAGAGCATCGACGGCGGCGCCCGCTACCTGCGCGAGTTAAAGGATCGGCTACCCGAGTCGATAGAAGGAGAAGATCGCCTGTTCATGGCCATGGCCGCCTACAACGTGGGGCTCGGGCATCTCTACGATGCCCGCCGCATCACCGAAAGCCGCGGTGGCAACCCGGACCGCTGGGCGGACGTGCGTGAGTCGTTGCCGCTGTTGCAGGAGCGCGAGTGGCACAGCCAGACCCGCTATGGCTATGCGCGGGGCGGCGAGCCGGTGATCTACGTGCGCAACATCCGCCGCTACCATGAGATACTGAGCTACGTGGATCGCAGTCAACAGCAGTTCTATCTGCTCAATGCCCGGCTACCCGACCCGGAAGAGCGTCATGACATCGACCTATCCCCCGCGCCTGGCCAGTGAGCGCCCGGTAAGCGCCTGGGCCATTACCGCCAGTTTGGTGTCGCTGCTGGGTGCCCTGATCGCCCTGGCCTTGGCCATTACCGGGGTGTACGGCTCGCTGCCAGCCGCCGGGCTGCTGGTCATCGCCGCTCTGGGTCAGCTGGCCTGGTATCGCCTGGGACTCGCCGCCTCCCGAGCCCTGCTGTGGCCGGCCCTGGGGCTCCTGAGCCTGTGCCTCGTCAGCTATCTGATGCCGGAGCACTGGCTCCCTCTTGCCAGTTGGGATCATCTTGCAAGCCGAATCGTGACCGGCAGCCTGCTGGTGGATTGGCGCCCTCCACTGCTGCTGACGCTGTGCCTGATCGCCCTGCTGCTCAGCCTCGTGGTTCGCACCCGCGCCAGCCTTGGCGCCCCCATGCTGCTCGGGATCGCCGGCCTGCTGCTGCTGGCCCAGGTGATCGAGGCGCTCCACGCCCCCAGCCTGCTGCCCCTGCAGGGAACCTGGCTCGCTCAGGCCATCCTGCTGATCCTGCTGGTGGGCCAGATCGTCGATGTCGCCGGCGCCTGGCAGCAGCAGTCATTCCGGCTCAACCGTGCACTCTGGCCGGGGCTAGGCCTGGCACTCCTGAGCCTGCTCTTCTGGCACTATCAAAAAGCGCTGGAGGAACGGAACCTCGCGGCCCGCGTCGAGCAGCAGCATGTGCAGATGGCCGAGAGCCTCTCACGCGAAATCGACGACCATCTCGCGGCCATGCGTCGCTTTACCAACGTGTGGCGCCTGACGCCCATGACACCGGGCGCCACCGCCTGGGCCACCCAGGCGGCGCCTTACCAACGTGATTTCCGCTACTTTCTGAACATTGCCTACATCGATGCCACCAGCCGCATTCAACTCGTGCATCCGCCAACGGCGATCAACCTTCAGGTGCTAGGCGCCCGGCTCTTCGATGACCAACCTGCCGGGCGCGAGGCGGTCAATCGGGCCATCGAGCACGGCAAGGAGGGGCGTACCGACATCATCGAACTGCTGCAAGGCGGTCCGGGAATGATCCACTACCTGCCGATCTTCCTTGCCGCCGAGTCACGCCCTTCCGGCGCCGTGGCCATGGCGGTAAGCCTTCCCGCCCTGGCTGACACGCTGTTCGCCACCATCGATCCCGGGGACCAGCAGCTCAGCCTCTACCGTAACCGCGAGCGTCTGGCCCACCAGCCCGCCGAGGCTCGGCTGGGACCCTGGCAGTTGAAGGCCGAACTGGACCTGTCAGGCATTCCCCTGGTGCTGCTCTCACAGCCCACCCTCAGGCGACTGCTGAGCGACCTGCCCCGCCAGCCGGTGGTCAGCCTGACGGTGGGCCTGCTGCTCGCCCAATTACTCTACCTGGTGCTCTTCTCCCAGCAGCAGATGGCCACCCAGCATCGAGCGGTGCGGCGCTCCAACCGTGAGTTGCGCCGCGAGATACGCAAGCGAACCCGGCTGCAGCAGGAGGTTGAATGGCTGGCCGGACACGATGACCTGACCGGCCTGCCCAATCGCCGAACCTTCCTGCAAGCACTGCGTGAGCATGACCCACGCGAGCCCATCAGCGTAGCGCTCTGCGATATCGACTATTTTAAGAAGGTCAACGACCACCTCGGGCACCTGGAGGGTGACCGCTACCTGAAAGAGATCGGCCAGTTGGGCAATGCAGTCATTGTGTCGGACCACGGGCTCTTCGCCCGACTGGGCGGTGAGGAGTTCATCGCCTATCTGCCCGGTCGAGACGAACAGGAGGCTATGCGTATCGCTGAAGACCTTCGCGAGGCCGTTGCAGCCAGCGGCCTGGCCCACGCCGATGGCGCCCCGCTCACGGTCAGCATCGGCGTGGCGACAGGCACACCCGGCCCTCTGCGGATCGACGATTTGCTGAATGCCGCCGATGAGGCGCTCTATAGCGCCAAGCACGCCGGCCGCAACCGGACAAGGCTGGCTAGCTCATTCGCCGCGCCGGGCAGCGAAGAACTCCCTGAGCAGCTTTGAGGCGCGGGACGCCAGTACGCCGCCAACCACCTCGACACGGTGGTTATACCAAGGTTGGGCGAAGAGGTTAGCCTTAGACTCCACCATGCCGGTCCGCGGCTCGGCAGCCCCATAGACAACCCGCGACACCCGCGCATGGATGATCGCCCCGGTGCACATCAAGCAAGGCTCCAGGGTCACATGAAGGGTGCAACCGTCCAGCCGATAGTTACCGAGCGTCGCGCCGGCGTTGCGCAAAGCACGAATCTCGGCGTGGGCGCTGGGATCGTGGCTGAAAACAGGCGCGTTATAGCCAACGCCGACAATCTCGCCGCTGGCATCTACCACCACTGCCCCCACCGGCACCTCTCCGGCGGCGAGCCCGAGCCGGGCCTGGTCCAGCGCCCGGTGCATGTAGAACTCATCGCTGCGCAACGCCATGGACTCCATGTAGACTGGGATAAAACACCTGTACGAATGGCCCGGCAAGGCCAAGATTTCTTTCGGAGATTGCGCCCATGTCCAACCCCCTCGACGCCCTGGTGGGCCTGCTGGCCCTCGAACCCCTGGAACAGAACCTGTTCCGCGGCGCCAGCCAGGATCTTGGGCTCCCCCAACTGTTCGGCGGACAGGTACTGGGCCAGGCCCTATCCGCCGCCAGCCAGACGGTGCTCCCCAAGCGCCAAGCCCACTCGCTACATGGCTACTTCCTGCGCCCGGGAGACCCCCACAATCCGGTCGTGTATCAGGTGGACGCCGTGCGCGACGGCAGCAGCTTCGCCACCCGCCGGGTCACCGCTATCCAGAAGGGCCGGCCGATCTTCTTCTGCAGCGCCTCCTTTCACGAGGAGGAGTCAAGCATCGAGCACCAGACGGACATGCCAGAGGTTCCCACCCCTGAGACGCTCGCCGACAGTGCTCGCCTGGTGCGCTTCGACAGCCATCCCATCGAGTTTCTGCTGGCAGGCGAGGAGAGTCAGACAGGACAGCCGGCCCACAAAAGGGTGTGGTTTCGTCTGGCCGGAGAGCTACCCGACGACCCTGCCCTGCATCGCCATCTGCTGGCCTACAGCTCAGACTTCAACCTGTTGACCACGGCCCTGGTACCCCATGGGCTCGACTACCGAGACCCCAAACTGCAGATTGCCAGCCTCGACCACGCGCTGTGGTTTCACCATGACGTGCGGGTCAACGACTGGCTGCTCTACCACATGGAAAGCCCCTGGGCTGGCGGCGGCCGCGGATTCACCCGCGGCAGCATCTACGATCGTCACGGCCGCCTGGTGGCTTCCTCCGCTCAGGAAGGACTCACTCGGCTGCGAGTGACCACCAAGGACTAGCTTCGCAGGCCATCGCGGCGCTACCATCATTGTCAGTGCCGCAATAGCTCAGTTGGCAGAGCAGCGCATTCGTAATGCGCAGGTCAGCGGTTCGAATCCGCTTTGCGGCACCATATAAACCAATGAAAACGGCCACCTGACGCATTGTCGCGGTGGCCGTTTCACGTTGGGGGCTCCCGCAAGATCAATCCTGCGAGGCAGTTTTCAATATGCCTTCAAGACGATCGACCTCGGCCCTGACGTTGACGAGTTCGCTGACGTCGTACTGCACGCCGAGATAATAGATCAAGCGACCCGACTCATCACGAAGCGGCTGGATCGAAAGCCGGTTGTGAAACAGCGTTCCATCCTTGCGATAGTTGCGCAGCGTTACCTCGATGGGAGCATGTTCCTTCAGAGCAGCGCGGATTTCGTCGAGCTCAGGCTGATCGCGGTCCTCACCCTGAAGAAAGCGACAGTTACGGCCTAGGATTTCTTCCTGACTGTAGCCCGTCAACCTCTCAAAGACGGAGTTCGCATACACGATCGGTGAGTCCGGCAGGTCCGGGTCGGAAAGCGTCACGCCGTTCACGCAGGTATCCAAGATCTGAGTCAGTACGTGGGGGATAATTCCTGTATCTTTATCAGCAGTAAACAGCATGGTGACTCCAGCGTAAGGATGCGCTCGGGATAACGATTAGTTTGTCTTTTGCTGGCCGAGTTCCCCTTCGGCCAAGGCCTTCAGGTCTCGCACGACGCGTTGCGTACCATCCTCAACCGCAAAACGGATGAGTTTCTCGAACGGCCGCAGTGCCAAGCTCAGACGCGCCAGTTCGAAGCTGAAGGTCAACTGGGTGCTCTCACCATTCGGTTCGAAGAAATAATTGATCACAAAGGGATCCTTGATTCCCTTGAAGCACACGCGACGCTCGGGCTCGAGCGCGATGACCCGGAAATCGGCTTCGGTACGTCGTCCTTGGTCGACCCTCACCTGTCTGGCCGTCCAGCCCAGTGCCAAAGGCCCCTTGCTCAAGGGCTTCAGCTGTTTGACTTCGGGAGACCACCGAGGGTAGTTGCGGACAAAGTCGGTCACCACGAAATTATAGACGTCAGGCAACGGGCAGCGAATCAGAATGCTGGATTGGGACTTTACCATCGTTCAAGCGCTTCCCATGGAGATGATTGGCGGGAGTTCGCAACGCGATGGGCACCTGCGCGAATAAAAAAACCGTGTGGCCCAGCTGCCAACCCTGCTGGCTTGACCATAGCAGCATTCCCGGAATGCGCTCAAGCAGCCATTTGTCGTCCGATGCCGCTGGCTACGCCGGTAACCATGACACTCCCTCCCGCAGGCTTATATGCAGCCGCGTCGCCATCACTGAGACAAGCGCCCATCATTCCTTTCCATGACGCGCCACCGCTTTGCCGGTACCCTCCCACAGGGATACGTAACACCACACAGGATCAACGGTAAGTATGGGAGCGAAGCGAGGTGCTCGATTGCCAGGCGTCGTCTGGCTGATCCTGGTGGCGGGCATCCTGCTGTCGCTGATTTCCGGCCACCAGGTCTACCGAAATGCCGAATCAACGGCGCTGGAGCAGTTCGGCTTCGCCGCCGATCAGGTCGCCCTCAGGATCGACGAGCGTCTTTCCGCCTACGCGTTGGTGTTGCGCGGGGCCGCGGGGCTGTTTGACGCCTCAGAGGAGGTCGATCGAGAGGAATGGCGCACGTACTTCGACAAGCTTCGGGCGGCGGATACGCTGGGCTACATTCAGGGCATCGGCTATGCGCAGTGGATACCGGCAGCCGCGCTCACTACCCACCAAGCCAATATCCGTGCCGAGGGTTTTCCCGACTACCGTGTCCATCCTGATGGCCCTCGCGACACGTACACCTCAATCGTTTACCTCGAGCCCTTCGAGGATCGCAATCTGCGAGCCTTCGGCTACGACATGTTCTCGGACCCGGTGCGCCGCGCCGCGATGGAACAGGCCCGCGACACCGGCAGGGCGGCGCTTAGCGGCAAGGTCGTGCTGCTTCAGGAGACCGACACCGACATCCAGCCCGGCACTCTCATGTATGTGCCCGTCTATCGGCAGGGAGCTCCGGTCGATAGCGTGGAACAACGTCGCGCGGCGCTAATCGGCTGGACCTACAGCCCCTACCGCATGTACGACCTCATGGAGGGCATCCTTGGCAACTGGGAACAGCAAGATGGTCAGGCAGTCGGCCTGCGCATCTACGCTGGTGAAACGATAGCGTCGGAACGACTGCTGTTCACCAACAAGTCCGATATGGCAGTGTCCAAACCCAGCCAGTTTTTCAAGCAGCGCCTGATCGACTTCAACGGCAATCGGTGGCTGCTGGCCTTCGATCATTTAGCCCCAGGCCAGGCCGTCACCGACGGGGCGGCCTGGATGACCCTCGCCGGCGGTCTGATCATGACCGCCCTGCTCGGTTCCCTGGTGTTTTCGCTGTCCACCACACGGGCCCGCGCCCTGCGCATGAGTGAAGTCCTGACGGGCACCGTGCGTGAGCGTGAACAGGAACTCGAGTCGTTGCTGACTCGGCTACAGACCATCGCCGACCGTGTGCCCGGCATCGTCTACGAATACCGCCAGTTCCCTGACGGCCGCTCCTGTTTTCCCTATGCCAGCGATGGCATACAGCAGGTGTACGGCATTGCGCCCGGCGCGCTCAGGGAGGACGCCAGCCCGGTTTTCTCGGTGATCCATCCCGAGGACCTCGGCGGCGTGGCAGCCTCCATCCAGCATTCCGCCGAGACCCTCACACCCTGGCGCCATGAATATCGGGTCATACTTCAGGATCGCGAGCACTGGCTGTTCGGCGACTCGTTACCCCACCGGGAGGCGGATGGCTCCACTACGTGGTACGGCGTGATTACCGACATCACTGAACGCAAGCAGTCCGACATCGCCCTGCGCGCCGCCCATCTTGAAGCAGAGCGCTTCCGCGATGCCCTCGACCATGTAGGCTCTTACATCTACATGAAGGATCGCGACTCCCGCTATACCTTCGCCAACCTCGCCACCCTGCAGGTCTTCGGATGCTCGGCGCAAAGCCTCCCGGGAAGCGAGGACAGCCGTTTTTTCCCCAGCGATGTCGTACGCCGCCTGCGCAAGATCGATGCGCGGGTGCTGAACGGCGAGTCGACCACCGAAGAGATTTCCGTCCAAGAGGCGAACGGCAGGCGAGACTACCTGGAGATCAAGACGCCGATTCGTCACAGCGGCGATATCGTTGGCCTGCTGGGCATCTCCACCGATATCACCCAGATCAAGGATCATGAGCAACAGCTCGAGTACCTGGCCCACTATGACTCTCTCACCGGGCTGCCCAACCGTGTGCTGCTGGCTGACCGCCTGCACCAGGCCATAGCCCAGGAGCATCGCCAGGGGCGTCACCTGGCAGTGGCCTATCTGGACCTTGACGGCTTCAAGCACATCAATGACCGCTACGGCCATGCCGCCGGCGACCAGCTGCTGATCACCCTGTCTCGCCGCATGAAAGCGATCATGCGTGAGGGAGATACGCTGTCGAGATTAGGAGGCGACGAGTTCGTGGTGGTTTTGCTGGACCTGGACGACCAGGCCTCCGCCACCGCCATTTACCAGCGCCTGCTGGAGGCCATCGCCCTGCCCGTCAGGTATGAGTGCCATGAACTTCAGGTTACCGCCAGCCTTGGCGTGACCTTCTACCCCCAGTCCGATCCCATCGAGGCGGACCAGCTGTTGCGTCAGGCCGACCAGGCCATGTACCAAGCCAAGCTGGCCGGCAAGGGCCGCTACCACCTCTTCGATGCCGACCACGACCGCAGCATCCGCAGCCATAACGAGACCCTGGAGCGCATCCAGCAAGGTCTGCAGCAAGGCGAGTTCATCCTTTATTACCAGCCCAAGGTTCATATGCGCACGGGCAGGGTCATTGGGGTCGAGGCCCTGGTGCGCTGGCAGCATCCCGAGAACGGGCTGATGTCACCGGCCCAGTTTCTCCCGGTGATTGAGGACCACCCGCTGTCGGAGGCGCTGGGCGAATGGGTGATCGGCACCGCCCTGGCTCAGGCGGCCACCTGGAAGGCCGCGGGGATCGAGCTGCCCGTCAGCGTCAACGTCAGCGCCCGGCAGCTGCGCCAGAAGGATCTCATAGCAAGACTGAAATCCCAGCTTGACCAACATCCCGAGCTGGCCCCCGGCACGCTCGAGCTGGAGATCCTCGAGACCAGCACCCTCGGTGATCTGGCGCTGGTCTCCAGCCTGCTCGAAGGAGTACGTGAACTCGGCATTGACGTCTCGCTGGATGACTTCGGGACCGGCTACTCCTCGCTGACCTACCTGAAACGCCTGCCGGCCGGCACCATCAAGATCGATCAGAGCTTCGTACACGATATCCTCGACGACCCTGAGGATCTCAAGATCCTCGAAGGGGTGCTGAGCCTGGCGATCGCCTTCGATCGACAGGTGATCGCCGAGGGCGTGGAAACCGTTCGCCACGGCGACATGCTGCTGCGCGTGGGCTGTGAGTTTGCCCAGGGCTTCGGCATTGCCCGCCCCATGCCGCCCGAGGCGATGCCAGCATGGCTGCTGCACTGGCGACCCCCGGCGCATTGGTCCGGCCTACCGATCATCGACCGCGACTCGAGGCCTCTGCTCTATGCCGGAGTCGAGCACCGCGATTGGGTCCGGCGGCTTGTATCAGCGCTCACGTCGGAGGGCCTCGAACCCCCTCCGCTTGATCCGTCACGCTGCAACTTCTACTACTGGCTCGAGCAGCGCCGTGACGCTCGCGGTTCGGACATCGAAGCGCTGGACAGTCTGCATCAGCAGATACACCGGCTGGCGGAGACCCTGTGTGCACTGAAGGATAGCGGCGAAGCACAACGGGCTGTAGCGAGGCTGCCCGAGCTCTACACCCAGCGCGACGCATTGCTGGAAGAGATCGAGCGCCTGCTCAGCTGACCATGACAGGCCCTCGTCATGGCGCCTCAGGACTTGCCGGCGGTAAAGCCTCCGTCGACCATGAGGGTAGTGCCGGTGACGAAGCTAGCCTCGTCGCTGGCGAGAAACAGGAAGCCGTTGGCCACCTCCTCCGGACGGCCCAGGCGGCCGAGGGGATGCAGGCCGATCAGCCCCTGAATCATGTCGTCATCCAGCGCCTCGAGCAGCGGCGTATCGATATAGCCGGGTCCGATGGCATTGACTCGCACGCCCTTCGGTGCCGCCTCGATGGCCAAGCTACGGGTCATGTTGACCACGCCCCCCTTGGCGGCGGTGTAGGCGGCGGTCTGGGACTGGCCGAACACGCCAAGGATGGAGGCGCAGTTGACGATGCTGCCACTGCCCTGTCGATACATCACCCTGAGCGCGGCCCGAGCCACCCGAAAGACGCCGCTGAGATTGATATCGATGATGCGCAGAAACTCTTCGTCGCTGACCTCGTCGGAGGGCGCGATGCCGCCGATGCCGGCGTTGTTGAACACCGCGTCCACGCCGCCGAGCTCGTCCACGGCCTCCGCGAACATGCGGTCGACCTGGGCGGTGTCGGTGACGTCGCAGGCCTTGAACAGGCAGCGTCCGGCGTGCTTACCGTCCAGTTCCGCCGCTCGATGGGCCCCTTTACTCTCCTCGAGATCGGCGATGACCACGCTGGCCCCCTCCTCCAGACAGCGCTCCACGCTGGCCAGACCGATACCGCTGGCGCCCCCGGTGACGATGACTCTCTTGCCCTGCATGCGCATAGGTCGCTCTCCTCGATGATGATGAACCAGGCAACCCGGGCGACTCCCGGTACCTGAAGGCGCCTCGGCCCTTCAGTGTAGCCAACTCGCGATCCGCATCTCGCATATCGCGGCTTGCCTTGCCTAACAGCCTCATTGTGCCAGGACGTTGCTCAACCCGTCTTGACCCGCATCAGCTCGCCCCAGCGAGTGGTGTAGCGGGGCGTACGATGTTCGCAGCGCAGCGCCCAGGCATTGCCCTGGCGAGGCAGGCCGAAGCGCACCGTGTCACGCCCCATCTCGCGATTGAGTCGATCCAGGGTGGCCATCAGCCGTTGGCTGCGCGCGCGGCGTGCATCGTCATCCGGCGTTTCCAGCAGCGAGGGCTGGGAGCACTCGGCGTCCACCAGGTCGAGCAGCATCACCCCACACTTTTGGTAGCGGTAGCCCTCAAGAAAGATGGCCTCCAGGGCCCGGCTGGCCGCCGCCAGCAGCTCGCGGCTGTCGGCGCTGGGACCGGGCAGCGCCACCAGGGCAGCGTTGCGGTACTGGGGCTCGCCGGCCAGGAAAGGGTGGGTGCGTACGAATACCTGCACCGCCCGTGCCAGGCTGCCTTGGCGGCGCAGCTTCTCGCCGGCGCGGGCGGCGTGCTGGCGGACCGCCGCCTCCAGCTCGTGGCGCTCGCCGGTGAGCCGGCCAAAGGAGCGCGATACCAGCAGGCGCCGCCGCGGTTCGCTCATGTCCTCGAGCACGATGGCCGAGCGGCCGCGCAGCTCCCAGACGAGGCGCTCCATCACTACCGAAAAACGGCTGCGCACCCAGCGCGGGTCGGCCTCGCGCAGCTCCCAGGCAGTGGTGATGCCCATCAGCGCCAGCCGCTCGGCGCTGCGCCGGGCCACGCCCCAGAGATCTTCCACCGGACAGGCGGCAAGCGCTCTCGTCGATGGAGTAGGGCTCCACGTCCGGCGAGAACTCCGCCAGCACCTGGTTGACCCGCCGCGACATGTCGCCATAGAGCGCATAGTTGCTGGAGAGCAGCACCGCCTGGCGGCGCACATCGGGCGGCAGCAGGTGCAGCGGCGCGCCCATGGCCACGCCCAGCGCCTTGAGCTCCTGGGAGCGCGCCACCACGCAACCGTCATTGTTGGAGAGCACCCCCACAGGCCGCCCCGCCAGGCGCGGGTCGAAGACCCGCTCGCAGCTCACATAGAAGTTGTTGCCGTCGACCAGAGCGATCATGGCGCCCCTCCCAGCAGGTCATGCACCACATGGGTGACCACGCCCCATACCTCGCACTCGCGCCCCGCCAGGGGAATCGGTGCGAAGCGCGGGTTGCTGGCCACCAGCCACACCGCCGCACCGCGCTGCTCCAGGCGCTTGACGGTGGGCTCCCCCTCCAGAGCGATGACGATCACCCGGCCCGGCAGCGGCTCCAGGCTGCGGTCCACCACCAGCAGGTCACCGTGGTGAATGCCATCGCCGAGCATGGAATCGCCCTCGGCGCGCACGAAGTAGGTGGCCGCCGGGCGCTTCACCACGTAGGCATGCAGGTCGATCTCGGCGTCCAGATGATCGTCGGCGGGGCTGGGAAAGCCCGCCCGCACGCGACAGCCCATCAGCGGGCGGAGCGGCCCCACCCCCTCGCTGGCGGCGCGCCCGACGACGCGAACCCTCGTTCGAAGCAAGAACGACATCGACATCTCCTTAAATACTGTAATTCTATACAGTATCAGGCACAGAGAAACGCTTGGCAAATGCTCCGCCCCTCGCTCAACGGAGCGGCGTGCTAACGTAGCGTCAGGGCGCCGGAGAGCGCCTCGCACGACAACAACGACAACGACAACGACAAAAACAACGCACGCCGAGAGGTCTCCCGCCATGGAACGTCGCACTCACCCGCTGCTCACCGACCGTCCCTTCAACGCCAAGGGCAAGGTGGTCTCTGCCCGCGAGGCGGTGGAGCTGATTCGCGACGGCGACGCCGTGGCCACCGGTGGATTCGTCGGCATCGGCTTCGCCGAACACCTGGCGGTGGCCCTCGAAGCGCGTTTCCTGGAGAGCGGATCGCCGCGCAACCTCACCCTGATGTATGCCGCCGGCCAGGGCGACGGCAAGACCCGCGGACTGAATCATTTCGGCCATGCAGGGCTCGTGGCCAGGGTGATCGGCGGACACTGGGGGCTGGTGCCGACGCTGCAGAAGCTGGCCATCGAGGGACGCATCCAGGCCTGGAACCTGCCCCAGGGGGTAATCTCCCACCTGTTCCGCGACATCGCCGCCGGCAAGCCCGGCACTCTGACTCGGGTGGGGCTTGGCACCTTCGTCGACCCACGCCTGGAGGGCGGACGGATCAACGCCATCAGCACCGAGGAGCGAGTACGGCTGATGACGATTGACGACGTCGATTACCTCTTCTACCCGGCGCTGCCGCTGCAGGTGGCGCTGCTGCGCGGCACCACCGCCGACACCCTGGGCAACGTGACCATGGAACGCGAGGCGCTGGTGCTGGAGGCGCTGGCCATCGCCACCGCGGTACACAACTCGGGCGGCCTGGTGATCGTGCAGGTGGAGCGGCTGGCCGAGTCCGGCACCCTGCACCCCAAGGCGGTGCGCATTCCCGGGGTGCTGGTCGACTGCGTGGTGGTGTGTGACGAGCCCGAGCACCACTGGCAGACCTTCAGCACCCTCTACAACCCGGCCTACTCGGGTGAGATCAGGGCACCCATGGCCGCGCCGGGGCCCATGGCCCTCTCTGCGCGCAAGATCATCGCCCGCCGCGCCGCCTTCGAGCTAACGCCCAACAGCGTGGTGAACCTGGGCATCGGCATGCCGGAAGGAGTCGGCGCGGTCGCCAGCGAAGAGCGAGTCCTGGAACTGGTGACGCTGACCGCCGAGCCCGGGGTGATCGGCGGCCTGCCCGCCGGCGGGCTCGACTTCGGTGCCGCCCTCAACACCCAGGCGATCATCGATCAGCCCGCCCAGTTCGACTTCTACGACGGCGGCGGCCTGGACATCGCCTTCCTCGGCATGGCCCAGGCCGACGCCGCAGGCAACGTCAATGTCTCGCGCTTCGGGAACCGCCTGGCCGGCGCCGGCGGCTTTATCAACATCAGCCAGAACGCCCGCCGCGTGGTGTTCATGGGCACCTTCTCGGCTTGCCGGGAGGAGCTCGCGGTAATCGACGGCGCCCTGCGTTTGCCCGTGGATGGCCACCCCAAGTTTGTCGCCGAGGTGGAGCAGCGCACCTTCAGCGGCGCCCTGGCCGCCGCCGACGGCAAGCCGGTGCTCTACGTGACCGAGCGCTGCGTGTTCGCGCTGACGCCCGAGGGCCTCGCTCTCGTCGAGATCGCCCCGGGCGTAGCGCTCGAGCGCGACATCCTGACCCAGATGGGCTTCACGCCATTAATGCCCGAACCGCCTAAGGAGATGGACCCGCGCATCTTCCAGGAGGCGCAGATGGGCCTGCGCGAAACGCTGCTCGAGCGCCCGCTGGCCCAGCGCTTCCACCTGGACGCCACAAGCGAGGTGCTGTTTATCGACTTCGAGAACCTGCGCGTGGACACCCAGGCGGACGTGAACGCCATCGAACGGGAGGTGGAGGCGCGATTAGCACCGCTCGGCCGGCGAGTCTATGCGGTCGTCAACTACGATCACTGTCGCATCGACGACGCGGTGCTGGGCGCCTACACCGAGATGGTGCGTGGCCTGGAGGAACGTTTCTATACCCGGGTGACCCGCTATACCACCAGCGGCTTCATGCGCCGCAAGCTGGGCCATGCCCTGGAGGCGCGGGCCGTGGCCCCGCATATCTATCAGAGCGCCGCCGAGGCCGAGGCCCACCTCCACGACGGCGATGGCTGACGCCTTGCCTCAGCCATCAAGCGGCAGGGCCTCCAGAGGCACAGGACGCCCGAAAAGAAAACCTTGCAAGACCCGACAGCCATGCGCCAGCAGCCAGTCGCGCTGCGCCGCACTCTCCACGCCTTCGGCAACCACCTCCAGCTGCAGGCTCTGAGCCAGGGCAATGGTACTGGCGACGATCGCCTCGCTGGCTTCGTCCTCCAACAGATCGTGAACGAAGGACTGGTCGATCTTGAGCTGGTCCAGCGGCAGCCGCTTGAGATAGGCCAGCGACGAGTAGCCGGTGCCGAAGTCGTCCAGCGCAAAGCGCACGCCCCGTTCACGCAGCTCCAGCATGCGGCTGCGGGCCTGGTCCTTCGCCTCGAGCAGCAGGCTCTCGGTTACCTCGAGCTTGAGACGAGAGGCCGGGGCGCCGGTCGCCTCGAGGATCTCCAGCACACGCTTGACGAAATCCGGTTCACGGAACTGTCTTGGGCTGACGTTGACCGAGAGGCTCAGCCCCGCCCGCGCCGGGTCCGCGGCCCAGGCCGCCAGCTGCCGGCAGGCGGTCTCCAGCACCCAGTGACCGATGGTCACGATCAGCCGGTTCTCCTCGGCCAGGGGAATGAACTCGCCGGGCGAAACCAGGCCGCGCACGGGGTGCTGCCAGCGCAGCAGGGCCTCGAACCCGACGACCGCGCCCCGTTCGTCCACCTGGGGCTGGTAGTACAGGCACAGCTCATCGTTGGGCAGCGCCTGTTGCAGGTCTGTCTCGAGCCGCGCGCGGGCCTGCAGGCGCACCTGCATCTCGGGATCGAAGAAGGCCAGGGCGTTGCGACCCGCTGCCTTGGCCTGGAACAGCGCCATGTCGGCCTGCTGCAGGATATCGTCGAGGGTAGTCTCGTGGTCGCGGTAGAGGGTCAGGCCGATACTCACCGACACGCTGAGACGCTCCTCGCCGAGACGCATCGGCGCCTGCATCACCGCCAGCAGCTTGTTGGCGACCCGCTCGACGATCACCGCCACCTCCTCCTCCTCGGTCCCAAGGTCATGGAGCAGCACGGCAAACTCGTCGCTGCCCAGCCGTGCGACGGTATCGGTATCGCGCAGCACCTCCTCCAGCCGATGGGCCACCTCCCGCAGCAGCTGGTCGCCGGCGTGGTGACCGAGGGTATCGTTGACCTGCTTGAAGCGGTCCAGATCGAGGAACAGCAGCGCGCCGAGCTGGCCGTTGCGATAGCTGTCCTTGAGCGCCGCCTCCAGACGGTCGAGCATCAGGCGCCGGTTGGGCAGGCCGGTCAACGGGTCAAAGAAGGCCAGCTGATGGATCTCCTGCTCGGCGGCCTTGCGCTCGGTGAGGTCGCTGAAGGTCGCCACGAAGTGGGTCGTCGTACCGGTGGCATTGCGTACCGCGGAGAGCGTCAGCCACTCTGGGAAGGTCTCGCCGTTCTTGCGACGGTTCCAGACCTCTCCCTGCCAGTTGCCGGTGCGCAGCACACTGCGCCAGAGGCGACGATAGAAGGCCTCACTGTGCAACCCCGATGACAACAGTCGCGGGTTCCTGCCCACCACCTCGGCCTGGGTATAGCCGGTGATGCGCGTAAAGGTGTCATTGACCTTGAGGATGCGGCTGTCGCCATCGGTGATCAGCATGCCCAGGTGGGTCTCGAAGGCGGAGGCGGCGATGCGCAGCTGGGCCTCGGTGGCACGCTCCTCGGTGACGTCGCGCACCACCGCCAGCGCGCCACCCGGCTCCTGGCCGTGGTCGACCAGCGGGCTGAGCACGGCATGGAAATCGCGCGTGGCGCCGGCGACCTCGAGGGTGTAGTCGTAGGCGGTAGGACGACCCGTCAGGGTCACCCGTTCGAAGGCCGCCTCCAGCTGACCCGCCATGGGGCCGGGCAGCACCTCCCGATAGTGGTGTCCTTGAAGAGACGCAGGGGGTCCCATGAGCAGGTCGGGGTCGCCGGCGTGCACGTAGACGAAGCGTCCCTCGCCGTCGAAGACGAAGATCAAGTCCTGCATGGAGGCCACCAGAGCCTCCAGGCGTGCTTCTCGGGCCTGCACCTGGCGACGGGCTTGCTCGCGCTCCTCCAGGCGCTGCTGCAGCTTCCGTTCCAGCACCAGACGTTTCAAGTAATGGCGCAGCAACCACCCGCCCAGAATAGCCACCAGCAGGAAGAGGCCGGCGAGCAGCCAGAAGCGCTGCCACCAGCCGACCAGCACCACGTTAACCTCCTCCCCGACCACCACCACCAACGGCAGATCCGCCACCCGCTGCATGGCGTAGAGGCGATCAAGCCCGTCGAGCGGCGAGGCGGTACGCAGCGTGGTCCGCGCTTCGCCGCCGTCGAGAAAGGCCCGGGTCAGGGGTTCGACCACCGGCTGGCCCAGCACCTCCATGACGCCGCCGCCATCGAAGCCCGGGCGCCGAGTGATAAGCTGCATCTCGGTATCGAGGATGGCGATGCTCTCTCCCGGGGTCATATTCAGGCGCCCCAGTACCTCGCCGAAGATCGCCGGATCGAGCCGCAGGGCGGCCAGACCCACGAAGCGCCCCTGTGCGTCCCTCAGCCGGCGGGCATGGACAAGGTGGTAGGTCTGCCCGAAAGGCGACCAGTAGAGCGGAGTCACCAGGACGTCACGCGCCGGATCGTCGAGGAAGCCGGTGAAGAAGTCGCGCCCGCTGACGTCGAAGCCGGAAGGCCACCAGGGCGCTGTGGAGGCGGTGATC
>JAIVHL010000001.1:0-25380 GCA_020201075.1 Halomonas sp. | reverse complement strand
TGCGGATGGCCGGGTTCTGTCGGAGGTTGGGGGTTGAGGGCGTCGCCACTCATGTCACCGGCGTTCCTTGATTTGGGTCAATTCAGGCGGAATATCGGCATATCGCTCAGCACATTGAAGGCCACATCACAAACCACGCTGTCGTGATGCTATTGAAGCAGAGAACGCCGCGGGCCACCATGATCGTGGAAACCGTTTCTCATCACCCCTTTTGGATCCCTGCTGATGGATGACGTCGCCAGCCAGTTCATTGCCTCCAACCAGACCGCCATCCAACTCGCGGTGGCCCTGCTGCTTGGCGCGCTGATCGGCATCGAGCGGGGCTGGGTGGCCCGGGAGCAGAAGTCGGGCGAGCGTATCGCTGGCATCCGCACCCATGCTCTGGTGGGTCTGCTCGGCGGTATTGCGGCATTGCTCACCGAGGCACTGGTCGCTTTGGCTTTTCCGCTGCTGTTCCTGGCCGTGGCAGCGATAGGCGTGGTGGCCTGGCGTGCTCGGGTGGCCGAGCACCGCGACTACAGCATCACCGGCCTGATCGGGCTGCTGCTCACCTTCTGCTTCGGCGCCATCGCTGTCGCTATCGACGTGGCACTGGCCACCGCCTGCGCGGTGATCACCGCGGTGATCCTCGACAACAAGCACGAGATCCACGGCCTGCTCGACAAGCTTCAGGCCCACGAACTCGACGCCGGTCTCAAGCTACTGATGATCTCGGTAGTGATGCTGCCCCTTCTACCTAGCCAGGGCATGGGGCCTGGAGGGGTCCTCAACCCCTATGAGATCTGGTGGATGGTCGTCATGATCGCCGCCATCTCCTTCGTGGGTTACTTCGCCGTCCGCCTGGGGGGGCCAGAGAAGGGCATTCTCTTCACCGGCCTGTTCGCCGGGCTCAGCTCCTCCACCGCCCTGACCCTGCACTTCGCCCGGCAATCGCGCCGCACCCCGGAACTGGATGCCCTGCTGGCCGCCGGCATCCTGCTTGCCTGCGGCACCATGTTCCCGCGCATCCTGATCTACACCGCGGTGATCCACCCTGCCCTGCTGCCTCGGCTTCTGCTGCCAATCCTGGTCATGGGGATATTGCTCTACCTGCCCGCCCTGCTGATCTGGCGCCGCCACCGCCTGGCGGCCCGGGTCGATGGCCCAACCCCGATCCAGAACCCGCTGGAGCTGCGCACGGCACTGCTGTTCGGCGCGCTGCTGGCACTGATCATGCTGCTAGGCGAGTGGTTGAGAGGGTGGCTGGGCGAAGCCGGCATCTACCTGTTGGCCGCCACCTCGGGGCTGGCCGATGTCGACGCCATCACTTTGTCGTTGGCCAGAATGTCGCTCGAGCGCATCGATGCCGCCACCGCAGTGCTGGGCATCGTCATCGCCGCCTCCATCAACAACCTGGTCAAGGCGACACTGGCCGGCTTCTTCGGCACGCCACGCACGGGCTGGCGGGTCGGAGTACCGATGCTGGCGTCTTTGGTCGCTGGGTTGGCGCTAGCCTGGCTGGCATGAGGCGAGTGGCCGGGAGCGGTCAGCCACCCTCGCCGAGCCCCGCCAACGCCTGGGCAGGTCGTGCGCCCAAGCGCCCGAGCATCGCCCGGCCGCGCAGCGTGAGGTCGGTCACGAAGCGAAACTGCTGGCGCGGGTCTACGGGGTAGGCGCGAATCTTGTAGTGGGTGCCCCAGGGCTGCTCGCTGGCCACCACGGCGATAGGCCTGTCGAACTTGAGGTAGCAGCTGGTCAAAGCCACGTCGCGCAGCGCATCAATGACGCGTGCCGCATCATGGTCGGGGTGAACATAGAAGTCTGCTACGCACTGCAGGCTGTCGCCATTGTTATTGGCATTGTGGATCGCCGAGTCCCAAATCTTCAGGTGCGGGATGCTAACCAGATCATCGTCCGCGGTCACCACCTGGATGGTGCGCATTCCCACATGCACCACCTCGCCATAGGTTCCCTCGATCTCCACCCAGTCCCCCGGCCGATAGGGCATCTCCACCGCGGCGACCACCCCGGCGATCAGGCTGCTGACATAGTCCTTGAGCGCGAAGCCGATGGCTAGTCCTACAGCGCCGAGCAGGGCGATCATATTTTGCAGCGACGGGTCGATGAGCACGGGCACCGCCATGGAGAAGGCGATAATCAGAATCGCCAGGCGCACCAGCGGCACCAGGGCGAAAGCCCGGAATCGGTGATGGCCGTGCAGGCGGTTGGCCATCCATTTCAGTCCCTTCTGGCTCAGCACGATCAACAGAGTGGCGCCGACCACCACCAGTGCCAGCTCCACCAAGGCAGCGACATCGATGTCGTTGAACATCTGTAAATAGTCGTCTTCCATCAGCAGGCTCCTTAGAGGGCATCCAAGAGATAGGCGCGCTCCTCAAGCAAACGGCGCACGCTCACATAGCCAAGAGGAGCCACCCGCCAGCGGCCGGCGTCGCAGCTCACCACGCCTCGCCGCTGCAGCTGGCGCAGGCCGGATAGGGCTTGTGCACGGGAGAGCGGCAACACTTCGTGCAGCAGGGTCTCATCGAGACCACCGTGGAGCAGTAGGGTGTGCAGCAGCAGCACCGTTTCCTCCCCCACTTCACCGGGAAGAATGGCGTCATCGAGTTTCTCCGCTAGCCACAACGCGTCCGCGACATGGCCCTCCGGCGCCACTTCGCACAGACGAGCGCGCCAGTAGTGCCAGGCCAGCCCCAACTGACCGCGACAGTGGACCGCCAGCGGTTGCAGTTCACGGCTGACCGGCGCTTCTTCGCTCTCGGCGAACACCAACTCGCCGCTGCCCACGGCGCGAATGGCCGGCAGCTTGCCAGCCGCCCGCGCCGCATGGGCAAAGTAGCGGGAAAGCCGAGCCCCATCAAAGGCCTGCAGGGTCACGGCCGAAGCGTCTGGCAGCGCCAGAGCATGGTGCAGATAGGCCCAGGTCCAGCTGTCGCAGCCGATCACCCCGCGCCCCAGGCGGCCCGCCAGCGCCTCCTCGAGGAAGTTCCGCAATCCCGCCAAGGCCACCGCCTGGCGCAGGAAACCGCGCTCCAGCTGCGGTATCACCCAGAGTGTTTCGGACGGCTCCAGCGCCCAGGGTGAGTCTCCAGCCAGAAGGCTGGCGGGCAACGGTTCAGGCAGCGTCCGAGCCGCCTGCTGCATGGCCCATACCCGCAGCAATTCGGCGTGATGGCACTCTGGGGCGCCAATCAGAAAGGTCACTGGCCCCGCCGAATCACCCACCTCGGCCAGATAGCGCGTCAAAGCCCTAGCCCCCGGCTGCCAGTCGATGGGCGGCGCCAGGTTGGCCAAACGAACCTGAGACAGATGCTGCAGCTCCGCCTCATCCTTGGCCGGGTCATCGCCGGCCTCGACCCCAAATCTCAGCCAGCGCCCCAAGGCGCGCCAGCGCTGGCTTGCCTGGCTAACCTGCGACGCCTTCGGCAGCTCTCGCTGGTCCAGCGAGATCATCTCCCATAGCGGGGGTTCCGGCTGGTCGTCCTGAGCCATGGCATGCCTTCCTCTGGTTGGCATTATCGAAAAGACGATAGCACGGACGGGGCAATGCCCTCGGCATTCCTCATCGAGGCCTCCTCGAGGAAGTCGAGATTCCCCCGGAGTGGCTCTCGAAGATACGCCGGCGCCGCTCGGCGCCTAGCCTAGCGTCCAGTCGTTGTCGGTGAGCGGCTCGCCGCCTTCCGGTGTCACCCGCACGGTATCGCTCAGGCCGATACCCCACTGCCCTGGCAGGCGCAAACAGAGCGGCAGATGAAAGACCATATCCGCCACAAATTCGCGCTCCTGACCGCGGGCGATGTAGCCGGTGCCCTCGACCCAGCTGGGCGGGAACTGGGCCCCCACCGCATAGCCGAACACCCCCGAAAAGAACAGCCGCTCGGCGTGGGGAGCCAGCACCGCCTCGGCGGCCCGGGCAGCATCGTCGAAGGTTCGCCCCGGGCGCATCTCGGCAAGCAAGGCCTCGAAGAGGCCGCGGCACAGGTCTCGGACCTCCTGCATCTCTTGGCTGGCACGGCCAGCCACGACGGTGCGCATCATGGGCGCCGTGTAGCGCTGGAAGGCCGAACCGAACTCCAGGAACACCGGCTCATCCCTGCCAATGGGAAAGCGCTTGTGGTTGACATGAATGATGCTGATGCGTCGCCCGCTGGTGACGATAGGCTGCAGGCTCATGAACTCACTGCCGGCTGCGAGCATGGCCCGGGAGCCTTCGGCGGCCACCTCGTTGTCGGTGACGCCGGGAGCGATGATCGCCTCGGCGGCGCGAAGGCCAACCGAAGTGATCCGGGCGCTCTCGCGCAGACAGTCGAGCTCCGCCGGCGTCTTGACGATGCGGATGGCGTCGAGCAGTGCCCCGCCGTCGTCTCGAAAGCGCTCGGCACCGAGCCTCGCCTGCAGTTCACGGATGACGCCAAAGCGCAGCCCGGCCCCGAAGAGATCGAGGCCGATGCTGCGATAGGGGGCGAGCGCCTCCACTAACGGGGCGATCACCTCGTCGATGCCTTCCCAGCGGTAGCCCAGGATCTCGTCCACCGCGGCGGTGACCACCGCCGGGCCGGTCTCGATGGAAGGCACCTGCAGTACCCGCCGGTCGGCCGAGACCACCAGGGCCGTATGCACCGAGACCTCGAAGGTGTGGTAGCCGGTCAGGTAGAAGATGTCGGAGGGGTCGGTCAGCAGCAGCGCCTCGAGCCCTGAGTCACGCATCGCGGCGCGCACCCGGGCGAGGCGTGATGCAAATTCGTCGAGGGTGAAGGGAAGTTCGGTCCCCCCAAGGTGTTCGGCCAGGGCATGACGGTAGGCGTGATGATCCATGAGCACTCTCCGGAAGGTGGGACGGTGGGACCTTGGCGTTCGCGTCGGGACCGAACGCGACGGTTCCGAGCTACCGGCAGTGTAGCCCTGACCCGCTGCAGATCTCGGGTCAGGAGCGAAAATATCCCTGTTCGCCTTCGGCCCGGTTTCGTAGAATCTCGGCACATGTTGAACGCTACAGGACAACGATATGGGTAGGGCCTTCCAGAACCGCAAGGAATCCATGGCCAAGACGGCCGATGCCAAGACCAAGGTCTACAGCAAGTACGGCCGGGAGATCTATGTGGTCGCCAAGCAGGGCGGCACTGATCCCGCCGGCAACCTGAGCCTGCGCGGCCTGATCGAGCGCGCCAAGAAAGATCAGGTGCCTTCGCATGTCATCGACAAGGCGCTGGACAAGGCCAGCGGCGTGGGCGGCGAGGATTTCTCCGCGGCCCGCTACGAGGGCTTCGGACCCGGCAATGCCATGGTCATCGTGGATTGCCTCACCGACAACCCCAACCGCACCTTCGGTGACGTGCGCGGCTGTTTCACCAAGACCAAGAGCAAGATTGGCACCCCGGGCAGCGTCAGCCACATGTTCGACCACTGCGCCATTCTCGCCCTCCACGGCGACGACGAGGAAGCCGTTCTGGAGGCGCTGATGGAGGCCGATGTCGACGTCACCGACATCGAGAACGAAGAGGGGCTCATCACCGTCTTCGCGCCACATACCGAGTACGCCAAGGCCAAACAGGCATTGATCGACGCCTTCGGCGAGCTCGACTTCGAGATCGACGAGATCCAGTTCGTTCCCCAGACCACTGCGCCCATCGAGGGCGACGACGTGGCCATGTTCGAGAAGTTTATCGACATGCTCAACGAATTGGACGACGTGCAGAACATCTTCCACAACGCCGAACTGCCCAGGTAGGGTGGCCGCTGCGGGTATCCGGCAGTGGCGCTGGTGCCGAGCAGGCTGGCTTAGGCGCCGGCCACCACCAGGCGCAGTCCAATCCACAGGGCCATGGCCAGCGAGTAGAGTGCCGTCATACCCAGCAGCGCATTGAGCGCCGCGCCGTCGCGACGATGCATTTCGCGTACCAGGCCCAGCGCCGCCAGGCCGGTGATGCCCCATGCCCCCCACGCCCAGCCCGGCAGCCCCAGCGGCAGCGTGACCGCCAGCGGCCCCACCGTCAGCAGGGTGAACATCCGGCGAGTCGCCCCCTGCCCCATCCGCACGGCCAGGGTGATCTTGCCGGCCCGGGCGTCGGTGTGGCGGTCGCGCAGGTTGTTGACTACCAGGATGGCGGCCACCGGCATACCCACCAGCACGCCGGCCGCCACCGCCTCCTGCGTAATCGGGCTCTGCTGGGCCAGCAGACCGCCGAGTACCGCCACCGGGCCGAAGAAGAACCATACCGCAGCCTCTCCCAGCCCCCGATTGGCGTAGGGACGTCGCCCTCCGCTATAGCCGAGCACGCCGAGCAGCGCCAAGCCGCCCAGCCCCCACAGCAACCAGTGGCCGAACAACACCAGCCAAAGCCCGGTCACCACGGCAACGCCCAGGGTCACGGCAAGGCCAGCACTCAGCTCATTGACACTGAGCCACCCCGCCTGCAGTGCGCGGGTGGGCCCCAGGCGGTCAGGCTGATCCACGCCGGAGAGTCCGTCGAAGAGATCGTTGGCCAGGTTCACCGCCAGCTGCAGCGTCAGCGCACAAAGCAGGCAGAGCAGCGCCGTGAACCAGGCGAAGTCGCCCGGCGCCACCAGCGCCTGGCCCAGCAGCACTGGACCCACCGCCGCCGGCAGCGTGCGTGGGCGCAGGGTCTGACCCCAGATGATCATCTTGTGCCCAGCCGCCGCGGTCATCATCTTCCTCACTGAAAGCGCTACCGCCCTTCGCTGCAGCGCATGACATGGGGCATACTCTGTGGCGTATCCCCTGTGCCTGCAAGGAGAAAGCATGTCCGCAGCCTGGTTGTCCCAGGTGGCCCTGCCCTGGGTGCTGGCCAGCGTGATGCTGGCTATGGGCCTTAGCCTGACCGGTGCCGACTTTGCCCGCACCCGCCGCCATCCTCGCCGGGTGCTGCTCGGCACCGGCCTGCAGATGCTGGCCCTTCCGCTGCTCGCCTGGGCGCTGGTGCTGATGCTGCCCCTGCCACCACTGGCGGCGGCCGGGCTGCTGCTGGTGTCCCTGGTGCCTGGCGGAGCCACCTCCAACATGTTCAGCTATCTGGTACAGGGCGACCTGGCCCTGTCGGTGACCTTGACCGCTATCGCCGCCGTGCTGGCTCCCTTCACCCTGCCGCTGATCATGGGGTGGAACCTTGAACTGCTGGGCCTTGCCACAGGCGGGCTCTCGCTGCCTTACTGGCAAACCGTCGGCCAGTTGCTGACGGTCACCCTGCTGCCGGTGCTGGCCGGCATGCTGGTGCGCCGGACTCTGCCGTCACGCTGGCTTGAGGTGGCACTTCCCGGGGTCAAGGTGTTTACAGGGGTGGCAATGATTTCGGTGGTGGCGGCGCTTTTCATCAGCCATGCCGCGCGGCTGCCGGCCCTGATCAGCCTCGAGACTCTCGCCGTGCTGGTGCTCTGCCTGCTGAGCATGCTGCTCGGACACGGCGTGGCTCGGCGGCTGCAGCTACCCAACGATAGCGTGCGCGCCATCACCGTGGAAGTGGGTGTCCAGAACGCCGGCGTGGCCATGATGGTGGCCTTCGTGGTGCTGCAGCAGCCAGCCATCGGCCTGGTGCCGCTGCTCTATGGCCTGCTGATGAACGTGCCGGTATTCCTGTGGATGTTCGCCTGCCTGTGGCGGGATCGCCACCCGGCATCCGCGGTAATGTCGAGGCACTGACCGTCATGCCTGCAACCTTGAGCCCTGCTGCCCGCCGGCAAGTTTCACTGCTGGCCAGACTGCCGGCCATTGCCCTGCTGCTGGTCGTCGCCCTGCTGCTGGCCGTCGCCCCCCGGGCCCAGGCCGAACCAAGCACCACGTCCCCTGCTCCGCCCTCAGCTCAGCACATCGCCGAGGCCGGCGTACTCTGGTATTTCTGGCGAGACCACTGCCCCTTCTGCCGCGAGGCCACCGCCTGGCTGGACCGGCTCGAGGCAGAACAGCCGGCCCTCGAGGTCCAGCGCATCGAGGTGGTACAGGACCCGGCCGGGCGGGCGCGCTTCATCGCCATGATGACCGAACGTGGCGAGACACCCAGTGCCGTGCCCACCTTCATCCTGGGCGACTCGGTATGGGTAGGCTTCGCACCACACATCGCCGAAGCCATCGAAGCCCGTCTCGCCGTCGAGGGGCCAGCCGCTAGCGAGGCCTCCCGCTGGCGAATCGACCTAGGCCCACTCGGCCGCGTTGACCTCGCTGGCGAATCGTTGCTGTTCGCCACCCTATTGATCGCCTTCGTCGACGGCTTCAACCCCTGTTCCCTTTGGGTGCTGACCGTACTGCTGGCGATGATCCTCGGCAGCGGCTCCCGCTCGCGCACCGCGGCGGTAGGCGGCACCTTCCTGCTGGTCACCGCCAGCCTCTACGGGCTGTTTATTACCGGGTTGTTCGCCGCCCTCTCGGTGGCCCGACACCTGGCCGGCATCCAGCTGGTGGTAGCGCTGTTCGCCCTGGTATTCGGCGCGGTCAACGTCAAGGACTACTTCGCCCTGCACAGCGGCATCTCCTTCAGCATTCCCGAACGCTTCAAGCCGCACATCTACCGCGGCAGCCGCGAGGTGCGGCGCGAGCGCCCGCTGCCAATAACCCTGCTGGTCACCGTGGTGCTGGCTGGCGGCGTGGCGCTAGTTGAACTTCCCTGCACCGCCGGCTTCCCGGTGATATGGAGCTCGCTATTGGCTGAGGCCGGCGTCGAGAAAACCACCTTCGTCGGGTTGCTGGCCGCCTACCTACTGGTTTATCTGCTCGACGAAATTCTGGTGCTGGCGGTAGCCATCGTCACACTGCGCATCGGCCGCATGCAGGAGACTCACGGCCGCGCGCTGAAGCTGATCGGAGGCATGGTGATGCTGGCACTGGGAGTCGTGATGCTGGTGGCGCCGTCGCTGATGGAGAGCCTGACTGGCTCGCTTGTGGTAATCGGCGCCGCCCTAGCCGGCGCCCTGATGGTGATGGCCGTGAACCGCCTCCGCGGTGCCTGACGGCCGGCCGTATTACGGCCCGCCAGCGGCGGGTTGGCTGGATGATGATAGGCCTCAGGCTCGCTCAGCTGCCGGCGACGAATGCCTGGTAGGCCTCCCGGGCATCCTCGACTCCCGCCTCCAGAAAGCGCGCGCCGTGCTCGGCGCTGGCCAGGGAGGGATCGGATCCCATGCGTCCGTCGGGGAAGCGCTGCCGAAAGGTGTGGGCGTCGCACAGGGCACTACCGTCGGGGGCGCGGCGCGGCGACATGGACACCTCCCTCACCGTCATAGGGGCGGCGTGCCAGGCCAGCGACACCTCTGAGGCGGTGGCATGGGAGCCCTCGGCATCGCCATAGAGCGACGCCGCCAGATCGCGACCCCGCCGGCCGGCGAACCAGTTGAACAGCCGCAGGTGGAGCTCGCTGGCCGGCTCGCGCTGCAGGCTGCGCTCGGCGAAGACCTCGGCGAAGGCCGCGTTCACGGTGGCCACGTTGCCGCCATGGCCGTTGAGGAAAAACACATGGGTAAAACCATGGTGCGCCAGAGAGTCGATGGTGTCGCGCAGCACCGCGATCAGGGTGCTGGGCCGCAGGGTGAGGCTGCCGGGAAAGGCCAGGTGGTGCTGCGCCATGCCGATCGCCTGGGTCGGGCCGACCATCACCCCCTCGCGCTCGCCCAGGGCCCAGGCAATCGCCTCGGGGCACAGGGCGTCGGTGCCAATCGGGCCGTTGGGGCCGTGCTGCTCGGTGGAGCCGATCGGCACGATGATGCCCGTCGAGTGCTCCAGGTAGGCTTCCACTTCCTGCCAGGTGGCGTGCTGCAGTCGCATCGATGGTCTCCCGTGCCGTGATTCATGACGCCATGATGGCGGATACCCCGCGACGCTGCCCTGCTGCCAGGACAGCGTCGCGACTCAGCGCTCCCGCTGCGACTCCCGCCACTCCTCGGCGGCCTCCTCGACCCCGGGCTCATCGCCGCGGTTGAGGGCCGCCTGGCGGTAGGTCTCTTCGTCGCGCACGTCGTCGATCACCGTCATCAGGTCGTCAACATCCACGGTCGCGGTGTCATGCACGAAGCAGCCGGTCAGCTCGCTCTCCGGGTGCAGTTCGCCGGCCTCATAGAGCGCCCAGATCTCCTTGCCGTAGTCGGTGGTCAGAAGCTCCGGGGCGAAGCGGCCGAAGTAGCGGCGCATGTTGTCCACGTCGCGCTCGAACATCCACTCGGCGCTGTTGTTGCCGGCGGCATCCACCGCCTGGGGCAGGTCGATGATCACCGGGCCATCGACGGCCAGCAGCACGTTGAACTCGGAGAGATCGCCGTGTACCAGGCCGGCGTACAGCATCTTGACCACGTCACGGATGATCTTGGCGTAGTACTCACGGGCCTGCTCGGCGCTCAGGGTCACCTCGTCCAGGCGCGGGGCGGTGAGGCCGTCTGCGTCTGAGATCATCTCCATCAGCAGCACGCCGTCGATGAACCCATAGGGTTTGGGCACCCGCACATCCGCCGCCGCCAGCCGGTAGAGAGCGTCGACCTCGGCATTTAGCCAGGCCTGCTCCTGCTCCTTCTGACCGAAGCGGGTTTTCTTGGCCATGGCCCGCGAGCGGCGGCTGTTGCGCTCACGGCGGCCCTCCTGATACTGCACGGCCTGCTTGAAGCTGCGCTGTTTGGCCTCCTTGAAGATCTTCGCGCAGCGCCGCTCCCCATGGGAGAGCACCACGTAGACCTGAGCCTCTTTTCCGCTCATCAGCTGGCTTTCGACCGCCTCGATCAGGCCGTCGTCCACCAGCGGCTGTAATCGCTTGGGTATCTTCATCTGCTCCTCTGGGGTTCGCCGATGCGCCTCAATGGCTGACGCGCCGGGCGCGGAAACTGCGCCCCTTGATTCCACCGTTGATCAGTCGCTCCAGGGCCTGGGCGGCCACCTCGCGCTGAACGGCCACGTAGGCGCTGTTGGCCAGCACCTTGATCCTGCCCACCTGGTCGCCGGCCAGGCCCGTCTCGCCGGTCAGGGCGCCCAGGATATCCCCGGGGCGCACTTTTTGCTTCTTGCCGGCGCCGATCTGAAGGGTCGCCATGGGCGGCTCCTGGGGCTCGCGGCCTAGCACCGCGCGAGGCGGCAGCGTGGCCTCCTCGAGGGGCTCGCCGAGAAAGTCGGTCAGGCGCGCCAGCCGGTAGTCTTCGCCTTCGCCAACCAGGGTGCAGGCGATGCCCGCACTGCCAGCCCGTCCCGTGCGCCCGACGCGGTGCACGTGCACCTCCAAGTCCCGGGCGATCTGGTAGTTGAACACCGCATCCAACTCGGCGATGTCGAGACCGCGCGCCGCCACGTCGGTGGCCACTAGAATCGAGGCGCTGCGGTTGGCGAACAGCACCAGCAGCCGATCCCGGTCGGCCTGCTCCAGGTCGCCGTGCAGCGCCAGGGCACTGAAGCCCGCCGCGTCGAGCGCCTGGGCCACCTCGTCAGTCTCACGCTTAGTGTTGCAGAACACCACGCTGGACGTTGGGTGAAAGTGCAGCAGCAGCCGGCACAGCCCCTCCAGACGCGCCTCGTCGCCATCGGCGACGCGATAGACCCGCTCATGGATACTGTTGGCGTCATGGGTCTCGGCCACTTCCACCGTTACCGGGTCACGCATCAGCGCTTGCGCCACGGGCCGCACAGCATCGGAGAAGGTCGCGCTGAACAACAGCGTCTGCCGGCGGGACGGAGTCTCGGCAACGATCGACTCGAGGCTCGCCTGAAAGCCCATGTCGAGCATACGGTCAGCCTCGTCCAGTACCAGGATCTCAAGCTGGCCCAGCGTCAGCGAGCCCTTGCGCATATGCTCTTCGATTCGGCCCGGCGTGCCCACCACGAGATGGGCGCCATGGGCCAAGGAGGAAAGCTGCGGGCCAAAGGGGGCGCCGCCGCACAGGGTCAGCACCTTGACGTTAGGCAGGCCACGCGCAAGCCGGCGAAGCTCGCCGGCCACCTGGTCGGCCAATTCCCGGGTCGGGCAAAGCACCAGCCCTTGTACCGCAAAGCTCGACAGGGTCAGCCGCGAAAGCAGACCCAAGCCGAAGGCCGCGGTCTTGCCGGAGCCGGTCTTCGCCTGGGCGATCACGTCGCGACCGGCAAGGATCGGCGGCAGGCTCTCGGCCTGGATCGGCGTCATGGCAGCGAAGCCCAGCGAGTCGAGGTTGGCCAGGAGTTCCGGCGCCAGCGGCAGCGAAGCGAAAGCGGCATCGGGGGAGGGATCAGACAAGGGAACATCCTGCAGACGAATAAGGAACCGGAAACAGCGGGCGGGACTTAGTGATAAACCTTGGTGATAAACACACTGATAACAAACGGCGGCGAAGGCCGTACGGCGAGGGCCGGGTCAGCGAAAAAAATAGGCTTGCATCATAGCAGAAAGACGCTCGGCGCGCTGTTGAAACCGCTAGGCTCGCGGCCTACCTGGGGCAATCTGCTATCATATGCGGCGTTGTCACGTCACATCACCCGGCCACTGCGGGGTCAAGACAAATTCCTGTGTCCATGACTCACCCGAGCGACGAAGGATCTTCTCCCCATGTCAGATGAGCGACGCCAATCGCACAGCCCTCCCCTGAGCCCACCGCGCGCCGGCGGTGAATTAAGCGCTAATCTGACCTCGATACGCGACACTTTCAGTAGTCGCCATCACTCGTTGGACTTCGCCTACTCCCTCGCCCAATTCCTGCGCAACCGGGTGCTGGCAGTGAGTCTTATCTTCGTCTTGCTGTCTCCGCTCTGGGCCCTGGTGGACATGGCGATGCTGCCCAGGGACCTGCTGAGCACCACTCTGACGGGCCGGGCCGTCCTTTTTGTGGGGCTTATCGGCGTCCTGATGTTTGCCAGGTACAGCCGTGAAAAGATCGGTCGCATCCGCCTCAGCGCGAGCCTCCTGCTTATCCTTCCAGCGGCCTTCTATGCAATGGTGCTGCTGTCATTGCCACCCGGCGATGCCGAGCGCCTGGCCGGCTACGCCTTCATTCCTTTCCTGCTGGTCGCCGCTCTCAGCATTTTTCCGCTCACCATCGTAGAGTCGCTGGCCGCGGGGATCGTGATGCTCTGGCTGCTGATCTTTGCCCAGACGGTAGACGGCAGCTGGCTTACCCCGGCGGGACTGGAGGGACTGTGGCTGCTGACCAGCCTGCTGGTGATCTCGCTGACGGCCAACCATTTCCAACTGAGCCTGCTGATGCAGGTCTACCGCCAGGCGACCCATGACCCTCTTACCGGCCTGTTCAACCGCGGTGCACTGAAGCTTCATATGGACAAGCTCCAGGCCTGGCGGCGAGAAGAGCACTCGGGAGGCCAACTGCCCGACTGCGCGGTTCTCATGTTGGACATCGACCACTTCAAGCGCATCAACGACAGCCACGGTCACTCCGTAGGGGACACGGTGCTGACTGAGTTTGCCCAGGTGCTGGTCAGCCAGACCCGAGCTGAGGATTGCGTGGCCCGCTACGGCGGCGAGGAGTTCGTCGTCCTTCTGGTCAACGCCGATATCCGTCGAGCTCACGACGTGGCAGAGCGCATTCGCCAGGCCGTGGAGCAGCACCACTTTTTCAACCACGATGACCAGCGAGTACCCGTCACCACCAGTGTCGGCGTGGCACGGATAGGCGACGACGAGAACGCCGAAGAGGCCCTGGAGCGGGCCGATGCCGCCCTTTATGGCGCCAAGGAAGCCGGACGCAATCGTGTCATGGGCGACGCGTCTCTTCCACCGAGCTCTCTTCGATAACACCCAGGCCTTCGGTAACACCCAGGCGCTCCACCGGCAGCGATCCGTGCGCCTTGACGGTCTGGATAGCGAAGTTGCTGCGAATGTCGGTGACCCCGGGCAGCCTCAGCAGAACCCCGGTAAGGAAGCGCTCGTAGGCTTCCAGGTCCGGCACCACGACCTGCAGCAGGAAGTCCGACTCTCCCGATACCAGATGCGCCGAGACCACCTCCGGCAGGGCAACTACCGCCTCACGGAACGCGTTGGCCTGGGTCTCGTGGTGGCGCTCCACCTTGATGCCGACGAAGACGGTGAGGCCGAACCCCACACCGCCACGATCCAGCTCGGCGTGATAGCCGCGAATCAGCCCCTCCGCCTCCAGCTGGCGTACCCGGCGCAGGCAGGGCGACGGCGATAGATTCACCTCCTCGGCCAGTTGGACGTTGGTCAGCCGGGCGTCGCGTTGCAGAGCGGCAAGAATGCGGCGATCGATGACATCGAGCCGTCTCGTTGGCATGAGGCACCTACTTGAGATGATAAATTGGCATAACATGCCAACTATACCCTTTCTATTGGCCGATTTCGCAAGGACCTGCCCGTGATAGCGGCGCTAGAATGATGCTGCGATTAACGCGTTATCTCTTACACGCCTTTCCACGGCAGGAGGCATCCCCATGGAGCTCTGGCTATTTATGGCGGCCCTGGCCGCGGTCTACCTGCTGCCAGGCCCAGACATGCTGCTGTTGCTGCAGACCGGCAGCCTGCACGGGCGCTCCAGGGCGCTGGCCACCGCCGTCGGCCTTGCCGTGGCAAGAGGGCTGCATGTGGCCCTGGCGGCCTTGGGGCTAGCCACCTTGTTCGTCACCGCCCCCTGGACTTTCGACGCCGTGCGCTACGCGGGCGCCGCCTACCTGAGCTGGATCGGCCTGCAGTTGCTGCGCACCCCCCCAGGGCGAACACCAGACGCCCCGGGCCGAGAGGTGCCACTATCGACAAGCCACCGCCTGGCCTGGCGCCGAGGACTTCTCACCAACCTGCTCAACCCCAAGTCGCTGCTGTTCTGCTCGGTGCTGCTGCCGCAGTTCGTCGATCCCGCCCAGGGACCCGTGCTGCTGCAGTTCGCCCTGCTCGGGACCCTGCTGGTAGCCATGGGTCTGCTGTTCGATGCCGGTTACGCCACCCTGGGCGCCGCCCTGCAGCGCTGGTTCTCGGGGAGCCCTCTGAAAGCAAGGCTGCAGCGATGGACCTTCGGCTCACTGCTGATCGGCTTTGGCCTGCGCCTTGCCGCTTGAACCCGACCCGCCATATCCTGCGTCAAGACGCCACCGTTGCGTATCCACGGCACAACCCAACCGTGTGCCATAGTGGATGCACCGAGACGAAATGATCCCGCAGAGAGGAGAGCCTGATGCAGCAACGTGAGGTCGATATCGCCATCATCGGCGCCGGCAGCGCTGGCCTGAGTGCCTGGCACGCCGCCCGCAAGCACAGCGACAGCGTGGTACTGATCGAGGGGGGTGAGTACGGCACCACCTGTGCTCGGGTGGGCTGCATGCCCTCCAAGCTGCTGATCGCCGCCGCCGAGGCCGCCCACCAGGCCCGCGACGCTGGCGGCTTCGGCATCAAGGTAAGCGGAGTCGAGGTGGATGGCGCCGAAGTAATGGCGCGGGTCAAACAGGAACGCGACGGTTTCGTGGGCAGGGTGCTCAAGTCAATGCAGCGCATCCCCGAGGAAGACCGCATCACAGGTCACGCCCGCTTCGAGGACCCGCATACCCTGATCGTCGGCGACCACACGCGATTGACCGCCCGCACCGTGGTCATCGCCACCGGCTCCCGCCCCGTCTGGCCCGACATGTTCGAACCTGCCGGCGACCGGCTGGTGACCAACGACGACGTCTTCGAGTGGGACGAGCTGCCCGAATCGGTCGCGGTGTTCGGCCCCGGGGTGATCGGCCTTGAGCTAGGCCAGGCCTTGCATCGCCTGGGCGTGCGGCTGCGAGTCTTCGGCGTAGGCGGCGCCCTGGGGCCCTTCAAGGACGCGGCCGTGCGCGACAGCGCCGAGGCCACCTTCAACGAGGAGTTCTACGTCGACCCGGATGCCAAGGTGGAACATATCAACCGCGACGGGGACGCCGTGGTGATTACCTTCGTCGAGCGCGATACGGGTGAGACGCTCACCGAACGATTCGACTACCTGCTGGCCGCCACCGGCAGGCGCCCCAACGTCGACCGGTTGGGCCTGGAGCAATCGGGCCTGGCGCTGGATGACAAGGGCGTGCCGCGCTTCAACCGCTTCACCCTGCAGTGTCGCAACGCCGACGACGGTCCCGGCCATGTGTTCATCGCCGGGGACGCCAACCAGGAGCTGCCGCTGCTGCACGAGGCCACCAGCGAGGGGCGCATCGCCGGCGACAACGCCGGGCGCTTCCCCGAGCTGCGCGCCGGACAGCGCAATGTGCCGCTTGCCATTGTTTTCACCGACCCCCAGATGGCCACCGTGGGTGACGGTTATGCCGAGTTGGAGAAGCGTCTGGGCGGCTGCGACTGCCTGGCCGTCGGCGAGGCTTCCTTCGAGGACCAGGGACGCGCCGTAGTGATGCGTCAGAACCGCGGCCTGGTGCGGCTCTACGCCGAGCACGGCTCCGGTCAGTTCCTCGGCGCCGAGCTGTTCGGCCCGCGGATGGAGCATATGGCACACCTGCTGTCCTGGGCCCTGGAGCAGAAACTCAGCGTCAGCGAAATGCTTTCCATGCCCTGGTACCACCCGGTGCTGGAGGAAGGCCTGCGCAGCGGCCTGCGCGATCTCAACGCCAGCCTACAGTTGGGCCCGGCGATCACCGAACGCTGCATGGAGTGTGGGCCGGGCGACTGACGCCAAGGCTGGCGGCACTGGCACCCCGGGTCTCCGGGGGCGCAAGATAGCGGGCTTGCGCCCCCTCGCTGGAGATCACCATGGAAGCACCCCCTCGATCATGTATAAGACAGCCGAGTCTGATGGGCCGGCTGCTCCGCTTTGCCCGGTTGCCGACTGTGTTTCTGGCTGTGCTGTTGGCTCTGCTGCTGCCCATGCCACTGCCGGCCGAGGAACCGCCGCTCCCCACCATCGGTCTGGCACTCGGTTCCGGCGGAGCAAATGGCCTGGCTCATATCGCCATGCTGCAGGTCTTCGACGAGCTCGAGATCGTGCCCGATCGCATCGTCGGCACCAGCATTGGCGCGGTGATCGGCGGGCTCTACGCGGCGGGGCTATCCGCCGATGAGATCCTGAATATCTTCGACGACGTCGCCGGCTCTGCGCTGGATGCTCTTTCGGGCCTTGCCGGCACGGAGTTGGGGCTGGTCGACCTGCTGCAGATCGACTTAAGCAATGGCGGGCTGCTGAATTCCGGCGGCTTCATGAGCTTCCTTGCCGGCCATACCGAGGTGAGCCGCTTCGACGAGCTCCGAATCCCGCTGACGGTGGTGGCCACCGACTACTGGACCGGCAACAGCGTGGAGACCGACACCGGTCAACTCTTCCCCGCCATCGAGGCCAGCATGGCAGTGCCGGGGCTGTTCTCGCCGGTGCATCGTGACGATCAGCTGCTAATCGACGGCGGCACCTCCAACCCCCTGCCCTATGATCTGCTGCTCGATGACATGGACCTGGTGATCGCAGTCGATGTCTCGGGCAGCCGCCACCCGGAGCCAGAGTCCGAACCCGGCATCACCGATCTGCTGTTCAAGACCTTCAGCATCATGCAGCAGTCGCTGATCCGCCAGGCGCTGGCACACCGGCGCCCGCACCTCTATCTCAAACCCGAGGCCGAGGGTGTACGCCTGCTGCACTTCAACCGCATCCACGAGATCCTGGCCCAGGCCGAGCCGGTGGCCGACGAACTGCGGGATCAGCTGACCATCATCATGGCGATACAGGCCGATGGCATGCGTTGAAGCGCACTGCCATCGAGCTGATAGAGTTGGAGTGACAAGCCCGCAGGAGTCTCGACCTTGCCCATGCGATACGCCAAAACAACCCTGACCACGCTGCTCTCCACTATAGGTCTGGCCGGACTTATGCTCGCCGGTTGCGCTCAGGAGGCCCCGCGTCTTGCCACGCCCGAGGAGAGCGGCATCCTGAAGGTCGCTACCCGCAATGCGGCCACCACCTGGTACCTGGATCGTGACGAGGCCCCCACTGGCCCCGAGCACGACCTGGTGAGCCACTTCGCCGAGTCGCGGGGCTGGCAGGTCGAATGGGTGGTGCATGATGCCGTCGCCGAGGTGCTCAAGGCTCTGGAGGAGGGAGACGTCCACATGGCCGCCGCCGGCCTGACCCACCTGCCTTCCCGCAACGAGCGCTTTCTGCCGGGGCCAGCGCACACCGCCATTGTCGAACAGCTGATCTGCCACCGGGAATCGCGTCCGATGCCGCGCAGCGTGGAGCAGATGGCCGAGGTGGAGATTCGCGTCACAGCGGACTCGAGCTATGCCGATAAACTCGCCTCGCTGGTCAACGACCACAGCGGCATCACCTTCGAGGAAGACCCGCGCACCACCGAGATGCTGCTGACCGCCGTGGCCGATCAGGAACTCGACTGCACCCTGGCCGATTCCAACATCGTGCAGGTGGTACGACGCCACTACCCCTCTCTGGAGGTTGCGCTGAACCTGACCAGCGGCGATTGGCTGGGCTGGTACCTGGCCGCCGACCAGAGCGCCCTGGCCGAGCAGACCCATGAGTGGCGCAGCACCGCCGAGGCAGAAGCGACTATCGCGGACGTGGAGAACAGCTACTATGGCTACATCGACGAGTTCGATTTCGTCGACCTGCGGGCGCTCAACCAGCGCATCGACGAGCGACTGCCCGACTTTCTGGAGCTCTTCCTCATGGCAGAGCGCTCCACCGGCATCCCCGCGGACCTGCTGGCCGCGCTGTCCTACCAGGAGTCCCACTGGAACCCCCAGGCGGTCTCACCCACCGGCGTACGCGGCATCATGATGCTGACCCGTAACACCGCCTCGTCACTGGGGGTATCGGACCGCCTTGACCCGACCCAGGCGATCGACGCCGGGGCGCGCTACCTGGCCGACCGCCACCAGCGGCTGCCCGAGGAGATCCCCGAGCCCGACCGCACCTTCCTGGCCCTGGCGAGCTACAACATCGGTCGCGGCCACGTACTGGACGCCCGGGAACTGGCCCGGGAACTCGGCAAAAACCCGGACTCCTGGGAGGACATGCAGGAGGTTCTACCGCTGAAGGCGGACAAGCGCTACTACCCCCGCACTCGCTACGGCTACGCGCGCGGCTACGAGCCGGTGCACTTCGTGCAGCGCATCCGCAACTATCGTGACGTGATCGGCGTGGCGCTGGCCGCCAACGAGACGACCTCCCCGGCGCCCTGAATCATCGGCGTCCAGCGATGTGCCGCCGGGGGCCGTGAGATCCTGCCGAGCCATCAGGACCCGCAGAAGGGCCTGAACTGATAGAAGCGCCGGCACTGGAACTCGGCCTCGCAGGCGGATAGCTGGGACTGGTAGCGGCTGGAACGGGCTGCCACCTGGCTGGCCGCCCTCTGCACGGCGGGCTTGCTGCGCCAGGTTCCGCGCTGATAGCCGCCGGCCCCTTCGTGATAGGCCAGGTAGAGATGCTCAGGGTTGTGCAGGGAAATGCCCGTCTGACGGCGGGTGCGCTCGTTGTACCAGCCGATGAAATCGGTGGCGTGTTTCATGTGACTGCGCCGGGCAAGCGTACTGCCCGCATCGTCCCGATACTCTCCCCACACCGGATCCAGCGCCTGGGCGTAGCCCCGCGCCGAGGAGGGCCTCGGCCCCGGGATGAATCCCAGGTACCTTTTGCGCGGAGGGCGCACGTGGCTCTGAAAGGAAGATTCCTGCTGGATGAAAGCCAATTGGGTGGCGATAGGCGTGCCCCACGCCTGCTCCGATGCCCGGGCGTAGTCATACCACTTCGGCTGTTCGCGGAAGATCTCGCAGATGTTGCTCTGATCCTGCGGGGGCGACGGCGCCATCATCGCGCAGCCGCTGACCAGCAGGCTCAGCAAAGCCGCCAGCAGCAGGCGCCCTGTCCGGACTGCCCGTTGGTTCTCGTCGCATCCTCTCATCCCGCCTCCCGCCTCCCGCTTGCGTATCTCGACGCTGCCGGCATACGCCGACGCGCTCAGTTCAGGACTGCGCGAATCTTCTCGGCAGCAAAGGCCAACTCCTCGGCAGGTGCCATTTCCAGACCCAATAACCGAATATCCTCCATCGTATCGAGCGGCGTCAGATGGATATGCACATGGGGCACCTCCAGCCCTACCACCAGCATTCCTACCCGCTTGCAGGGGAAGGCGCGCTTGATCGCTTTGGCCATCCACCGAGAGACGCCCATCAGGTGAACGTAGAGAGGCTCGGGAAGGTCATCCCAGTGGTCGATCTCGTCGCGGGGAATCACCAGCACATGCCCGGGCTTCATCGGCTGAATGGTCATGATGACCACGCACTGATCGTCTTCATGGACGAAATGGCCCGGGATCTCTCCCTGCATGATACGACTGAAGATACTTGCCATGGACACTCTCCTGACAGTGGGGACGCAACGTCACTGCACAATCACTGCGCAATAACTGCAGTGGCGGGGCGAAACCGGTATGCTGAAGGCGCAATACCCCTCAGTACGGAGCAGAATACACGATCGATCATTCATTCCAAGCCAGCACGGAGGTTCACATGAAGGTCTACAAACCTGAATGGCGGTGCACGTTTAGCGTAAACGAAGGCGCGAATGAATCAGCCAGCTGGAAAGAGCGAATTGCCTGGCAGCTGAGAGCGTTTGCCAACCGGCTCGACGGCGGTGGCAGGACCCTGAAGATCGACTGCGACGTCTCTCCTGCCGTAAGCCGGGACGAGATCGATACCTGCATGGGCAAGGGCTTTGCCGTGACACAGAACCTGCTTACCCAGTTGGCCCAACAGGCCGCCTGCGAGGACGTCATGCGCAATGCCAAAGCCGAGCTGTTTGCGGAAGAGGCATACCAGCGGCACTGACACGCGCCGTCTTAGCCGCGTGCCATCCCACGCCCCGCCCGGCTTGCCGGACGGGGCGTTTTCGTTAATGCCCCGCCGGATGCGCGCCGAGGCGCGGCATGCCATCCTTGAAACCTTCGCTCGCCACAGGATCGTGACGCCATGCCGCTCGCCATCAGCCTGATTACCCCCTCCTCCTTCACTCCGGAAGACGTTATCGAGCAGGGCGTGCGAGGACTCGAGTCTCTGGGAGTCGAGGTGCGCCGGCCTGCGCTGCTGCAGCGACGGACCCGCTATCTGGCGGGCGATCGGGAATGGCGCCTGGCCCAGCTTCATGCTGCCCACGAGGATCCCGACACCCAGGCGGTGTGGGCAGTGCGCGGCGGCTTCGGCTGTGCACAGTTAGCAGAGCATATCGACTGGGCGAGACTGGCCCACCGCCCCAAGCCGCTGATCGGCTACTCCGATCTCACCGCGCTACTTCACCAGTACCATCTGCGCGGGCTGCCAGCGATCCACGGCCCGGTGGTCAAGGCCGCCGGACAGCTGCTCGAGCCCTCCTCGGAGGAGAGCACCATCGTTCGCGCCCAGTTCGATGACACCCTCGCCCTGATCCGCGGCCCAACACGCCTCGATTATCCCCTGGCTCCCTGGGGCGCAGACCCGGGGCGACAGGAGGGGCCGCTGGCGGGCGGGAATCTTGTCACCCTGGCCAGCCTGGTCGGCACCCCACTGGCCTTTCGGGCACCGCCTGGCGCCCTGGTGATCCTCGAAGATATCGGCGAGCCCTACTACCGCCTGGAGCGCGCCCTCTGGCAGCTGGTCGAGGCCGGCGCCCTGGACGAGGCCGGTGCCATCTGCCTGGGCACCTTCGAGGGGTGTCGCGCCTTCGATGACACGCCGCTGGAGGCGATCATCGCCGAGACCCTGGCCCCCCTGGGAGTGCAGCTCTACCACGGCCTGCCGGTGGGCCATGGCCTGCAAAATCGCCCTTGGCGCTACGGAGCCAACGGCGTTATCGAAGGCTCTTGTTTAACGGTAAAGGGATGAGTATCGCTGACTCGCATGGTCTCATCGCGGTGCCGGCCATGCTCCATTAGAGAATTATCGTCATCTTGCACCGATCTTCGTCGATCGTCAGCCAGGGGTTGCCGTAGGGTCAACGTCCGGGTAACATACGAAAGAGTAAAATCCTGTTGCATCGCAACATGCATGAATCGCATTATGAAAACCGTGAGGTAACCCTATGGGAACCCTATCGAAGTTATTTCTTGCCGGCTGCCTGTCAGGCGCAATGATTCTCGGTACCCAGGCTGTCATGGCCAATGAGGCCAAGCCCCAGAAAGGGATTGCCTCCTTCTATCACGATAAGTTTCATGGCAGAACCACGGCCAGCGGCGAACCCTTCGACCAGAATCAGCTGACCGCCGCCCACCCCAAGCTGCCCTTCGGCACCGAGGTGGTGGTAACCCGGCCGGACACCGGTCGCGAGGTAACCGTCGTGATCAACGATCGCGGGCCTTTCGTGAAGGGGCGCATCATTGATCTTTCCAAGCGAGCCGCCCGTGAGCTAGGCATTCTCAACCGAGGCGTGGCCCCGGTGATCATCACCGCCATCAACTAAGCGCCATCTATTCCGTTTTGGCGGGATCGATCTTGTCCTGAGTCCGCGTCTCGAAGTCACTCGCGTCATGGCGCTCATGCAGCTGCATGTCCGGCTCCCCGAAAGTACGGTTGACCATGCGCCCGCGCTGAACCTCAGGGCGAGCATCGATCTCAGCCGCCCAGCGCTGCACGTTGTGATACTCCTGCACCTGAAGAAACTCCCCCGCGTCATACAGCCGGCTCAGCGCCAGTTGACCATACCAGGCCCAGTTGGCGATATCGGCAAGGGTGTACTCCTCCCCTCCAAGATAGCGGCTTTCGGCTAGCCGGCGGTCCAGCACATCCAGCTGACGCTTGACCTCCATGGCGAAGCGATCGATGGGGTATTCAAGCTTTTGTGGCGCATAGGCATAGAAATGCCCGAATCCGCCGCCCAAATACGGAGCGCTACCCATCTGCCAGAACAGCCAATTAAGAGTCTCGGTGCGCTCAGCGTGGTCGCTTGGCAGCAACTCACCAAACTTTTCCGCTAGATAAAGCAGGATCGCCCCCGATTCGAATACCCGCGTGGGTGGCGAGGTGGCGTGATCCATCAGCGCGGGGATCTTGGAGTTGGGGTTTGCCTCGACGAAGCCACTGCCGAACTGGTCGCCCTCGGTGATGCGGATCAGCCAGGCATCATACTCGGCACCGCTGTGGCCCAGCGCCAGCAGCTCCTCCAGCATCACGGTGACCTTGACGCCGTTGGGCGTTCCCATGGAATAGAGCTGCAGCGGATGCTTGCCCACCGGCAGCGCCGCGTCGTGGGTCGGCCCGGAAATGGGACGGTTAATACTGGCAAAGGCACCGCCGCTAGGCTGCTCCCACTGCCAGATCCGGGGCGGAACGTAGACGTTTTCTTCGCTCATGATGGCTCCTCGATGCGTGTGAGTGAGCACCATACCCCGCTACGCCAGACGCTTCGAGCCCCTGCCACTCAACGCCCTCCGGCAAGGGGTTGCCCCCGGCGGATTTTGAATCCGTTTTTCGACAATAACAGGCCGCGCTTGCTACGGGCTTTTGTCAATAAATCAATCGCCTGAGAATTTCCACCGGTGACACCGTCGGCATGGATTCGCTGTCTTCTGCGACCACCTTTCACAAGATACCGCAGCGGACAATCGTCCGCTGTGGAGGTAACGGTGCTCAATCGTGGGCATCACCAACGCCGAGCGGACGTAGCGGCGAGTAAAGCTGGGGGAGTGTCGATAGATAGCTTGTAGCATCCGCGGGTCGTCGAGAAGAAGGCGATGAACTCAGGATAAACCGACGTTACAGAGGTGGGCATAAGTGCAGTCGCCGGTGTCAGGCCAGGAATGAAGGCCAGAGAAGGAACGTCACGCGGCGAGGGTGGCGCGAAGTACGACCCGCTCACCGATAACAGGGAAGTGTCCTCGGGCATGGACTAGGGTTAAGGGTTAGGAGAGGCCGCTGAATGAGGGCGAAGTGTGGTAATCGATCTTTTCAAGACGCCTCTGCTACCGCTTGTGGAGGTGGCCATGAAGATGGATGACCAGCACCTGCAGCGAGTACAGAACAACTTACTCGCTAATACGCTAAAACTCCGCCACCATAACAGAGTGATCGTCAAGCCTTTCGCTCCTATGCGTTCACCCAATCATGTCAAGACCCTTATGGCAAAAGGAGTTGTCATGACCGGCAGCCAGCAGCACCCCGCCATCGAACAACGCTACCAACCACTGTTCACCCACCATCCCGACGGCGTCTGCGAACTCGACCTTGAAGGTAATTTCCTGCGCTGCAACGAGGCCTTGGAGGCGATCTCGGGCTATTCAGAGGCCCAACTGCTGGGCCGCCCCTTCTCCGAAATCATCCACGAACAAGCCAGGGAATATTCTCTCGCCTGCTTTCGCGCCGCAGCAGTGGGAGAGGTGCAGCACCACGAGAATCTAGGCAGCCAGCCTTCGGGCAAGCTCTACTCGTTGGAGATCAGCCATGTGCCGATCGTCGTGGAGGCCGAGGTGGTCGGGGTGTATGGCATCTGTCGGGACATCACCCTGCACAAGCAGCAGCAGACCGATTTGCGCGTGAAGAAGCGCAGTCTCGAAGCGAGTCGCAACGGCGTGCTGATCGCGGATGCTCTCCAACCCGACATGCCGATTGTCTATGTCAACCCGGCGTTTCTGGAGATCACCGGTTATGGGCCCGATGAGGTGCTGGGGTATAACTGTCGATTCCTGCAAGGGCCCAAGACCGATCCCGAGGCTGCGCAGGTGATCCGCGATGCCATTGAACGGCAGGAGGAGGTCCGCCTGACGCTGCTCAATTACCGCAAGGACGGCACGGAGTTCTTGAATTATCTCACGCTGGCACCCGTCTTCGATGACGAGCAGCGGTGCACCCATTACGTCGGCGTCCAGGACGATATCACCCGGCAGCACCGCAACGAGCAGCAGCTTGCACACCACAGCACCCATGACCTGCTCACCGGGCTGCCCAATCGGGAGCTGTTCATCTCGCGTCTTGCCTATGATTATCAGGTCAGCCTGCAGAGTGAGAAACTCCTGGCGCTGTTCTATATCAATCTGGATGATTTCAAGACCATCAATAGTGGCCTGGGCCATGAGGTCGCAGACAAGCTGCTGACGGCGACTGCCGAGCGATTGAAGACCTTGATCGAGCCGGGCGAGACCCTGGCGCGTCTGGATGGTGATGAATTCGCTCTTATGATCCCAGGCATCGACGATGAGGGTTCGGCGATACGCATGGCCGAGGGGGTTCTCCATGCCGTGAGTAGGCCTTTCAAGATCGACGATCAGTGGTTGCATATCAGTGCCAGTATCGGGATCGCCTCGAGCGGCGAGCCCGTCAAGCAGGCGTCCGATATGCTCCGGTATGGGGAGATTGCCATGCAGGGGGCGAAGCTGCAGGGACGCAACACCTGGCAATGGTATGGCGAACTGAGGTCCGACGTAGCACCCGGTGAGCTGGTAATGCTTCGCCGCGAGATTCAGCAGGCGCTTGACGAGCAGCAGTTCGAGCTGCACTACCAGCCCATCGTCGACACCCTGACCGGCCAGGTGCGCAGTGT
>JAIVHL010000030.1 GCA_020201075.1 Halomonas sp. | reverse complement strand
ACGTTGCAGATACAACAGCGATGAATAGCCGGTGCCAAAGTCGTCGAGGGAAAGCCACACACCCATCTCACGCAGCCTTAACATCTGGCTCAGTAACAGATCGGCTTCCCGCTCAAATACGCTTTCGGTAATTTCCAACGCGAGTTCGTGTGGCGCGACCCCGCACTCCTCGAGGACGGTGCGTACGCGACTAGCGAAATCGCCTGTCTGAAACTGGATGACCGACACATTCACGGCCACCCGCACGGGCTCGAGTCCGGCATCACGCCATTCGCGCAAGTGCTGGCAGGCCCGACGCAGCGCCCAGTCACCAATGGGCGCGATCAATTGGCTTTTCTCGGCAGTGGGGATGAACGTCCCGGGCGACACCATTCCCCGTTCAGGGTGGTTCCAGCGCAGCAAGGCCTCGCAAGCGACCAGCTTACCGCTAGCGAGATCGACCTTGGGCTGGAAGTGCAGCTCGAACTGCTCATTTTCCAGGGCGACACGCAACTCGCGGGTCAACTCGACACGCTGGCGGATCTCGTCCTCCAGAGCCCGGGAGTGGGCCACCCAGGGCTCGGAAGGTTGCTCGCGATGCTGAAAAAGCGCACGTTCGGCTTCTCGCAGCAGATCCTCAATCGAACGTTGTTGCTCGGCCAAGCGACTGAAACCGAGCCGGCTCGATATTTCAAAGACCAGCCCGTCAATCTCGAACGGGGCGGACAATGACTCGGCCAATTGAGCCAAGCAGTCCTGCAAAACCTCATCTGACGCCGGCGACAGAAACAGCACGAATTCGTCACCGCCAATGCGCCCAACGCAACCGTGCTCACCGGCTTGGGCGACCAATCTCTGGCCAAACTCAACCAGCAGTCGGTCACCACCCTCGTAACCAACGGCATCGTTGATATCTCGCAGACCCATGATGTCGACCATCACCACGGCACCAAAGGACGACCATCCATGCTTTTCGATCCAGCGATCGAGGTGTCTGGCGAAGCCGTTGCGTGAATAGAGCCCGGTGAGCGGGTCCTCAAAGGCCATTCGGCTGAGTTCCTGCTCGGCCTCTTTCAGCGACGTAATGTCTTCCTTGATAGCCGCGTAATGGATGACCCGCCCCTTCTTATCCGCAATGGGGGTTATGACCTCTTTTTCCCAGTAGAGGGAGCCATCCTTGCGCCGATTCTGAAGCTCTCCGGTCCAGACCTTTCCAGCGCTAATGGTTGCCCACAAATCGCGATAGACGCTCTGTGGCGTATTGTCGCTACGAATACGCACCGGTGTCTGCCCAAGCAACTCGCTGGATGTGTATCCGGAGCTTTTCTCAAACGCGGCATTCACGTATTCGATCCGGCCTTCGAGGTCCGTGACCATCATGGGGGCCGGGCTTTGACGAATGATCTGTGCTTGCCAGTTCAAGGCTTTCTCGCGGGCATGCTGTGCCGTTATGTCCTGAAGAGCCCCCTGAATTGACACAATACGGCCCGCAAGGTCCAGGACGGGCTCACCGATGGCACGCACCCAGACCTCGCGTCCGTCGGCACTGCGGATCGCCAGTTTCTCATCGAAGGCAGTGCCGTGCTCGGCGCAGGCATTGACAGCCTCCCTGATACGGTCGCGATGCTCGGGTAGGTAAAAGTCGAGAGCCTGGTCGAGCGATGGAGAGTAACCGCGCGGCATGCCATGGATGTCAGCGACCACGTCCGACCAATGTGATGAATCGTTCACCAGATCGATGGCCCACCCGCCGAAGCGGGCGACAAGGCCAGCCATTTGCAGCAATCGCGACTGGCTGGCCAAGCGTTCTTCGGATTGGCGAGCCTCGGTGATATCCGTGATCACCGCGCCGCCGATAAGCACGGCGCCATCGCGAACCTGAATGGGGAAATAGCGCACAAGCAATTTCCGCCACCCCAGACCATCTACGTGACGTTCCGCCTCGAAGCGCTGAGGCGTGCCCTGAAAGCAAAGATCGAGGTAAGGCTGCATGACCTTTTCAAATTCGTGTGGACCGATCACCTCCGAGATCTTGCGCCCGACCAGCTCGGCAAGCGTCTTCCCCCGGCTTCGGCAATATGCCTCGTTTGCCCACAGGTAGCGGTAATTCGCATCGGCAACGGCGAACAGGTCCTCGCTTGCATCGAGAAGCGCCAAGGGCTCCCAGGCGGAATCCCTTCGGGATTCCTCGACGTTATTGTTATTCGCTTCTGACATATTTCATCGCGTCTCGGGCACTTTTCTGGAGCAATTTCCAGGTGACTTGATCGTCTTGCACAACTGTAATGTCGGACACGGTCAGCACCGCGTCGATCGCCGGGCCGAGTCCCGCGTGTTTAGCGGCTGTTCGCCATGCACACGCGGTTCCTGCCCGATTCCTTGGCTTTGTAAAGCGCTGAGTCCGCCCGCCTGAAACCCGCCTTGGGGGTCTCGCTGGCATCTAGCTGCGCGCCGCCAATGCTGATGGTCAGGTTCGGCAGCCCCTCGCCGAAGCGGGCGGCTTCCACGCTAGCGCGCAGCGTCTCGGCCAGCTGCCTTGCACCCTCCAGCGAGGTGTCGGGCAGCAGCAGGGCAAATTCCTCACCGCCCCAACGGGTCAGAACGTCGCTCTCGCGCACGCGCTCGGAAATATGCTTGACCAGTTCCTTGAGGACGTCATCTCCCACCACGTGGCCGTGGTCGTCGTTGACTCGCTTGAAGTGATCAATATCCAGAATCAGAATCGATAGCGGTTCGCCGCGCCGAGCGCTGCGGGCGAGTTCCTTTTCGACCAGGCCGTCGAAGAAGTGCCGATTGAACGCGCCGGTAAGACGATCGTGATGGGCCGCGTGTTCGAGCTGTGCCTCCAGGGACAGCTGTTGGGACACATCCCGGAAGACCACCACTACGCCCTCCGTTTCGTTGAAGGCATCGTAGAGTGGCGTGGCGTAAGTCTCGACGGATAACGGCTGGCCATCGGCGCGAAAAAACGTGTCTCGCCAGGCCTCCAACGGCGTTTCGGTCTGCATCACATGAGTGATCGGGCACTCGATCTCCGGGTAGTGCCGGTCATCCGGATAGCGTGCATGCATCAGTTCATGCGCGTTGGTACCCAGCAGCGCCTGCTCGTTGGTGTATCCCAGCAGATCCATCGCCGCCTTGTTGATCAAGGTCAGGCGGCCGTGATGGTCGACACCGAACACGCCCTCGCCGAGGCTGGCCATCAGCTGCTGGTTAAATCGCTCGAACCGCTCGCGTTCGGTGATGTCACTTTGCACCGAGACGTAGTGCGTGATCTGTTCCCGCTCGTCAAATATGGGACTGATGTTCCAGTGCACCAGATACGGCGTGCCGTCCTTGCGGTAGTTGACCGTCTGCCCCTCGAAAAAGCCGCCGTCCGCGATGGTTGCACGCAGATGTTGCAGCACGGCCGGGTCTGTATCAGGACCTTGCAGGATTCGGGGCGTCTGGCCGATCAGCTCTGCCGCCGTATACCCAGTCTGTGCGCAAAGGGCCGGGTTGACGTATACGATCTTCGGGCCCGGCAGGTCCAGCTCGCCGGTCGTGACGAGGACGGCGTTGTACGCCTGGTCTATGGCCTGACGGAACACCCTGTCTTCAAATGCTGGCATAACGGCTCCATCGAGAACCTGTTTTGTTCTGCGAAAAATGGCGCATTGTCATTCACGAGTGAGACAATCTTGGGTCCCGCGGGCCGTGGCGTCACCTTAATCCCTTTCAATATAACCGTTTTTGCTGAAATTCGTGGTGCCGCAAAGAGGATTCACTCTTCCCGAAGCCGATGAGACACGCCATGCTGTGAATGCCCCGCTGACCCGTGAGGCACGACAACCTTGGAGGCAACCTTCTGCGTGATCAAATCCCGCTCGCCACTCCTCGATAGCCTTCGACGCCATACCCGCGCCCACCACCATGGCCTGGACAACCACCCGATGCTGGTGCGACTGGTTCGGCCAGGGCTCGACCGCGACGACTATGCCGAGACGTTGAGCGCCATGCATCCGGCGCAGCAGGGATTGGAAGGACTTGCCGAAAGACTACCCGCCATTTGGCCATGGCGTATCCTTTCTCTTCCAGAATCGAGGCGCTCGAGTCAGACCTTGCGCGTCTCGGCTTGCCGTCACCCGCGGCGCCGGGACGGGGGCCAGAGCCACCGGCAACGCTCGCCGAACTGGTGGGTCTGCTGTATGTCCTGGAAGGCTCACGTCTCGGCGCCAGGATCATCGCCAAGAGGGTCCGTGCCTCGCTGGGCGACGGCACTCCCCTGACTTTCTTCGACAACGCCGATGGCGAGCGGGCCTGGCCGGTTTTTTGTGACTTTGCCGTCACCCATTGCCCGATGGAAGAGGCCGAGTCGGCTATCCGCGCGGCCCGTCAGGCATTTGGACACTTCCTACAGCATCTCGATACGCCTAGGATATTTGATTTATCGCCCACCGACTGACACGACTCTGGCGCCTGCCCATGGCCAACCCCTGAACCCACCGCCTGGAATTCGCGCATGCCCAACACCCATTACAGTGATGCCGAGATCGCCGCCGCCCTCGAGGCTTGTGCCCGTGAACCGGTGCATATCCCCGGGGCCATTCAGCCGATGGGTTGCCTGGTGAGCCTGGATGTCGACTTGGGCCGGATTCGCCAGGTCAGTGCCAATATCGAGGAGTTCCTGGGTATCAGCGTGGCGGATGCCCTGGTCAACGAGCCCAGGAAGGTACTCGGCGACGAGTTGATGGACCTCCTGGAAGCTAAACTGGTGAAGCAGGACAGCTCTGCCTCTGTGCTCACCGCCACCGCCCAAGGCATGCAAGGCAAACGTCGCCACTTCCATGTGGTGGCCTATCCCAGTGGCGACGCTTTCGTCGTGGAGATGGAATGCCAGATGTGCCCGGATGGGCATCGACTCTTGGACAAGGTGAACGACTGGCTGGTCGAAGTCGGAAAAATCAACGACATCGGTGCCCTTTTCGATGCCCTGACGCAACGGGTACAAGAGCTGACCGGCCACGAGCGGGTGATGGTCTATCGGTTCGACGAGCAGTGGAACGGTCGGGTGATCGCCGAGACCCGTCTGCCCGTGGCGGAGAGCTACCTCGATCACTATTTTCCAGCCAGTGACATTCCTCCCCAGGTACGCCGACTCTTCGATTTCAACAGGGTGCGCAGCATTCCCGATGCCTCGGTACCGGCGGTTCCTTTAGTGCCGCCCTGTGGCCCTGACGAGGCGTCGCCACTGGACATGTCGCGGGGGGTGCTGCGCGCCGTCGCACCGATACACTTGGAGTACCTCACCAACATGGGCGTCGGCGCTTCGCTGTCGATCGCCATGCACGAGGAGGGGAAGCTCTGGGGGCTGCTGGCCTGTCACGGCCTGGAACCCAGGCCGCTGGGAGCCGACCTGCGTGATGCGCTGTGCGCCCTGGTTCAGATCACCATGCCGCGAATGATACTACTGCTGGCGCGTGCAGACACCGACCTCCTTTACGCCATCCATGCGAGCAACGAGACCTTCTCCTACCAGAAGAAGGACCTCTTTGGAGCGGATGATCTGATCCAGCACCAAGGCGGACGCTGGCTCGAGCTGCTGGATGCCAGCGGCATCGCCCTGGTCACCGGGAAGGAAAGCATTGGTACGGGAGCCCTGCCGGCCAAGGAGAATCTGATCGCCATGGCCGACTGGCTCAGCCGACACCAAGGCCGAGACGCTCCCTGGCATATCCAGGCCCTCGGAGAGACACCCCTGGCGCCCTGGCAGGAGGGCGATCTCTGCGGCCTGCTCGCCGTGCCCCTGCCCACCGAGTCGACCAACTGGCTGATGGTCTTTCGCCCCGAGCAGCGGCACAGCAGGCGCTGGGCCGGCAAGCCCGAGGATACCCCCATGATTCGAAACGGGCAGCTGATCCTGACGCCGCGTCGCTCTTTTGCCCAGTGGCAGGACGAGGTCAAGGGGCGCAGCCGCCCTTGGCGTGCCATCGAGTGCCGGGCCGCGGGAGATCTCGCCAAGAACCTGGCCGTTCTGATCTCCAGCCAAGAGATCACCCAACTCAATAAGAAGCTCGAGAGCCTGGCCTACAGCGACGGCCTGACCGGCACCTGGAACCGCTACCGGATGGAGCAAGCGATCGATGCCGAGCTCAATGCCTCCGGACGCCACGACAGGTCTTTTGCCTTGCTGCTGTTCGACATCGATCACTTCAAACACTTCAACGATGCCCACGGCCACGAGGCCGGCGACGAGGTGCTGGTAACGCTATGCCGTGTCCTGCAGAACAAGCTGCGCCCCACCGACAACCTGGGCCGCTGGGGCGGCGAGGAGTTCATCGTGTTGGCCAGCGATTGCGACCTGGTCGGCGGCATGCATCTGGCCGAGCGCCTCAGGCAGAGCGCCGAAGAACTGGACCTTGGCAATCTCGGCGGAGTGACCATAAGCATCGGCGTGGCCACCTGGCGCCGCGAGGACAGTCTCAAGACGCTGGTCGCCCGGGCCGATCAGGCCATGTACCGGGCCAAGGAAGGGGGTCGCAACCAGGTGAAAGCCGAAGAGTAGCGCACCACGTCACCCCCCCCCTTGATGCATGTCATGACGCGCTGCGCTCCTCATCCAGCCATCGTCATGCGTTCATGCAAAATAGAGGGGGGATTGGATCAGGTCACGGTGATGACGGTGCAGTCGGCGATGTGGCTGATCTTGTGAGAAACGCTGCCGAAGACCATGCCGCGCATGTCACTGATCCCACGGCTACCCATGACGATGACATCGGCTCCCAGCCTCTCGGCCTCCTTGTTGATCAGATCGGCCGGACGGCCCTGCCGCATGACTTCCTTGACCTCGACGCCGTCGAGGTCGACCGCGGCGAGCGCCTTTTCGATGATCTTGTGGGCCTCCTGCTTCATACCTTCGGCAAGCTTCTCGCGCTCGACCTCGGAGAAGGGCTCAGGGGTACCACCGGTGAACAGGCCGATATTATCGGGGGGAAACTCGGCCACGGTCATCAGATGGAGGGTCGCGGAAGAAGCGCGGGCCAGCTGAGCGGCAACGCTCAATGCCTTCTCGGCATGGTTGGAGCCGTCGATGGGAACCAGAATGGTCTTGAACATGAGATGACTATCCTTGTTGTAGGAGGTGAAAGCGTAGGACGTGAAAGCGTCGGACGTGAAATCGCAGACCGCGAAAGCGGGATGCGATGTCCCTATGTTCTCAGCCTAGACGCTCGCCGCCGATCGGCAATGTCCTGGATCAAGCCCCCCAGCCGAAACCCAGGATCGGCATCGCCAGGGCGAACACTACCAGGGTGATCACCACCAGGGCCGCGACGCTGATCAGGGCCCCGGCACGCACCATTTCGGCGACGCTGAGCTTGCCGCTGGCAAACACCACGGCGTTGGGCGGGGTGGCGACCGGCAGCATGAAGGCGCAGCTCGCCGCCATGGCCACGGGCACTGACAGCAGCAGCGGGCTGGCCCCCAGGCTGACGGTCAGCGAGGCGGTCAGCGGCAGGATCGCCGCCGCGGTAGCGGTATTGCTGGTGACGTGGCTCATCAGCATGACCGCCAACGAGACCATGGCTACCATGGTCCAGGTGGGCCAGCTGCCGAAGGCACCGAGACCCTCGGCCACCACCGCGGCCAGGCCGCTCTCCTCGATGGCAGTGCCGAGACTCAACCCCCCACCGACCATGATCAGCACGCCCCAGGGCAGATGCTTGGCGCTGTCCCAGTCCATCAGGAACTGACGCTGGCGCCAGCGTGCCGGCACCACGAAAAGCAGCAGCGCCCCGATGATGGCAATACCGGCATCGCTGAGTTCCACGCCCAGGGCCCGCTCCAGTAACGGACGCGTGACCCAGGCCAGAGCCACCAGGGCAAAGATCGCTGCGACCCGCTGTTCGGGCCGTGTCATGCGCCCCAGATCGCGGGCCTGATCGGCCAGCATCTCGGACACACCGGGCATCTCGCTACGCTCCACCGGGTAGACCAGGCGGGTCAACAGCCACCAGGCTAGTACCAGCAGCAGCAGCGAGGGCGGCACAGCCACCGCCATCCACTGGGCGAAACCGATCTCGATCCCATAGCTGTCGCCCATGAAGCCGGCCAGCAAGGCGTTGGGCGGGGTGCCGATCAGGGTGCCCATGCCGCCGATGTTGGCCGCCAGGGCGATGCCCAGCAGCAGGGTGAGCGCCATGTTGTGGCTCGCCCCCGCGCCGCCCTGGCGCTCGAGCATGGCCAGCACCGAGAGGCCAATGGGCACCATCAACGCCGCGGTGGCGGTATTGCTGACCCACATGCTCAGCGCTGCGGTGGCGAGCATGAAGCCAGCCACCAGACGATCTGGCCGGCTGCCCGAGATGCGCAGCACCAGCATGGCGATACGCCGGTGCAGCCCCCAGCGCTGTATCGCTTCGGCCAGCATGAAACCGCCAAGGAAGAGGAAGATCAGCGGATTGGCATAGGGCACGGCCACCGACTGGATCGACCCCACGCCGAGCAGCGGCAGCAGCGCCACCGGCAGCAGTGCGGTCGCCGCAATAGGTACCGGCTCCAGCACCCACCACACCGCCATCCAGGCGGTCAGCGCCACCACCTGCCAGGCCGCAGGGGGGATGCTCGCCGGTGCCTCGACCCACAGCAGCAGCGCTGCCGCCAAGGGACCGAGAAAAAGGCCGACGGTGACCTTGATGCGCTCGCGCCGGGCCTGGCGCAGCTCCTGGTCCTGGCTCGCCTCCTTGTCGTCGCGGGTCTCGGGTTCGTTCATCGCATGCTCTCCTCTCGCTTCCCAGCGGTCCAGACAGTTCCAAGCTTCCTCCCAGGGAGAACAGGGAGGAAACGCCATGAAGTAATGATGCAGCAGTGCGGGGTCAACAGGATCAGACTCGGCTTCCTCGCGCAGCGAGAGGCGTCACGCGTCGTCGTCGTCATCGTCCAAACGTCGCGCCAGGGCCTTGCGCGCCCTGTTGCGGCGATAGAGACGCACCAGCGCAATACATAGCGCGCTGGCGACCATGGCCGCCAGGGTCCAGCCCTGCCAGAAACGGGCAGCGTCGCCCATCACCGTTTCCAGGATGATGATCAGGATGAGACCCACTGCCTGGCTGGCGATGGCCAGGGCGCGCAGGGTGTCGAAGGCTGGCTTGGCCATGAAGGCTCCCGTGACGAGGGTGGGTAACGGATGACAGCCATGCCGACCAACAGTAGGCTTGGCATGGATA
>JAIVHL010000109.1 GCA_020201075.1 Halomonas sp. | reverse complement strand
GAGCGAATCTTCCGCACGGGGTACCGGCTCAGGCCGTGACGCGCAATGGCCGCCTTGCGGCGGCCATTATTTCCCTCAACGCATGCATAGCGCTCGCGATGGCGCGTCAATCGTCGTTTGTCAGGACCACATCGAAGCTCACGTCGACCTCCATGGCGTTGTCGTGGTCATATGCCGCCTGCATTGACTCCAGATAGGCCAGCGATGTCACGACTCGCCCCCGGGCTCGACCGCTGTCACCATCGATCTCCAGCGTATCGATCTCGATTGGCACGTCCTCCTCGGTGCCGTAGTGCGGGGTCAGCCCACTCTCGTGGAAGTAAGACACCGATGCATCGCCTGGCTGTCCCTGCATCACCATGAAGTCGATGCTCAGCGTACCCTGGGTTTCGTAGCGGTCATTGCGATGCCCCTGCACGGTCACGTTGATCATGCCCGGCATGAACTCGGAAAAACTGGCGGTCGACATATCGCCTTCGCTCAGAACATGCCACTCGTGCGGCTCGCCGTTCAGGGTGCCGCTGATCTCGTTGGCCAGGGCCTGGCCAGCACAGAGTCCCAGACCGGCCGCTATTATGGCACTGGTCATCAAATAACGGGGTTGCTTCAGTATCATCATGCGCTCCTTCTTCGGGTTGTTGTTCACTCCAGGCGAAGCTCGAGATGCTCGCCTGGCGACACCTGGATCCTCTGTCGGCGCTCCTCCCCCTGCGCCTGAACCACTAGCTCATGCTCACCGACAGGCAGCGTGACGGGCTCGCCGTCCACGCGCCCCGTCGCCAGACTGTCACCGTTACCATCGAAGACACGCCACTCGGCGGCCAGCGCCGACGAAAGCCCCTCGACAAGCTCGCGATCATTGCGGCTGTCGAAATACTCTCCCCCTCCCAGCGTGGCCAGGCGGGCAAAGTCACCCTGTAACGCCGGGTCATCGATATGGAAACCGACGATGTTGAGCCTGACATCGATGCCCTCCTCGACAAGTCTTTCGACGGCGGCTTCCACATCGCCATCGCAGGTCTCCTCGCCATCGGTCAGCATCACCACCAGGCGCGGCTGGTCGGCAAACGCGACCAGATCATGCTGCACGGCCGCCAGGGAATCCGCCAGCGGGGTACGCGCCAGGTTGATGGCACGGAGGCCATCCACCACCTGTCGTACCTCGTCATGGTTGCCGATGGTGGGCTCGACCAGCAGTTCGGTGGCACAGCTATGGGGCTCGGTATGCCCGAAGGCCCGCAGGGCCACGGGGATATCCCTCGGGACACGCTCATCGAGCACCTGGGTGACGATGCGTCTTGCCACCTCGATGCGCCGTCCTCCCTCCATGGCCTGCAGCATCGAGCCCGAGGCGTCGAAGATCAGCTGCACGACGCCGGCCCCCACCACCGGCACCTCGCCGCTGACCACGCGCAAGCTCCCCGGATCGGGAGGGGCCTGCCAGCTCTGATCCATCGCCAGCGCATAGTCGGTAGGTCGGCGCAGCTTGCGCATGCTCTCCTCGAAGGCCTGAATCATGTCGTTACGGCCGGCGGCATAGGCGTAGTGCCCATCACCCACCTGCGCCCAGGCATGCATCAGGTCCTGGTACCAGCGCAGCTCATCGGGATCTCGATGGCCACCGTGACCCAGCGACATGGTGAAGATCCGCGGCTTGACCCGAGCCAGCGCCTGCCAGGCGCCGAGGTCACGGCCAACCTGCTCGGCATCGGTGATCAGGAAGATGACCTTCTCACCGTCATGCTGCTCTAAGGCACGGCTGGCGATGCGCAGCGAGGGCTCGGCATCGGAGTCGAAGTAGCGCATGTCGTAGTGCCCCAGCGCCATGGCCATTGCCTCCGGGGACTCGCCCCATCCGTCGATCAGCAGGGGGCCCCCCATGGCCATCAGGTTGACCACCTCGCGGCCGGGGCGAAGCCCTTCGGCGAAGCGCATCAGCGCCTGGTAGATGGCCGGCTGGTGCCTGCCGACGCTGCCGCTGCCATCCCAGATAAAGACGATGGAGCGCGGGGGTTCGGCCAGCGTCAACCGGTATTTTCCCGGCACAAGCCCCACCGCCTCGGCGCGGCGCCCACCCGGTTCGGCGCGCCACTCAAGCGCCAACTCCTCGCCCTCGGGGTCTGTCAGTGCCGCGCTCAGCCTTCCCCGCAGCGTCTCCGCCAGGAAGAATGCCAGGGTATTGTTCCCCTCCTCGAGGTGAATCCGGTATGCCGTACTCTCTCCAGGCTCCTCGAAGCGGCCTTCGCCGAGACGCTCGCCGGCTGGCAGCGTCTCCATACCGGTCAACGCCTCGAACGAACCACCCTCCAGATCGGCAGCACCACCTTGCAGGTGGACTTCATAGGGGCCTCGGGTATGGTCGAGCCCCCAGTAGGCGAGGATGGACTCGCGGCTCGCCAGATCGCTGGCCTCGATCGCCTGCAGCTCCGCCGGAATTCGCCAACGAGGGCTGTGCTGCTCGGGGTCGGCGGTGGGCTCGTCGAACACCAGACGCAGGTAGCGCGCCCAGGGTGCGTC
>JAIVHL010000129.1 GCA_020201075.1 Halomonas sp. | reverse complement strand
TGCCATCACCGTCAATCTCTCCGAGGCCAGCGTTCAGCCCGAAGGGGTTCGTGCCCGGATCGGTGAGCGGGGTGAGCATCTGAGCGGTTCGCTGGTGAGCACCTCGCGCCACGGTCTGGGGCAGGTTGCGAGCGCCTCTCGACGTTTCCTGATTGGCAACGAGCCTCGCCGCACCCACGATAGCGTCGAGGTGAGGGGATTCGAATAGCGCTAGGTGAGCACGGATACTGAGCAGTGCCGTGGATAAAATAGTGCGGGGGAAGAGTGGCGCGGGGTGCCCGCGCCACCTCAGAGCGAGGAGGCCTGCCAGCGGGCCAGCAACATACCCACTATTCGGATGTCCGGGGCAGCAGGATATGGGGCATTGTCATCCTGTTTGTTGAACTGCAGGGCTTCGTCTTCCCCCCGGGAGACTCGGCGAACGCACAGCTGACTGTCCTCTTCCACCAGATACAGGCCCGGTTGGCGGAAGCGATCCGTTGGAGCTACGGCGATGAGATCGTGATCCGACAGGAAATCGAAAGTATTGCCCGGCGCCGGGGTTAACAAATAGCACTCTCTATGCCACTTTTGGCGTCGGGAGGCGGGCAGCAGATCCCGGGGCACTTCGATGTGATTGCCGGCAGGGCCCTGCCAGGGTTCGGGAAGCTTATGTCTCAGAGTCAGCGGGGTTGGCCGATGCTCGCCGCCACCCTCTAGAAGCCTCGACAGCGGGCAATCCAGCGCCTGGGCCAAGGCCATTAGCCGTTCATGGCCAATCTGGCGAATGGCACCGGACTCCCAGTAGGAGATGGTCACATCGGAGACACCCACTCGACGGGCCAGGGCGGCCTTGTTGAGGTTGGCTTCCTGCCGGAGCTCCTTGATGCGCGGGCCTAATGAATCCATCTCGCTATCCTGTTGTCGCGTGCGCTGCATTATTTGAAGGTTACAAAAAGTCGTAGGAGATCATCCGGGATCCACTGTGGCTGTGCAATATCGCGCATCAACGTTGATTAACCGCTTATGCCGATCACCAAGCCACTGTCTCGCCGGCCCAGTCATGGAAGCTGGCTTCTTCTCCGGGGCGACGCTGCTCAAGTACATTTAGTAGTTGCTCGGCCACGAAGGCTGGGGTGAATAGCTTGCCCTCGGGTACGCGGGCCTGGAAAGGGCGAGAGAGGGGGGTGTCGGTGGTGCCCGGATGCAGGCAGGCAACGGTTAGGTTCGGGTTTAGTCTGCGCAGCTCAATGGCAGCGGTTCTCATCAGCATGTTGTGTGCTGCCTTGCTGGCACGGTAGGCGTACCAGCCACCCAGGCGGTTGTCCTCGATGGAGCCGACTCGGGCTGAGAGGCTAGCGACCAGCGCCGGGTGTCGGCCCTTGAGGCTTGGCTGCAGGGCCTTGACCAACATGGCGGGTGTCGTGGCATTGACATGGAATAGTCGGGCCAAGGCCTCGGCATCGAGGTCGTCGAGCCGCTTTTCGGGGTATATGCCGAGCGTCTCGTCATGCAGCATGCCGATGGCGTTGAAGGTCAGGTGTAACTTCGTTCCATCGAGGTAGGAGGCCAGGGTCTCGAGTCCTTCTGGGGTGGTGAGGTCGGCGTTTAGCGCCTCAAAGCGGTCATCGTTCGGACGAGGTCTTGACTGCCGGCCGACGCCGATTACCCGCCCCGACCTCGGGCTGGCCAGCAGGGTATCCACCACTGCACTACCGATGCCGCCACCGGTGCCAGTCACCAGCGTGGTAAAACCCTCGGGAAGTTGTGTGAGCATGATGCTCTCCAAATTGGTGGGTCATATGGCCTGAGATTGACCGCGATCTTCTTGGATGATTCCCCCTGACGGCTGCCTAGGCGGCGACAGGTGCGTATAATGCGTCCATTCTTTTACCATCGGATCCGGGACACCGTAACGACATGACCGTACGCACGCGTATTGCGCCGTCACCGACCGGCGATCCCCACGTCGGTACCGCCTACATTGCTCTGTTCAATCTCTGCTTTGCCCGTCAGCACGGTGGCCAGTTCATCCTGCGCATCGAGGATACCGACCGGGTACGTTCGACGCCCGAGTCGGAACAAATGATTCTCGATTCACTGCGCTGGCTGGGCCTCGACTGGGACGAGGGCCCCGACGTGGGGGGGCCACACGGCCCCTACCGCCAGAGCGAGCGCGGTGATATCTACGCCGAGTACGCCCGTCAACTGATCGAGGCGGGGCACGCCTTCAAGTGCTACCGCACCAGCGAGGAGCTGGACGAGTTGCGCGAGGCGCGCAAGGATGCCGGCATGCAGCTGGCGCTTAAGCCCGCCGACCTGGCACTGCCTGCCGAAGAGCAGGCCCGGCGAGAGCGCGAGGCATGGCCCCACGTGGTGCGCATGGCGGTACCTGCGGGGGGCAGCTGCGTCATCCATGACATGTTGCGCGGCACCATCGAGGTGGACTGGGCCCAGGTGGACGCCCAGATTCTGCTCAAGTCCGACGGCATGCCCACCTACCACCTGGCCAATGTGGTCGATGACCATCTGATGGGCATCACTCACGTGCTGCGCGGCGAGGAGTGGATCAACTCGGCGCCCAAGCACCAGCTGCTTTATGAGTATTTCGGCTGGGAGATGCCCGAGCTCTGTCACATGCCACTGCTGCGCAACCCAGACAAATCGAAGCTTTCCAAACGCAAGAATCCCACGTCGATCAACTATTATCGGCGCATGGGCTACCTGCCCCAGGCGGTGATCAATTATCTGGGCCGCATGGGCTGGTCGATGCCCGACGAGCGCGAGAAGTTCAGCCTCGATGAGATGATGGCTCATTTTGATATCCAGCGCGTGTCGCTGGGCGGCCCAGTGTTCGATCTGGAGAAGCTCACCTGGCTCAACGGCCTCTACATCCGCGAGGAGCTCGACGACGATGCCTTTCTCAAGGCGCTGATGGAGTGGGCCTTCAACGAGCGCTACGTGAAGGAGATCCTGCCTCAGGTGCGTCCGCGGGTGGAGACCCTTTCCGAGGTTGTGCCGCTCGCAGGCCATTTCTTCTCGGGCCTGCCGCGCATCACCGAAGAGAATTTCGATGCCGTCAAGCTGGGTCACGAGGACCTGCTTCGGCTGCTGCAGTTCCTGGTGTGGCGCTTCGAGGTCGTGCCGGCTTGGCACAAGGAGTCACTGCTGGTCGAAGTGAAGGGGCTGGCTGCCCACTTCGATCTCAAGATGAAGGAGTTTCTGGCTCCCGTGTTCATCGCCATCACCGGCTCTACCGCCAGCACCTCTGTGATGGACGCCATGGCGATCCTCGGCTCCGATATGACTCGGGCGCGGCTTCGCCATGCCATCGAGGTGCTCGGCGGCGTTTCCAAGAAGCAGGCCAAGCGCTTCGAGAAGGAGTTCCGCGAACTCGAGTGATTTCGTGTTGACGAAGACGAGTCGAATCAGTAATATGCGATTCGTCTTCAGGGCATGGGGCCTTAGCTCAGCTGGGAGAGCGCGACACTGGCAGTGTCGAGGTCAGCGGTTCGATCCCGCTAGGCTCCACCATTTACGTCCTTGAAACATTTGCGTCCCATTCGTCTAGTGGCCTAGGACACCGCCCTTTCACGGCGGTAACAGGGGTTCGAACCCCCTATGGGACGCCACTCTTTCTGAAAAGGGCACTCTCTCGAGTGCCCTTTTTTATCGCCTGGCGTCAACCGCCAGCGTGGCTATCTCTCGCAGTTTTATCTCCTTATGATCCCTTTTTCAGGGTGAATTTTGCTTGACTTGTCCACTAGGCGGGGTTCTGCCCGGCTGTCTGTGCACAGGAAAGCTGCAATTGCCCGTGATCACAGGCTTTTTCATAAAGTCTATTTAAATCAGTAGCTTAGGCAAGGTTAAAAATTGATCAATCTAAGCCCAAGCCCCGGTTCATGGCGATTTGACGGCTTTTTCGAGTGGTTGTGAACAGGTTTATCCACAGATTGTGTGGACAACGAATCGGGGCTGCGTGAAGTCCACAGCATGAGGTTTGTCAACCTGAAAACGGCAGCCGGTACAGGCTGCCGAGGAAGATAGGAGGGCGGCGCCCGGGCGTCGCCCTTTTGCTCAGAGGTGGCCCACGGCGCGCAGTCGACGCAGCAGCGATGAGGTGTCCCAGCGTCCTCCGCCCATCACCTGGACGTCGGCGTAGAACTGATCCACCAGCGCGGTGACTGGCAGGCGGGCCTGAAGGCGACGAGCCTGCTCCAGGCACACGCGCTGCTGATCGAGCCCGGCCTGCTCGGCGAAGTGCAGGCCCTCGGCCAGGCCCTGGACCAGTCCGGCGATACAGATCTGGTTGACCATCTTGGTCAGCTGGCCGCTGCCGGCGGGACCCATCAGGGTCACCGCCTTGGCGAAGTGCTCGAGGGTGGTCTCGGCGCGGGCGAAGTCGGCCTCGCTGCCGCCGCACATGACGGTCAGGGCGCCGTTTTCCGCACCCTGTTGGCCACCGGAGACCGGTGCATCAATAAAGCCAATGCCGCGTTCGCGGCAGGCGGCGTCGAGTTCCAGGGCGAGATCCGCCGATGCCGTAGTGTGGTCTACCAGCAGGCTACCCTCGGTCATCCCGTGTAGCGCTCCGTCGTCGTCGCTGGTGACCTGACGAACGTCGTCGTCATTGCCCACGCAAATCAGGACCAGATCGGCCCCTTTGGCGGCCTCCCGAGGCGTGGGATGGTGGCTGCCGCCGTGCTCGTCGGCCCACTCCTTGGCTTTGGCGGCGGTACGATTGAAGACGCGAACGGTGAGGCCGGCGCGGGCCAGGTGACCGGCCATGGGATAGCCCATCACGCCAAGGCCGATAAAGGCGACTGTCGAAATGCTTTTGCTCATGCTGACTGCTCACTCTGGTTGGGGTGGAGGAGATCATGACGCAGAAAACCGCCCGAAGGCGGCTTTCTGAAAGGTAGCGCATTGAAGGGTAGCGCATGCGGCCCAAGCCGCCTTGACCGAATTACTTGGCCGGATAACTACGCTGGGTATGCCCGGTATATAGCTGACGGGGACGGCCAATCTTGTAGCTGTCGCTGAGCATCTCGTTCCAGTGCGAGATCCAGCCGATGGTGCGGGACACGGCAAAGATCACGGTGAACATGTTGGTTGGGATGCCCATGGCCTTGAGGATGATGCCGGAATAGAAGTCGACATTGGGATAGAGCTTGCGCTCGATGAAGAACTCATCCTCAAGGGCGATCTGCTCCAGGCGCTTGGCGATCTTGAGCTGAGGGTCGTCGGCCATACCCAGTTCTGCCAGCACTTCGTCACAGCTTTCCTTCATTACCTTGGCGCGCGGATCGAAGTTACGATAGACGCGGTGGCCAAAGCCCATCAGCTTGAAGGGGTCATCCTTGTCCTTGGCCCTGTCGATGAAGCGCTGAATATTTTCTTCGGAGTCGTCACCGATCTCGTCGAGCATTTTCAGCACCGCTTCGTTGGCGCCACCGTGGGCCGGGCCCCAGAGAGCCGCAATGCCGGCGCTGATACATGCAAAGGGGTTGGCGCCAGTGGAGCCCGCCAGTCGAACCGTCGAGGTGGAGGCATTCTGCTCGTGGTCCGCGTGAAGCATGAAGATGCGATCCATGGCCTTGGCGTAGACCGGGTTGATCACGTAGTCCTCGCAAGGGTTGCTGAACATCATGTAGAGGAAGTTCTCTGCATAGCTCAGGTTGTTGCGAGGATAGTTGAAGGGCTGGCCTACGTTGTACTTGTGGGACATCGCAGCGATGGTCGGCATCTTGGCGATCAGGCGGATCGCGCTGATGATGCGATCTTCTTCGATGTTGGTGTCCATGTGATCGTGGTAGAAGGCGGCTAGGCCACCTACAACACCACACAGGATCGACATCGGATGGGCGTCGCGGCGGAAGCCCTTGAAGAAGTTGTTGATCTGGTCATGGACCATGGTGTGGTTGCGGACCCGCGATTCGAAATCGGCGTACTGCTTGTCGTCCGGCAACTCGCCGAACAGGAGCAAATAGCACATCTCGACGAAGTTGGACTCCTTGGCCAACTGGTCGATCGGGTAGCCCCGATGAAGCAATACGCCCTCGCCGCCATCGATGTAAGTGATGGCTGACTGGCACGAGGAGGTGGCCATGAAGCCGGGGTCGTAGGTGAACAGGCCTTCGGCGCCCAGCCCGCGCACGTCGACGACGTCCGGCCCCAGGGTGCCCGAATAGACAGGCAGTTCGATCGTCTTGTCCAGACCGTCTACCGTCAGCGTCGCTTTCCTGTCAGCCATGGAGGCCTCCTCTCGAGTTCGTGTAAGGGCGATAAGTCGTTATTTCACTGGCGAGTTCCCAGCGATTTCCGGCGAAAATGTTCGCCCACTATAGAAGCGTTCCAGCGTTTGTCAATTAGCCCATGGCGACCCGCATGCTGTGCAGCACCTTGCGCATGGTAGAAGTGTTGTATAATAATTGACGCTGTGCACCATCCTTGAGCAAACGAGCAAACAAGTCGCTCGGGGATAGCGCGGTTGGAGAAGCGGGGGCCTTTGCACCATGGTCTAGTTGGCCACCGCTTCATTTGTCATGGCCAGGCCATGTCCCTATAATCCATCCCGCGCGACTGGCAGGAACAGGCGGTCTTGTCCGGCATCACGGCAAGCGCCGCTACTTCCCGAAACCACCGCCCGCTCGGGCCTTGCCCGTCCTGTTGTCAAGTGGGCCATAGAGAGTGTGTAGAGAGCCGTGAATAGCAAACGACCCGTAAATCTGGATCTGTCCACGATACAGTTTCCACTTCCCGCCCTGACCTCCATCGCTCACCGCATCACCGGTGTGATCCTGTTTGTCGGCCTGATTTTTGCCTTCTGGGCCCTCAGTAAGTCGCTGTCATCTCCAGCGGGCTTCGCCGCCGTCAGCGACGTGCTGGCCAACAACTTTCTGGTCAAACTGATCGCCTGGGGCCTGCTGTCGGCGCTTTCCTATCACTTCGTGGCTGGCATCAAGCACCTGGTAATGGATATGGATATCGGTGTGACCCTCGAGGGCGGCCACAAGAAAGCACAGATCACCGTGGTGGTAAGTGCGGTCCTGATCATTCTGGCGGGAGTCTGGGTACCTGGAATGGCCTGTTCGCACAGACCTGGATGCGAATCTTTTCGCTGCTGGCCTTCGTGTCGCTGTCCGCCCACGCCTGGGTTGGCCTGTGGACCGTGACCACCGACTATATCAAGCCGACAGGCATTCGCGTCGGCGCCCAAGCCGCCATCATCCTAGCCATCTTTGTATTCCTGGTCTGGGGCATTCAGATTCTGTGGGGAGCTTGATACATGTCCAACCTGCGTAGCCTTTCCTTCGACGCCATTATTATCGGCGGCGGCGGTGCCGGCCTCCGAGCCGCCCTCGAGCTGGCCAAGTCCGGCAAGAAGACCGCCGTACTGTCCAAAGTTTTCCCCACACGCTCTCATACCGTCTCTGCTCAGGGCGGCATCACCTGTGCCATTGCGTCCGCCGATCCCGACGATGACTGGCGCTGGCACATGTACGACACCGTCAAGGGCGGCGATTATATCGCCGACCAAGATGCTGCCGAGTACATGTGTTCTGAAGGCCCCAAGGCGGTGTTTGAGCTCGAGCACATGGGCCTGCCGTTCTCCCGCTTCGACAACGGCCGCATTTATCAACGCCCGTTTGGCGGCCAGTCCAAGGACTTCGGCGCCGGCGGCCAGGCGTCTCGTACCTGTGCCGCGGCGGATCGTACCGGTCACGCCTTGCTCCACACCCTTTATCAGAACAACTTGAAGAACGACACCACCTTCCTCAACGAGTGGTATGCGGTTGATCTGGTCAAGAACGCCAACGGCGACGTGGTGGGCTGTATCGCCATGGATATCGAGACCGGCGAGATCGTGCACGTCAAGTCCAAGGCTACTGTGCTGGCCACCGGCGGTGCCGGTCGCATCTACGCTTCCACCACCAATGCGCTGATCAACACCGGCGACGGCATCGGCATGGCGCTTCGCGCCGGCTTCCCGATGCAGGACATGGAGATGTGGCAGTTCCACCCGACCGGCATCTACGGTGCGGGCACCCTGGTGACCGAGGGTTGCCGCGGTGAGGGGGGGTACCTGGTGAACAAGGACGGCGAGCGCTTTATGGAGCGTTACGCGCCCAACGCCAAGGATCTGGCAGGCCGCGACGTGGTGGCCCGCTCGATGGTCATGGAAATTCTCGAAGGTCGCGGCTGCGGCGAGAACGGTGATCACGTCTTCTTGAAGCTTGACCATCTTGGCGAGGAAGTTCTCGGCAAGCGCCTTCCCGGTATCGTCGAGCTCTCCAAGACCTTTGCCCACGTCGATCCGGCCAAAGAGCCCATCCCGGTGGTGCCGACCTGTCACTATATGATGGGCGGGATTCCGACCAACGTGCACGGCCAGGCGATCATGCAGGACGCTGACGGGAACGACCAGATCGTTAATGGCCTGTTTGCCTGTGGTGAAGCGGCTTGCGTCTCGGTCCACGGTGCTAATCGTCTTGGTGGCAACTCTCTGCTCGATCTGGTGGTGTTCGGCCGTGCGGCCGGTATGTTCATTGAGGGTGCGCTCAACGAAGGCATCGAGTATCTCGACGCCTCTGAGTCTGATATCGAATCAGCCATGAAGCGGATGAACCGCTGGAATGAGTCTGAAGGCGGCGAGACGGTGCCTGAACTCAAGCGTGCCCTGCAGAGCATCATGCAGAACTCGTTCGGTGTGTTCCGCGAAGAAGAGAACATGCAGAAGGGCGTCGGGCAGCTGGCCGAACTGCGCGAGCGTATCGCCAACGCCTACCTGCCGGACAAGACCAACGCCTTCAACACAGCGCGCGTCGAAGCCTTGGAGCTGGATAACCTGATGGAAGTGGCAGAAGCCACCGCCATTTCGGCCCTGGAGCGCAAGGAGAGCCGTGGGGCGCATTCCCGCTATGACTATCCGGACCGTGACGACGTCAACTGGCTGAAGCACTCGCTCTATTTTCCGGCCGACAAGCGGCTTGCCAAGCGCGACGTCAACTTCACGCCCAAGACTGTCGACACCTTCGAGCCGAAAGTACGCACCTACTAACTCAGCAACTACAAGGTGAGTCACGATGTCCACGCTTCAGGTATCCATTTACCGCTATAATCCGGAGACCGACTCCGCGCCCTACATGCAGGAGTTTCAGGTCGACACTCAAGGCCGTGACGTCATGGTTTTGGACGTCCTTCACATGATGAAGGAAGACGATAACGGCCTGGCCTACCGTCGCAGCTGCCGTGAAGGCGTTTGCGGTTCCGACGGTATGAACATGAACGGCAAGAACGGTCTGGCCTGCATCACCCCTCTCTCCGAGGTGATCAAGGGCAATAAACTGGTGTTGCGTCCGCTGCCGGGCCTGCCGGTCATCCGTGACCTGGTGGTTGACATGGGGCTGTTCTACAAGCAGTACGAGCGCATTCAGCCCTTCCTGCAGAACGATACCCCGGCTCCCGCTATCGAGCGCCTGCAGTCACCGGAGGAGCGCGACAAGCTCGACGGCCTCTATGAATGCATCCTGTGTGCTTGCTGTTCGACTTCCTGCCCGTCGTTCTGGTGGAATCCGGACAAGTTCGTGGGCCCGGCCGGCTTGTTGCAGTCTTACCGCTTCCTGGCTGACTCCCGCGACACCGCGACCGAATCGCGCCTGGCTGAGCTGGAAGACCCGTTCTCGGTGTTTCGCTGCCGCGGCATCATGAACTGCGTGGCGGTCTGCCCGAAGGGGCTCAACCCCACTCGTGCGATTGGCAAAATCCGCGATATGCTGATGGCCAATGCCACTTAATGCTACTTAAAACATGGCCCGGGGCTTGTTATCATAGTTCCATGTCTTCGGCTGTGACGATGTGTCGCAGTCGAAAAGTGGCACAGTAGCGTCAGGAGCCGGTGCCCAAGGCACCGGCTTTTGACCATGACATTCAAGGCTTTCGGCCGATGGCCGCTAGCGCCGGAATGAGACAGGCCCCACCGGCAGGGCACTACCGATGTCGCCGCGCCCCGCGTGGGGTGGCGCCGATACCACCCCATCAGTGCAGGGTGACCGAGAAATGCAACAAGGCATAATGGAGTTGATGTGGCGCTCCTCCCACGTCAGTGGCGGCAATGCCCACTATGTGGAAGCGCTCTACGAGCAGTACCTCGACGATCCCGCGGCTGTTCCGGATGAGTGGCGAAGCTACTTCGATCAGTTGCCGGCCCCTGAAGGCAGCGCCTCACAAGACGTACCGCTTTCCCCGATCCGCGAACAGTTCTACCAGCTGGGCCAGACCCGCCGGACCGCCATGGCGCCTACCGTCTCTGGCGGTGAAGAGGGTAAGAAGCAGGTCAAGGTTCTCCAGCTGATCAACGCCTACCGCTTCCGCGGGCACCAAAAGGCCAACATCGACCCGCTCGGGCTGCGCAGCCCGACGCCGGTTCCCGATCTCGACCTATCCTTCCATCAGCTCTCCAAGAGCGACATGGATACCGAGTTCCAGACCGGTTCTTTCTTCTTGGGTCTGGATCGCGCCCCGCTCAAGGAGATCGTCGAGGCGCTGGAGCAGACCTACTGCCGCTCCATTGGCTGCGAGATCATGCATATCGTCGACACCGAGGAAAAGCGCTGGCTGCAGCAGCGCTTCGAATCGGTGCGCAGCGCGCCCAAGTTCAGCAATGAAGTGCGTAAGCACGTGTTCGAACGGCTGACCGCCGCCGAGGGTCTGGAGAACTACCTGGCGTCCAAGTATCCGGGTACCAAACGCTTCGGTCTGGAGGGCGGCGAGACGTTCATCCCCATGATGGACGAGCTAATCCAGCGCGGCGGTGGCTACGGCATCAAGGAGATGGTGATCGGCATGGCCCACCGTGGCCGTCTCAATCTGCTGGTCAACATTCTCGGCAAGAATCCCGGCGAGCTCATCGAGGAGTTTGATGGCAAGAAGGTCATTGAACATGGCTCCGGCGACGTCAAGTACCATCAAGGCTTCAGTTCAAACGTCATGAGTCCGGGCGGCTTTCAATCCCTCCCACCTGGAGATCGTCTCTCCGGTGGTCGAGGGCTCGGTGCGTGCTCGCCAGGATCGTCGCGACGACAGTGATGGCAGCAAGGTGTTGCCGATCAACGTTCATGGCGACGCGGCCTTCGCCGGTCAGGGCGTGGTCATGGAGACGTTTCAGATGTCCCAGACCCGCGCCTACAAGACCGGTGGCACGATTCACATCGTGATCAACAACCAGGTCGGCTTTACCACTTCCCATCCGCTTGATACTCGCTCCACCGAGTACTGCACCGACATCGCCAAGATGGTTCAGGCGCCGATCTTCCACGTCAACGGCGACGACCCCGATGCGGTATTGCACGTTACCCAGGTGGCGCTCGATTACCGTCAGCAGTTCAAGAAGGACGTGGTGATTGATCTGGTCTGCTACCGCCGTCGCGGCCACAACGAAGCCGATGAGCCCAGCGGCACCCAGCCGATGATGTATCGCAAGATTCGCGAGCAGAAGACCGCTCGCGAGATCTATGCGGCGCGGCTGGTAGAGCAGGGCGTGCTCTCCGAGGAAGACGCCAAGGCGATGATCGAGACCTATCGCGAGGACTTGATGGCCGGCAATCACGTGGCTAACGCTCTCGTTCAGGAGCCCAACACCTCACTGTTTGTCGATTGGAAGCCCTATCTGGGTCATGAGTGGACCGGCCATGCCGACACTGCCGTCGAGATGAAACGTCTTCAGCGCCTGGCTGCCAGGATGTGCGACGTCCCGGATGGGATTGAGGTGCAGCGTCAGGTCGCCAAGATTTATGCTGACCGCCGCAAGATGCAGGCTGGCGGTATGGCACTCAACTGGGGCTTCGCCGAGACCCTGGCATACGCCACTCTGCTTGATGACGGCCACCCGGTGCGCATCACCGGCCAGGACGTGGGCCGGGGTACTTTCTCTCACCGCCATGCGGTGGTGCACAACCAGACAGACGGCGGTGCTTATGTGCCGCTACAGCACATGTCCGACGGCCAGCCTCGCTTCACCATCCACGACTCCTATCTCTCCGAGGAAGCGGTGCTGGCGTTCGAGTATGGCTTTGCCACCACGGCGCCCAACCACCTGGTGGTCTGGGAGGCCCAGTTTGGTGATTTCTTCAACGGCGCTCAGGTGGTGGTCGACCAGTTCATCTCCTCCGGCGAGACCAAGTGGGGTCGGCTGTGCGGGTTGACCATGCTCTTGCCCCACGGTTACGAGGGGCAGGGTCCAGAGCATTCCTCGGCTCGCCTGGAGCGCTTCCTGCAGATGTGCGCGGAGCACAACATGCAGGTGTGTGTGCCGACCACGCCGGCGCAGATCTTCCATCTGCTGCGTCGCCAGGTGGTTCGTAAGGTAAGAAAGCCTCTGGTGGTGATGTCGCCAAAAAGCCTGCTGCGTCACAAGGACGCGACGTCCAGCCTCGACGAGCTTGCTAGCGGCCATTTCCATATGGTGCTGCCCGATAAGGGTGAGCGTGACCCAAGCAAGGTCGAGCGAATCATCCTGTGTGCCGGAAAGGTCTACTATGACCTGGCCAGCTGGCGTGACGAGAACGACCGTCAGGACGTCGCCATTGTCCGCATAGAGCAGCTTTATCCCTTCCCCAAGGAGGAGCTTTTCGAGGCGCTCAAGGCCTATGTCAATGTCACCGACATCGCGTGGTGCCAGGAGGAGCCCCTCAACCAGGGCGCCTGGTACTCGAGCCAGCATCATTTGCGGGCCGTGGCCGACATGCTTAAGAGCAACCTGGGCGGAGCGCTCAAGTTCGCCGGGCGTCCGGCCTCTGCAGCACCCGCCGCGGGCTATATGTCCGTCCACATTGAACAGCAGCGCCAGCTGGTGGAAGACGCCTTCAATCTTTGAGGCACGCCACCGGGACGAGATAGAACAGACAAGGGAAACGACATGGCTACCGAGATCAAGGCCCCAACCTTTCCGGAATCCGTTGCAGAGGGCAGCGTTGCCGCCTGGCACAAAAAGGCCGGTGATAGCGTCGAGCGCGACGAACTGATCGTCGAGATCGAGACCGATAAGGTGGTCCTCGAGGTGCTGGCACCGGAAGCCGGCACTCTCACCGAGGTGCTCGCTGAAGAGGGTGAGACCGTGGAATCCGAGCAGGTGCTGGGTCGCATCGGAGAGGGAAAGGCCAAGAAGACCGAGGCCAAGGCTGACAAGAAAGATGACGCCAAGGCCGACAAGAAAGATGACGCAAAGGCCGCAAAGCCCGCCGCGGGCGGCGGCAAGCAGCATGAGGTCAAGGCACCGACCTTCCCCGAGTCGATTCAGGAAGGCACGGTGGCCAGCTGGAACAAGCAGGTCGGCGAAGCCGTATCGCGCGATGAGGTGCTGGCCGAGATCGAGACCGACAAGGTGGTGCTGGAAGTGGTGGCACCGGCCGACGGCACCATCTCCGAGATCAGGGCCGAGGCGGGCAGCCAGGTAGAGTCCGAGGCAGTGCTGGCAATCTTTACCGAAGGCGCCGGAGGAAGCGTCGATACTGCCGCCGACGAGGCGCCGGCGGCCTCCGCCGATGACGCTCAAGGAGGACGTGCTGAAAGCGGTCAAGGACGGCAGCGCCAAGAAAGCCGCCAAGCCTGCTGCACCCTCCGCCAAGGCGGCTGCGGCAGCGCCGGCCGTCGAGGGCGAGCGTCCTGAGAAGCGCGTGCCGATGAGCCGCCTGCGCCAGACCATCGCCAAGCGACTGGTCCAGGCCCAGCAGACAGCCGCCATGCTGACCACCTACAACGAGGTGGATATGAGCGCGGTGATGGACCTGCGCGCTCAGTACAAGGATGCCTTCCTCAAGACCCACGACGTCAAGCTCGGTTTCATGGGTTTCTTCGTCAAGGCGGCTTCAGAAGCCCTTAAACGCTTCCCGGACGTCAACGCCTCCATCGATGGCACCGACATTGTCTACCACGGCTATCAGGATATCGGTGTGGCGGTCTCCACCGATCGCGGCCTGGTGGTTCCGGTGCTGCGCGATACCGATAGCATGAAGATAGCCGACGTCGAGAAGGGCATTGTTGACTTCGGCAAACGGGCTCGCGACGGCAAGCTGGGCATCGACGAGATGCAGGGTGGCACTTTCACCATTACCAATGGCGGCACCTTCGGCTCGCTGATGTCCACGCCGATCATCAACCCGCCGCAGACCGCCATTCTGGGTATGCATAAAATTCAGGACCGTCCCATGGCGGTGAACGGTAAGGTCGAGATTCGCCCGATGATGTACCTGGCGGTCTCTTATGACCACCGCATGATCGATGGTAAGGACGCGGTTCGATTCCTGGTGACCATTAAGGAACTGCTCGAGGATCCGTCGCGCCTGCTGCTGGATATCTGAACGGCACGTGTCGCCGGGTGATGCCGGCGGCACTCCCAACCCAAGACACTCAAAGGGAGCCAATATGGCTGACAAGTTTGATGTGATCGTGATCGGCGCTGGCCCAGGCGGCTACGTGGCCGCCATCCGTGCCGCCCAGATGGGCCTCAAGTCCGCCGTCGTTGAAAAGTGGACCAGCGAGGATGGCAAACCGGTGTTCGGCGGGACCTGCCTCAACGTGGGCTGCATTCCCTCCAAGGCACTGCTGGAGGCCTCTCACAAGTTTGTCGAGGCGAAGCATGACTTCGACGACATGGGGATCCAGGCCAGCGATCTCCAGATGGACGTCAAGAAGATGATGGCCCGCAAGGAAAAGATCGTTACCAACCTGACCGGCGGCGTGGCGGGCCTGCTCAAGGGCAACGGCGTGACCTCCATTCAGGGCACCGGCAAGGTGACAGGCGCCAATCAGGTCGAAGTCACCGACACGGACGGCAAGGCGACCTCCTACGAGACCGACAACATCATCATCGCCACTGGCTCTGTGCCGGTCGAAATTCCGCCCACTCCGCTGACCGAAGGCCTGATCGTCGACTCCACCGGCGCCCTGGAGTTCCAGGAGACGCCCAAGCGGCTCGGCGTGATCGGTGCCGGCATCATCGGCCTGGAACTAGGCAGTGTCTGGTGCCGGTTGGGTTCGGAGGTCACCGTTCTCGAGGCCATGGACAGCTTCCTGCCGATGGTGGACACCGCCATCGCCAAGGAGACTCAGAAGCTGCTCAAGAAGCAGGGCCTGGACATCAGGCTGGGCGCCCGCGTAACCGGCTCCGAAGTCAAGGGCAAGGAAGTGGTCGTCAAGTATACCGACGGCGATGGCGAACAGGAGATGACCTTCGACAAGCTGATCGTCAGTGTCGGTCGCAAACCCTACACCAAGGGTGTAGTGGCCGACGGCCTGGGCATCGAGTTGGATGAGCGTGGTTTCATTCACGTCGATGACCAGTGCCGCACTGGTGTGCCCAGCGTCTTCGCCATCGGGGACTGCGTGCGCGGTCCGATGCTGGCCCATAAGGCCTCCGAGGAGGGCGTGGTGGTGGCCGACATCATCGCTGGCCACAAGGCAGAGATGAACTACGATGCCATCCCCAACGTCATCTATACCTTCCCCGAGGTGGCTTGGGTCGGTCTCACCGAGCAGGAGGCCAAGGCCAAGGGTCTCGAGGTCAAGGTCGGCAGTTTCCCGTTCGCGGCCAGCGGACGCGCCATGGCCAACAACGCCACCGACGGCCAGGCCAAGATTGTCGCCGATGCAGAGACCGATCGCGTGCTGGGCATGCATATTGTCGGTCAGCATGCCGGCGAGATGATCGCCCAGGGCGTCATCGCCCTGGAGTTTGGCTCCAGCGCCGAAGATCTGGCGTTGACATGCTATGCGCATCCGACCATGTCCGAGGCCGTGCATGAAGCGGCGCTGGCGGTGGATGGCCACGCCGTCCATATGGTTAACCGCAAAAAACGCAAGTAAGTCGCACAACGAGCGCCGCCCATCGGGCGGCGCGCTCCTTCCGGCGAAGTATCGGAGGGAACGGTGGTGGTCCCACACGTCCGCCAGCAGGTGAGACAGGATCACCGTTCGAGTCACATGCAACCAATGGCATGAATCGATGAACCTTCACGAGTATCAGGGCAAACAGCTGTTTGCCGACTACGGTCTTCCAGTGTCCAAGGGCTTTGCTGTCGACACCCCCGAAGAAGCTGCTGAAGCCTGCAAGAAGATCGGCGGCGACAAGTGGGTCGTCAAGGCCCAGGTCCACGCCGGTGGTCGCGGTAAGGCCGGCGGTGTCAAGCTCATCAAGAGCGCGGAGGAGGCCAAAGCCTTCGCCGAACAGTGGCTGGGCAAGAATCTGGTGACCTACCAGACCGATGCCAACGGCCAGCCGGTGACCAAGATTCTGGTCGAGAACTGCACCGAGATCGCCGAGGAGCTCTACCTGGGCGCCGTTGTCGATCGCGCCACCCGTCGCGTGGTCTTCATGGCCTCTACCGAGGGCGGCGTCGAGATCGAAAAGGTCGCCGAAGAGACGCCCGAGAAGATCCTCAAGGCCGATATTGACCCGCTGGTGGGCGCTCAGCCGTACCAGGCGCGTGAGCTGGCCTTCGCCCTGGGCCTGAAAGGCGACCAGGTGAAGCAGTTCACCAAGATCTTCCTGGGTCTCTCCAAGTTGTTCCACGACAAGGATCTGGCGCTGCTCGAGATCAACCCGCTGGTGATCACCGATGAGGGCAACCTGCACTGCCTCGACGCCAAGCTCAATCTGGACGGTAACGCCCTTTACCGTCACCCGGATCTGCAGGCAATGCGCGATCCCTCTCAGGAGGATGAGCGCGAGGCCGAAGCCGCTGCATGGGAGCTGAACTACGTGGCCCTGGACGGCAACATCGGCTGCATGGTCAATGGCGCCGGTCTGGCCATGGGCACCATGGACATCGTCAACTTGCACGGCGGTTCCCCGGCCAACTTCCTTGACGTGGGCGGCGGTGCCACCAAGGAGCGCGTGGCCGAGGCGTTCAAGCTGATCCTCTCCGATGACAACGTCAAAGCGGTGCTGGTCAACATCTTCGGTGGCATCGTGCGCTGCGACATGATCGCCGAAGGCATTATCGGTGCGGTCGAGCAGGTGGGTGTCAACGTGCCGGTTGTCGTGCGACTCGAAGGTACCAACGCCGAACTGGGGACCGAGAAGCTGGCCTCCAGTGGTCTGAACATCATCGCTGCTACCAGTCTGACCGATGCGGCTCAGCAGGTCGTCAAGGCAGCGGAGGGTAAGTAATGAGTATTCTGATAGACAAGAACACCAAGGTCATCTGCCAGGGCTTCACCGGCGGTCAGGGGACCTTTCACTCCGAGCAGGCGATTGCCTACGGTACCAAAATGGTCGGCGGCGTGACCCCGGGCAAAGGCGGACAGGAGCACCTGGGTCTGCCGGTGTTCAACACGGTTAAGGAAGCCGTGGAGAAGACCGGCGCCGAGGCCAGCGTGATCTATGTGCCGGCTGCGTTCTGCAAGGATTCGATCCTGGAGGCCGCCAACTCCGGCATCAAGCTGATCGTCTGTATTACCGAGGGCATTCCGACTCTCGATATGCTCGAGGTCAAGGTGAAGTGCGACCAGCTGGGCGTGCGCCTGATCGGTCCCAACTGCCCGGGCGTGATCACTCCCGGCGAGACCAAGATTGGTATCATGCCGGGCCATATCCACCAGCCGGGCAAGGTCGGCATCGTGTCGCGCTCCGGTACCCTGACCTATGAAGCCGTCAAGCAGACCACCGACCACGGCTTTGGCCAGTCCACCTGTGTCGGCATCGGCGGCGATCCGATTCCGGGTTCCAACTTCATCGACATCCTCGAGATGTTCGAGAAGGATCCGGCTACCGAGGCGATCGTGATGATCGGCGAGATCGGCGGCACCGCCGAGGAAGAGGCCGCAGCCTACATCAAAGCTAACGTCTCCAAGCCGGTGGTCTCCTACATCGCCGGTGTGACTGCTCCGGCGGGCAAGCGCATGGGCCATGCAGGGGCCATCATCTCCGGCGGCAAGGGCACTGCAGACGAGAAGTTTGCCGCCCTGGAAGACGCCGGCGTGAAGACCGTGCGTTCGCTGGCCGAGATCGGCGATGCCCTGAAGGAAGTGACCGGCTGGTAAGCCGAGCATTTTTCTCAAGGCAGCATGAACAGAAAGGACACCTCAGGGTGTCCTTTCTGCTGTCCGTGTCATGGGGTTATGCTTGGTAGCTTATGCCGCCTATCCGGAGATGCCCCATGGCCAAGGTCCCCGCCGCCTATCGCGCCACGCAAGGTACCATTCTCGACGTGGATCGTGACTTCTATGCTCGACTGAGAGCATCAGAGGCGAGAACGCGTGTCAATCAACTGGTCGTGCCGATTCGCGAGGGGCTTGCCTGGGAGGTGCCGGCTGGACATGTGCTGCGTCTCTCGACGCTGGATGGGCCTCAGGTGGGAGATCTCAACCTCTGGCATCGCCATAATCCACGGGAGCGCTTCTGGGCCTCACGCACTCGCCAACTGCAGCGGGCCCATGTTTCGACGTTTGATCGCCTGCGGTCGACGCTACCCTATCTGCGGCCCATGGCGACCATCATCGACGATACCCTGGCGAGCTACGGCACGGACGCCGACGGTGGACGAGTGCATGACCTGCTGGGGACGCGCTGCGACCCCTACGTCAACAAGCTGCTGACCGGCGAGGACTTCGATCATCACTGCCATTCCAACCTGGTGCGGGCGGTGGCCCCCTTCGGGCTCACCGAGTTCGACGTGCATGACGTCCTCAATGTCTTCCAGTGCACCGGGCTCAATGACGATGATCAGTACTTCATGAAGGCCTGTCCGGCCCGCGAGGGCGACTATATCGAGTTGTTCGCCGAGATCGACCTGCTGTGCGCGCTGTCGTGCTGCCCGGGCGGTGACCTCTCGGTCGACCTGTGGGGGCCCGACGCTCGAGACCCTCTGGATACCTGCCATCCCATCGGCGTTGAGGTCTTTCGGCTGGAGCCTTCGCTGCTGGCCGACTGGGAATCGCCGGCGTATGCGCCTTACCGGGGCGGACACGGCATGTCGGCTCCAGCCGTCGACTGGGCGGCGGAAAAGCGGCGTCGCGTCAACTTCTGAGAAGGCACCGACGTTTGCTCGGTCCTCCTCCTCGCACCCGCGGATAGATCGACAGCCAGCATGCAGGAAGGCGACCCGAGGGTCGCCTTCCTGCATTGCCTGCCATGTTGCCGGAGAGTCAGTCAGCGGGGCGTCCCACCAGCGAGCGAGTTTCTTCGCGTGCCTCGGTCAGTGCCACACGGATAGGGTCGCCGAGCTTGTAGCGTTCCTCGCCCTCGATCTGGATGCGCCCCTCCTTGTCGTCGATCGCCACCTTGGTGCGGTCGCTGTGCATCATCGGAGCCGGGATGAAGGCGGTGGCGCCGTTGATGGTCAGGCGCACACGCATGCCGCCGCGGTTGATGGCGATGATCTCGGCGTCGAAGGCCTCCTGGGCCTCGGCGGCGGGACTGAGGTAGCGCACGTAGAGCCAGTCCTTCACATCGCGCTCGGCCATGCGGTTGAGCCGGCGGCGCTCGGTGAGCTGCTCGGTGAGCGCGAGGCTGGCCTCGGCCGGTGCCTGCTCGCCCTTGAGCACGCGCTTGATCAGGCGGTGGTTGACCATGTCGCCATACTTGCGGATCGGCGAGGTCCAGGTGGCGTAGGCGTTCAGCCCCAGGCCGAAGTGCGGGCCGGGTTTCGCCGACATGCTGGTGAAACCCTGGAAGCGGCGCAGGCGAACGTCGAGCCAGGCGTCGTCGCGCCCCTCGAGCTCGCGCTTCAGCTCGGTATAGCGGGACAGCTCGGTGAGCTGCTCGCGTTCCACCTGGATATCCTGGCTGGCCAGGAACTCCTGGGCGGCCTCGGCCTTCTCGGGTTCGAAGGCGCGGTGGACGTTGAAGATGCCGTGGCCTACGTGCTCGGCGAGCAGGTGGGCGCAGCAGGCGTTGGCCGCAATCATCGACTCCTCGATCATGCGGTTGGCGATGCGCCGATGCTCGGTGCGGATATCGAGCACGTTACCGGACTCGTCCAGATCGAAGACGAAGTCGGGGCTGTCCTTGAACACCAGGGCATGCTCGGCGCGCCAGGCGCTGCGCGCTTCGGTCATGTCCCTCAGTGCCTTGAGCTGATCGGCGATCTCATCCGCCGGGGCCCAGTCTCCCTGGCCTTCCAGCCAGTCGGAAATGCGGTCATAGGCCAGCTTGGCATGGGAAGTCGCGGTGGCAGCAAAGAAGCGATAGTCGCCCAGGCTGCCGTCGGCGTGCACGGTGAGAGTGCAGGCCAGCACCGGGCGTTCTTTGCCTTCCCACAGGGAGCAGAGGTCGTCGGCCAGCTGCTCAGGCAGCATGGTGACGTTCTGGCCCGGCAGGTAGACAGTAAAGGCGCGGATACGCGCTTCAAGATCGGCCGCGTGACCTTCTTCTACGTAAGCGGTGGGGTCGGCGATAGCCACACTCAGATCCCACCCGCCGTCTTCGCGGGATACAATGCGCAGGGCATCGTCCATGTCGCGGGTCTTCTCACCGTCAATGGTAAAGAAGGGTTCGGCGTTGAGGTCCTCGCGGGTGAGGCCCTCGTCGAGCAGCGGCCAGTCGTCACCGGCGTCCGGGCACTCCTGCTCCAGGGCATGGCGAGCGAGAGTGACGCGCCAAGGGACGGCTGGGTCATCGGCCTTGGCCACCAGTTCGTCGATCTGGACGAGAAAACCGCGGTCGTCGGTCTTGAGGGGGTGGCGTACCAGGCGAGCTACGATCCAGTCGGCGTCGCCGATGGTGGCTTCATCCAGACTGCGCTTGATGCGTGCCTTGAGCGAGTTCTTGATCAGGGGGTGGTCGGGCACCACGGCCAGTCTGCCCTCGCGCTTCTGCACGCGGGCAACGAAGCGGTCGAGCCCCTGCTCGATCAGGGTATCGGGCTCGACGCGTTTCTTGTCTCCCTCCTCGTGAAGCACGGCCCCGACGCGATCGCCGTGCAGTACCTGTTTCATGGCGGGAGGCGGCACAAAGTAAGACTCGCCTTCATCGGTCTCGAGGAAGCCGAAGCCCTTTTGAGTGGCTTTGATCACCCCCTCGACACGGGGGGTGCTGGAGCGAATCTGTTGCTTGAGTTGGGCAAGCAGGGAATTGTTCTGCAACATGGTCACAAACGTGTGGCGGGGTAGGGAAGCCACTATACGGACTCCCTCGCCCAGGGCCAAACATGGCAGGGGCCTGCCATGTGAAATCAGTGGCTTGCATCACTTCGAGGGGGCCAGGGTGGGGCGGCAATTGCCCGATTGGCCAGAGCGGTGTAGCTTGCGCGCCTTGTTGCCCTTCTCGCCGGAGTCACCCATGCAGCTGCTGGAACGTATCGTTCACCCCGAACTTATTTGCCTCGATGTCCCTCAGGAGCGGGTCCATCGCCGCCGTGCCGCACGCGGCATTGTCCTGGATGGCGAGGAGATTTTGCTGCTCTACACCCGTCGTTACAATGATTTCAGCTTTCCGGGCGGTGGCGTGGATGATCATGAGGAGCTGCTCGAGGGGCTGCATCGTGAGCTGGCCGAGGAGACCGGAGCGAGTGGCGTCGAGGTGGTATCACCCTACGGCTGGGTCGAGGAGTTCCGACCCCACTACAAGCCTCAGTACGACCTGATGCACATGAACTCTTACTTCTATCACTGCCGTGCCGATCGGCGGCTGGGGGAGACTCGGCTGGAAGCGTACGAGCGGGACAACGGCATGGAGCCCCGCTGGGTCAGACTGGACGAGGCTATCGATCACAATCGCGGAGTGATGGCGGCCAGAGAAGCCAGCATGGGGCTGTCGATCCATCGTGAGACCCGCATGCTGGAACATGTGGCCCGTCATCTGCTGCCAATGGCGGCCACTGCCGGATAGCGCGGATCAACGCACGGTGATCACGGTGCACTCGGCGGCATGGGATACCTTGTGGGAGACGCTTCCGACCACGAAGCCTTGCAGGTCGCTGAGGCCGCGGCTGCCCATGACGATGGCATCGATGCCGCGCTTGCGTGCCTCGCTCAGGATGGTGCGGGCCGGGTCGCCCTGGCCGATCACGGTCTCGATGTCGGTAGCCCCTTGCTCACGGGCGGCCTCGGTGGCGCGGCTGATCACCTGCTTTCCGGCCTCGTCGCGCTCTTCTCGACTGGCCTCGATGGCGATGGCGCCGATGCCCCATACCAGGGTGGTCTCGTGGGCCAGCTCTTCCGGGATGTGCACCAGATGAAGAGTGCAAGCTTGTTCCTGACGGGCGAGCTGGCAGGCCACGGAGAGAGCCTTTTGTGCGTGCTCGGAACCATCGACCGGAACCAGGATGGAGGTGAACATGAGCAGACTCCTTGTATCAGGTGGGATTGATTTGAGCCTAGCGGGTTTCGACGCCAAGGTCATGCATCCTGAGCCCGGACGTTGCGAATGTTGATCTCCCTCAAGCGCGGCTTTCGCCGTCCGTTTCCAGCCGGCGCAATTGCTGCCACAGCTCTCGGCGCAGATCGCCCAGGCGGGGCAGGCTCTCATCCGGGAATGGCAGCGGGCGTGTGAGACGCTGAGTTCGCAGCCCTAGCCTGGCGCTGAGAAGGCCGACGCCCATGCCCTGGGCGGCACGAGTCGAGAGCCGCCCGGCCAGGTTCATGGAGAGCATCTGCATGCCGGCGTCGCCGGCCATCTCGGTGGCGCCGGCAAAGGCCATCTGGTGAAGCACGCTGCGCAGCAGGCGAATTCTCCCCGCGTAGTTAAGCTCCAGGCCGTAGAGGCGGCACAGGCGGTCGATCATCGCCAGGCTGCGCCAGGCCACCAGCATCATGTCAACCAGAGTGAGCGGGCTGACCGCCACCATGATCGCCGTCTCTCCTGACATCCGTGAAATGAGACGACTCGCTTCGCGGTCGCGGGGAGCCAGCAGGTGGTGGTCGAGCAGCAGTTGGATGTCACGGCCGTCATGGTGCGCCTGGCGAGCGGCCAGGAAGCCCTGCCAGTGGGGGTGGTCGTCGTCCAGGTCCAGGCAGCGGCGCAGCGATTCGGCGGTGGCGTGAGCCTCTTCTGAGGCTGCCTCGGGCAGCGCCTCGAGACGTTCGCGAAGCCGGTCGTGGCGGCGCAGTCGCCGCAGCCGCCACAGCTCTCGGGCCAACGCCGAGCCGCCCAGCGCCAGGGCCAGTAGGAGCAGCAAACTCCATGCGCCGGCCAGCCAGTTGCCACCCAGGCTGGCGGCATAGAGGGTGCTGGCGGCCTCCACTGCGCCCAGGCCCAGGGTGCCACTCAGCAGGGCGAGAAGCCCCCAGCGGCGACGGCGTGGCCGGGCCAGGCTCGCCTCAAGGGCCTGTTCGCCGACCCTTGTATCCTCGTCGGCCAGAGGACGGCTGGTCAGCTCGGCGTCGAAGGCCTCGCTGGGTCGCGGGTCAGGGGAGGCATAAGGAGTTTCGGCCTTGCCGGCCTCGGCTGAAAAACGCTGGCCGGGACGCGGGTCACGGGTCTGGTTCATTGCAGCTTGTCTCCGATCAGCCAGTCCAGGGCCGTATCCATGCGAATATGGGGCAGAGCGCCGCCTTCCAGGGGCAGTGGCCTAAAGCTCGGATAGGAGAAGCCCTGACGGGCCCAGAAGGCCGAGTCGGGCAGGCGCTCGGGAACCTCGCCGGGATACAGCAGCAGCGGTTCGCCGTCGAGTCCGGTGGCGCGCAGGGCCGGAGTGCGCTGGCCGCGATGCTCTACTTCGCGGGCCTCGCTAGCGCGGATCGCCGCCAGCGACAGGGCGCGCACCGGCACGCTGGCGAAGCGCAAATCCTTGAGAGGGTCGGCCAGCAGCGCCTCGAGCAGTGCCACCAGCCGCGGGTGCTGTTCCGGGGTGACGTGGTCGGCCTTGGTGGCGGCGATGGCCAGGCGGTCGATACGCGGTGCGAAGAGCCGCGACAGCAGGCTTCGCTTGCCGTAGTCGAAGCTCTGCATCAGGTTGGCTAGCGCCCGTGAAAGATCCTCGAAGCGCTCCGGACCGGCATTCAGTGCGCCGAGCAGGTCTACCAACACGATTTGGCGGTCGAAACGGCGGAAGTGGTCGCGGTAAAAGGGCTTCACGATGTGCTTCTGATAATGGTGGAAGCGACGCGCCAGGGTGGCATAGTTGCTCTCTGGCGGCAGGGCCGCCAGCGCGGCCGGGTCGGCCTCGGACAAGCCGGGCAGCGGGAAGAACTGCAGCACCGGGGCGCCGGCGAGATCTCCAGGCAGCAGGAAGCGTCCCGGCTGGAGATCGGCAAAGCCCGCCTCCCGGGCAGCGCGTAGCCCCTCGGCGTAGCGCTCAGCGATCTCTGCCAATTCGGCTTCGTCGGCTTCGCCGGCGGGGTCCAGACCGTCCACGGCCGCGTGCCAGGGGGCGAAGTGGCTACGCCGCTGCTCACCTGCCAGTGCTTGCTGGCTGCGGCACCAACTGAGGTAGTTGTGGGCCAGCAGCGGCAGATCAAGAAGCCACTCGCCCGGATAATCGAAGAGGTCCAAGGTTAGTTGACGCGTCTCTCCGGCAAGCCAGCCACGCTTCGCCGGCCGGTAGCGCAGTGCCAGGCGAAGCTCACTGATGCCGTGGGTGGGTTCGGGCCAGCGTGGCGGTGTCTCGGCGAGTGCCGCCATGGCCTGATCATAGGGAAAACGCGGTACGCTCAGGTCCTGCTGGCCGACCCGTCGAGCCCCCAGCAGGCGCCCTTGGCGTGCTGCGGGCAGCAGGTCGAGCCTTGCTTCCAGGCCGGCATGGCGTAGCTGATTGACCAGCGACGTCAAAAAGGCCGTTTTGCCGGAACGGGACAGGCCCGTCACCGCCAGCCGCAGTTGGCGATCGCGACCGCGTTCGAGAAGATCGTGGAGTTCGTAAGCCAGCGGCTGGCGCATGGGGGGAGTCTCCTCAGCGCTCAGCGGGGGCCGGCAAACATGGCGTAGAGAAGCGGACTCGCGGCGATCAGGAACCCAGCCCCGGCCATCAGGTAGCCAAGTAGTTGATGTCGGGTGCGGTTGGCCAAGGTGAGGCCGCCGATGCAGACCACCATTCCCACCAGGTTAAAGGTAAAGGAGGCCATTTCTATAAAGTTCTGGGGCGACATGCGCGCTCCTCAGGTTGCCGTGGGCTCTGCAGGATGGTATCAGGTGTCGGGGTGTCTCCGCAGGGCCGATAGGGAGTAAACGTATGGCCAGGTTGCCTGATGCCGAGGAGGTGATTCGCTTCTGGTTTGATGAACTGGAGCCGGCCCAGTGGTTTCGCAAGGACCCCGAACTGGATGACATTGTTTCGGCGCGTTTTGGTGAGCTCCTCGAGGCCGCCGGTCGTGGCGAGCTTTGGTCGTGGCGGCTATCAGCGCGAGGCCGGTTGGCCGAGGTCATCGTGCTGGACCAGTTTTCGCGAAATATCCACCGGGAGACGCCGATGGCCTTCGCCCGAGACCCGGTGGCGCTGGTGCTGGCCCAGGAAGCCGTGGCGAGCCGCATCGATCGCCACCTGGACGTGCCGTGGCGTGCCTTTCTCTATATGCCCTGGATGCACAGCGAGTCTCTGGCGATCCACGACGAGGCGCTGGGGCTCTTTGACCAGCCGGGTCTTGAGGAGCAGCTGCGCCACGAGCACCGCCACCGCGATATCATCGCCCGCTTCGGGCGCTATCCGCATCGCAATGTCATACTAGGCCGGACCTCTACGCCGGAGGAACAGGCTTTTCTCGAACAGCCGGGCTCATCGTTCTGAGGTGATTTTCACCCGATTTTAACCCCTTTGTCGTCGAGCGGTTCGGCGTCAATCTATTATTGCCAATATTGCCAAGGAGAACTTCATGGGACTGATTGCCTGGTTGATCATCGGTGGGCTGGCAGGCTGGATTGCCGGCCACATCATGCGAGGCGGCGGCTTCGGCATCCTCGGCAATATCGGTGTCGGGGTGGTGGGCGCGGTGATTGGTGGGTTCCTGTTCAGCCTGCTGGGACTGCGGGCCGGAGGTTTCGTCGGTTCGCTGGTGACTGCCATTGTCGGCGCCGTGTTGCTTCTCTGGGTCATCGCCAAGGTGCGCAAGGCCTAACCTCTGCTCGCCGTGATGCGCTCAAGGTGCCCGGCTTAGGCCGGGCACCGTCGTTTTCGTGAGGGCTCAATGCCCTGGATGGCGCGGCAGGATGCGTCGGTAGCGATCCAGCGCACGATCCAGCCAGGCGCCGCTGAGTTCCACCTCTTCGCGCCGCGCAGGTACCTTCAGCGAGAGAAGGAAAACGCCGGGGGTGGCGGCATTGCCGGCCGTCAATCGTCGGGCCAGGGCCTCGGGCAGGTGTTGCGGTTGGTGCCAGGTCAGGCGCAGGGCGTGCTGGTCGATCAGGTACTGCAGGCGGGCGGTATCCTTGAGTATCGACGCGGCACCAAAGGCTAACCCCTGAGACAGGCTTTCCAGGGTGCGGTAGGCGGGAGCGCCGGCGGCCCGGCAGGCGTGAGCACCCTCCACGAAGCATCTTTCGCGCTCCTCTACGGCCTCGGGCCAGCGGCCGCCGGCAAGGCGGGCCCGGGTTGCGGGATAGGCCAGGGTGATGGTCACCGCGGGTGTGCCGTCGGCCAGGGCGGTAGCCGGTCCGCTGACGGCGCCGTGATGAAGTTCGCCACGCAGCCAGCGGTAATCGCAGGCCTGCTGAACGGTGGCCTGGGCATCCTTGGCGGTATGGCTCGCGCCTTGAAGGGAGCGTAGCAGGGAAAGCGTTCGCAGAATCATGCGGTTGTCTCTCGGTTGACGCCGCCATCTTCCCGGCTTGGTAACGTGCTGGCAAGGGGGCGAAACGAGAACCGCCCGGCACAAGGCCGGGCGGTAAGGTCACACGATCGAGAGGTCTATCAGGCGGTGGCGGGCTGGCCCACCAGTTCCTTGAGAGATTCCTCGACAATGGCCAGACCTTCTTCCAGGATTTCGTCCTCGATGGTGACGGGCATCAGGAAGCGAATGGTGTTGCCAAATAGACCACAGGAGAGGAGCACAAGGCCCTTCTCGCGAGCGCGCTTGCAGAGCGCTGCGGCCAGGTCGGCATTCGGCGTGTGTTTGGCCTTGTCGGAGACAAGGTCCAGCGCCGCCATAGAGCCCAGGTGGCGGCCGTTGTCCACGCAGTCAAAGTCCTGCTGCCACTGAGCGAAGCGCTTGCCCAGCTTCTCGCCCAGCGCCATGCTCTTCTCAAGGATGTTCTCTTCCTCGAATACCTCGAGCACGGCCAATGTAGCGGCGCAGGAGACCGGGCTGCCGGTGTAGGTGCCGCCCAGCGAGTTGGGGCCGGAAGCGTCCATGTGCACGTCAGTGCCCACGATCGCGGAGATTGGCATACCGTCGGCCATGCTCTTGGCCATGGTGATGATGTCGGGCTCGACGCCACTGTGCTCGATGGCGAACATCTTGCCGGTGCGGCCGAAGCCTGACTGAACCTCGTCGGCGATCATCAGCATACCGTGCTCGTCGCAGATCTCGCGGATAGCCTTGAGAAAGCTGGCTGAAGCGGGGTAGAAGCCGCCTTCGCCGAGCACTGGTTCGATCACGATGGCGGCGGTGTCGCGGGGATTGGCATCGGTCTTGAGCGTCATCTTCAGACCGCGCAGGGCCTCGTCTTCGCTGACACCGTGGTAGGGCACCGGGTAGGGAGCGCGGAAGACGTTGCCCGGCATGCTGCCGAAGTCACCGGCGTAGGGGGCGACCTTGCCGTTCATGGCCATGGTCATGAAGGTACGGCCGTGGTAGCCGCCATCGAAGCAGATCACGTTGTTCTTGCCGGTGGCGGCACGAGCGATCTTGACGGCATTCTCCAGCGCTTCGGCGCCGGAGTTGGCCAGCATCACCTTGGCATGACCGCGCACCGGAGTGACTTGGCTAAGCTTCTCAGCCACCTTCACGTAGCCTTCATAGGGCATCACGGTCTGGCAGGTATGCATTACCTTGTCCAGCTGTGCCTTGACGGCTTCAACCACTTTGGGGTGACGATGACCGATATTAAGCACGCCGATGCCGCCAGCGAAGTCGATGATGCGATTGCCGTCAGCGTCCCAGATCACGGCATTTTCGGCGCGATCGGCGAACTGGGTGGCCGGGCTTGCTGCGCCATTGGCGACGTAGCGTTTCTTGAGTTCGTTAAGTTCAGCGTTAGTCATGATGCCTCCTGTTGGATAGTCGACGACGCTCACAGGCCGCCGATACATACGTATTTTAGCTCAGTGAATTCATCCAGGCCGTGATGGGACCCTTCGCGACCCAGACCGGACTCCTTGACGCCGCCGAAAGGAGCCAGCTCGGTAGAGAGTATCCCTTCATTGACCGCTACCATGCCATATTCCAAGCCTTCCATCACATGCCAGATACGACGATAGTCGCGGGCATAGAAATAGGCAGCCAAGCCGAACTCGGTGGCATTGGCCATGGCTATGGCGTCATCATCCGTCTCGAAGCGGAATATCGGTGCCAGGGGACCGAAGGTTTCCTCCCTGGCGACCTTCATATCTTCGGTGACATCGGCAATCACGGTGGGTTCGAAGAAGGTCCCGCCAAGAGCGTGCGGTTTTCCGCCGCACACCAGGCGTCCGCCCTTTTCGAGGGCATCGGCAATGTGTGACTCGATCTTCGCTACTGCCGCGGCGTTGATCAAAGGGCCCTGCAACACACCCTCCTCGAGACCGCTCCCGACCTTGAGCTCGGCGACTCGGGCGGCCAGTTTCTCGACGAAGGCATCGTATACCCGAGCCTGAACAAGCAGGCGATTAGTACACACGCAGGTCTGTCCAGAGTTCCGGTACTTGGAGGCCACAGCGCCCTCGACGGCGGCGTCCAGGTCGGCGTCGTCGAAGACGATGAAGGGGGCGTTGCCGCCCAGCTCCATGGAGGCCTTCTTGACAGTGCCGGCACACTGGGCCAACAACATCTTGCCCACCGGAGTGGAACCGGTGAAGGACACTTTCCGCACTCGCGGGTCGGTGGTCAGCACCTCGCCAATCGCGGCCGGACGGCTAGCGGTGACCACGTTGATCACCCCGGCAGGGAAGCCAACCAGCTCGGCCAAGCGTGCCACGGCCAGGGCGGTGAGCGGGGTGGCCTCGGCGGGCTTTATCACCACCGGGCAGCCGGCTGCCAGGGCGGGGGCACACTTGCGGGTAATCATCGCCAGCGGGAAGTTCCAGGGGGTGATGGCGGCCACCACGCCGATAGGCTCGCGGAACACCAGGATGCGCTTGTCGACACCGTGGCTCGGCAGAGTCTCCCCCGCCACGCGCTTGGCCTCTTCGGCATAGAATTCCACGAAGGAGGCGCCATAGGCCACCTCGCCTCGGGACTCTGCCAGCGGCTTGCCCTGTTCCAAGGTCATCAGCCTGGCGAGCTCCTCCTGGTGTGCCATGATGGCGTCGTACCAGGCGCGCAACAGGCCGGCCCGTTCTTTGGCGGTGCGTTTTCTCCAGGCCGGCCAAGCGGCCTCGGCGGCGGCCACGGCGTCTCGAGCGTCATCGGCACCGAGGTCGGGGATCTCGGCCAGTGTCTCGCCGCTGGCGGGGTCGGTCACGGCGAATTTAGCCTCGGCATCACGCCATTCGCCGGCGATAAAGGCCTTGGGAATTAAAATGTCAGGCAGGAGTGTCATGGTATCTCCGTGGGAATTGTCGTCATATTTTACACAGTGTGCATTATTTGAAACGTCTCGCCAAGCCTGGGCAGTGAGCGACACGCGTTGGATTCGAACGAAAAGGAGAGGCTCGACCCATCGGCGACAGCCTTGCTTTCCGCTACACTGTTGCGCCTGAAAAGATGATGCCGAATTTGCCTACGCCCCCTGCCTTACTGACTGATGCCGAGGTGAGCCTTGATCGATCCTCTGAATGCCTGGTGGGCCCAGCAGCTGGTGCTGTGTGATTGGGCCTTCGACCCAGACCCGCTGAGCGTGGAGGCGCAGGCCGCCCTGGTGCGCCTGCAAGCGTTGGGTGTGGCGGATCGCGGCGAGCTTGGCTGGCGCCTGGTGGAGTCCTTTGGCGCGGGCGGAAGTATGGCCGATCCGGCCCGCCTGCTGGCGGCCCTGGAACTGGTCGCACTGGCCGGCGGCGCCGGTTGGCTGGACGAGACCACGAGCCGCGCCTGGGCTCATCGCCTGGCCGGCGAGATCAGCGCTCATCACAGCGATCTTGACGCCTGGCTGGCGGCACTACGCAGAGCGCGCAGCGCCGATGGCTGGATACATGGAGATGACGGTTTTTCCACGGCCTGCGAAGCATTGGCGGCTCTCGAATATGAGGGTCACGGCATCACCTGGGAGCGCCTGGGTGAATGGCTGGCGATACACGATGATCTGCCGCCGCTGTGGCCAGCTGAGGAAGAGGCCCAGGTGTGGCGACTGCGTGCCGGCTTCGCGCCAGTGATGGTGGTGCCCGCTGATGAGCAGGACTGGTCTAGCCTCACGGATTGGCTGGCCGATGATTGGCAGATCCGAGGGCGCGACGATCTGCTTCGCGTTCTGCTGTGGCTGGGAGCCCAGGGGGATCGCCAGGGGTGGGATCTGGACGCGACGCGGCTGCTTGGGAGCGACCCGGCAAGCCGCTATGCCTGGCTCAACAAGCTCGATCAAGGCGAGCAGCGCTATGGCCGGGTGCTGCTCGAGCTTGTCGAGCATGGCGAGCCGCTTGAGTGGGCTGCCTGGGACTGGCTGAGGCTGGTGGATCTGGCCTGGGCGGGCGCCTGCCTTGGCTGGCTTAGCGGCCGCGAAGCCACCGACTTTGCCCTGCATGGCGCCGATCTGGTGTTGCATCGCTACAGCGATTGGTCGGCTCTGGCCCGGGCCTATCAGCGCGGTAGAAGTCTCTTCGAGGGACGCAATCTGTTACCCGCCTTCGAGGCCGACTGGCGCCTCCTGCGGCAGTCGCCTATAAGCCCATGGCGGCCTGCGCTGCAGGGGCTGGTGGGGCATGACCTGTTGGAGCGTTCCCGGCAAGCCATACGGTCCTGGCGGTCCGATCCTCGGCACTGGGTGCTGGCGCTGGCCGCGGTGCGTGAGCCCGAGCTGGCCGCACGGCAGGGTCCCGTTGAGCAGGTGTCAGCAGCGCGGCGCGATGATGCCCGCGAGTACCTGGCCGAGACCCTTGATCTGCACCCTGACGAGGGGATCGAGGCGCTCTCTCGCTACTGGCTGCCGGCCCAGGCGCACCACCTCAACCAACTAGCGGCCGATGCCGCCCATGGTGCCCTCCCGCCAGTGGAGACCTCCTTTGGCCACGCCGATCCGGCGAGATTGGACCAGCGCGATGGTTTGCGTCGTGGCAGTCGCCATGCGGCCACCATTCACATGGCCGAGAAGTACGCTTTTTACCTGCAAATGGCCATGGACAGCGAGGGTTTTGATGCCCATGGACTGACGTCTCTGGCCGATGCCCTGCGTGCTTCCCTGTGCCGTTTCTATCCAGACGCTCGTCGCCTGATGGAGGCCTGGGCAAGCTGGGAGACACTGTTGCCCGAGGAGGAGCAGCCGTCCCTGGCCTTGGAAATTCGCTGGCATCAGGAGGACCCCGGCAGTCTGCTCCACTGGGTCGACTGGCGTGTTGGCGAATGGCAGGAACCTGGCCCACGGCCCAGCCTGAGCGTTTTCACTTCTATGGCGCTGGTGGGGCCACTCAACAGCCCGGCCTGGAGCCTGCCCCACCGGGAGAGCGAGCGCGAGTGCGTGTCGATTCGCGAATGGATCGACGGCCACTACGGACTTCAGGAAGCCGAGGAACTGGGGGAGTTCTTAGAGTTTCTGCTCGAGTCCGGCGACCGGCAGGAGTACCTGATCAACTATGCGCCCTACACCCTGAACGTTGCCCGGCTTGATTCCGAGATCGCCACCCTGGAGTCCGGCGAGTGCCGCGATGAGGAGCGCACCCACCTGCTGCGCCTGCAGCGGGTGCGAGACAACGAAGACGCCTGCAATGAGACAGATATGGCCGCTTGGGACGTTGCTCAGGTGGTGGACCTGGCCATCGCTGCTCGCCAGCTTGGCTGGCTGGAGGAAGGCGCTTTCGTAGCGGTGCTGGAGCGCGCCCACGACCTGGCAGCTGCCCACTACTCGGGGTGGGAAGCCTATGCCCGAGGGCTTCACGCCGGCTTTTCCTTCTTTATGGGCGAGACGCCGGAGAGAGAGAGCTTTCTTGCTGGCTTTCGCCAGGCGCTGATCGCTTGGCTGACCGCCGCTCCCCCCCTGGTGGGCCCTTGGGCGAGTCTGGAGTTTCCCGGGGCACGTCCCCGCCACTGGGCGCCGATGCATATCGACACTCTGCCGGGGGACTCGCGCACCCTGCACTGATGCTTGCGGCAAGACTCGCCAACCGCCAGAAGCTGGTTTATAGTCGATTTACCTATATGAGGCTCCACCTGTCGGGAGCCATGTTACACAGCGAGCCGCCGACAGGCCGCTATGGCAGTGATACCGGATGCCGGCACCACTTCCACAGCGATGATTCCCTCGCATCGGGTTTTGTGCGGGCGGGGGGCGACTCCGGATAGAGGTCACCGCTGGAATGGACGTCACTTCGTCGTGCCGCTCACTGGGTGTTATTTTGTCGCTGGCGCTCCTGGCCGGCTGTGCATCCTCCCCTCGCGATGTCGCGTCACGCGACGCAGATGAGGCCTACTTCGCCCGCCAACTGCCCGGGTTGTCCAGCGACTGGGAGCGGGCAATGTCTCCTGTGGACAACCCCATCATCGAGGCGCGCAGCCTGGGCAACCCTCCGCCCGCATTGATCCAGCAAGCCCTGCTGGCCCAGCATGAACGTTGGGTAGGTACTCCCTACCGTATCGGCGGCACCTCCTTCCAGGGGGTGGATTGTTCGGCGCTGGTGCAGAATGTTTTTGAGGAGACCTTCCGGGTCTCGCTGCCCCGCACCACCGGCGAGCAGGTCAATCAAGGGCACCCCGTGTCGCGTGGTGATCTAGCGCCCGGTGATCTGGTCTTCTTCCGTCCGCCTGGCCGCTATAACCATGTGGGGATCTATCTGGGTGGGGGTCGTTTCATGCATGCCTCCAGCTCCCGCGGGGTGATGATATCTCGCCTCGAAAACCGCTACTGGCAGCGCCACTATTGGCAGGCGCGTCGAACCCTTGAGCCTACCCATCTGGCCGAGCGGGCGCTGGCGGGCGGACAGGGCTGATTCGCGCCGCCCATTCCACTACGAGCACTAATACCATGATCCAGGCTCGGACTCGCGCCTGGTGGAGAGCCACTCTTGCGCTGAGCCTTGGCTCTTTCCTGGTGTTCATCAATCTTTACGCTCCCCAACCGCTGCTGCCCGAACTGCGAGAGGCCTATGGCGTCTCGACTTTAGCAGTGGGGCTGGTGATGTCGGTCGCGACCCTGGCCCTTGCCGCTTCTCTGCTGGTCTTCGGGCCTCTGTCGGATGCCATTGGGCGTGCCGCCATCATGCGCCTTACGCTGCTGACGGCTGGCATGCTATCCCTTGGACTGGCGCTGGCGCCCAGCTTTGAGGCATTGCTGGTCCTGCGGGGAGTGCAGGGCTTCGTGCTGGGAGGGCTTCCCGCAGTGGCCATCGCATGGATGGGAGACGAATTCGAGCCTTCGGCGATGCTGCCGGCGGTCGGACTCTATATCGGCGCCAACTCCCTGGGCGGCATCAGCGGTCGCGTGGTAGGCGGGGCAGTGGGTGAGGTGGCCGGAAGCTCGGCCAGTTTCCTGACGGTCGGGGCGATCACCCTGGTGGGACTGGTCGTGTTCTGGAAACTGCTGCCGGTGTCCAGGGGGTTCACTCCCCGACCCTTTGAGCTGCGAGGTGCGCTGGCTGATCTTTACGGGCACTTGCGCAATCCGCTTCTGCTGGCCGCCTACCTGCTGGGCGGGCTTAACTTCCTGATTTTCATCAATCAGTACAGCTATCTGACCTTTCGCCTGGCCCAGGCGCCCTTCGGTCTAGGGCCGAGCGTGCTGGGATTGATCTTTCTGACCTACCTGGGGGGAACCCTGGGCTCATCGCTCTCCGGGAGGCTGGCGAAGCGCCTGTCACCCCCCGCCTGCATGGTGCTGGGCATCCTGATCTTGATGGGCGGGACCCTGGTGACCCTGGCGGGGTCGCTGGCGCTGATCGTGCTCGGGCTGACCATCAACTCCTTTGGTTTTTTTCTGGCGCACGCCATGGTCTCGAGCTGGGTGGGCCGCCACGCCGGGCAGGCAAGAGGCAGCGCCTCTGCGCTCTATCTGGTCTTTTATTACACTGGCGCAAGCCTTGGCGCCTTCTGGCTTGAGCCGTTCTGGCAGGCCGGCGCCTGGCCTGGGGTCGCGGTAGGCTCCTGGCTGGTGCTGGGCATTACCCTGGGGACTGCCGTCTGGCTCTGGCGGCGACAAGAACCGGTTGGTTGACGCCGAGCAGAGGGTGTGACTCTGAAAACGGATGATTCGACCGGCGATTCGATCCTGCTCCGCGTTACATCCAGAGCAGGGCCCTGAATTCAAGCTTTCACATTCCTTGTGCGATTCAGGGCTAGAATAAAACTTATAGAGTCAATCCCGATTGTAGAAGCATCGAAAAGTTGATGTTGAATCTAGTTAGAAAACAGTGTCCACTAACTCTACGATCCCACTCGGGCTTTACGGGGCTTGCCCAGGCCCGTTCTGGTCCGACAGTTTTTTCTCAGGAGGTTTTTCATGAAGCGACTTCTTCCCATACTTGCCATTGGTGCCCTGACGCTGGCCGGCTGCGCCAACACGGCTCCTTACGGCGGTAACGTCTATACCGGCAGCCAGGCAGGCTCCTCTCAGAGCGTCACCTTCGGCACCATCGAGGCCATTCGCGTGGTACAGATCCAGGCCGACAGCCGTGCAGGAGGGATCATCGGCACCGGTGGCGGTGCCGTGATCGGTGGCCTGCTGGGTCGTCAGGTAGGTGGAGGCTCCGGCCGTGATTTGGCCACCGCTGCCGGTGTGATCGGCGGCGCTGTGGGTGGCTCGCGCATCGAGGAGGCCGCCAACCGAGTTGACGCCCTTGAGATGGAAATCCGTCGCGATGATGGCCAGCGGGTAGTGGTCGTGCAGAAGGCCGATCAGCGTTTTCAGACCGGCCAGCGTGTGCGCTTGATCGGCAGCGGCGCCAACGTGACGGTCGCTCCCTACTGAGCAGCTGAGCGATTACGTAATTTATCGCTTAATTTCGAGTGTTCAGGTCTTCAAGATGGTTTAGCTTGAAAGCAGAAGGCCCGTGGATCGCTCCACGGGCCTTCTGCTTTCAAGGATCCTTATTGCGCCTGGGGGTGGCTCAGTGCAGATCAACCTTGTTCATTGCCCAGCCGGCGAGCTTCCAACCGATCAGGCCGATGATCACGGCCAGTAACACGGTGAGCAGGATATCCACCGGGCGAACCAGCACGGTGGCCCCGAGGACGGCCAGGGAAAGCCCCCACAGGGTACGATTGTTGCCGTGGCTCTTGAGCAGGCTGGGAAGCGAGCGATCAAGCGACGGGCTGACGCTGTCCCAGCGCGTGAAAGTGAGAAAGAAAATCGCCACGAAGGCGATTAGCCAGATCACAATTTGGGTCATGGGCGGATCTCCATGCAAGGGGTGGAAGTCAGGCATAAAAAGTTGTCGGCTAGGTTAGCCGCGCCGGCACTCCGGCGCAACCGTCCATAGGTCAACCCGTCGCTGGAGGCGTCTTGCCTGATCTCTCCTGCTTCAGGCCTGGCGCGTGAAGACCTTTCAGGATCTGGTTCGTGATCCTGAAAATCTTCCATGCCCCTGACAGCCACCCTTTTCACGCGTTACCATATCGGGACATGTACACACCGAAAGGTTGATTAATGTTGATTGCGCAAAACTCCGTTGTCTCGTTCCACTACACCCTGACCAACGATACAGGTGAAGTGCTGGACAGCTCGGAAGGCCGCGAGCCTCTGACCTATCTCCACGGCGCCGGCAACATCGTCCCGGGTCTCGAGAAGGAACTGGAAGGTCGTCAGGCCGGTGACAAACTCAGCGCCGTGGTCGAGCCGGGAGAAGGCTACGGCGAGAAGCAGGAACAGCTGGTGCAGGAAGTTCCGCGCGATGCGTTCCAGGGCGTTGAGGGCATCGAGCCGGGCATGCAGTTTCAGGCTCAGACCCAGGGCGGCCCGCTGATGGTTACGGTGACCAGCGTGGAGGGTGACACCGTCACCGTCGACGGCAATCACCCCCTGGCCGGTCAGACTCTCAATTTTGCCGTCGAGATTGCCTCGGTGCGGGAAGCCAGCGAGGAAGAGCTCGAACATGGCCATGTCCACGGTGAAGGTGGTCACCAACACTGAACGGTGCTTGGCAGCTGGCAGTAAAAGCAGCGGTCATCGAAAGAAGGGGCAGCCAACGGCTGCCCCTTGTTTTTTATCGCAAATTTAGTCGTAAAAGACTTCCTGGGCCGCAGGGTTCCTGATTCATACAATTGATGCACAAAACTGGCGCACAAAAAAGGGGAGGCAATCGCCTCCCCAAGTTTCCGTATTATCTGAGTACCATCGTCAGCCGGCTTGGGATCAACCGAACTGATTCATGGTGTTGTCCTTGCCACCGGCCTTGAGTGCTGCCTCGCCGTGGAAGAACTCCTTGTGGTCGTCACCGATGTTGGAGCCGGCCATGTCCTGATGCCTGACGGTGGCGATGCCCTCTCGGATCTCGCGGCGCTGAACGCCTTCCACGTAGGCGAGCATGCCCTGGTCGCCGAAATATCCCTTGGCCAGGCTGTCGGTGGACAGGGCCGCGGTGTGGTAGGTCGGCAGGGTGATCAGGTGGTGGAAGATGCCGGCTTCGCGAGCGCTATCGCGCTGGAAGTTACGGGTCCACTCGTCGGCCAACTGACCCAGCTCGGTGTCGTCGTACTCGGCGCCCATCAGCTTGGCGCGCTCGTAGGCTGATACATCCTTGCCTTCCTTTTCCCAGGCGTCGAACACCTGCTGGCGGAAGTTCAGGGTCCAGTTGAAGGACGGCGAGTTGTTGTAGACCAGCTTGGCGTCAGGGCAGACCTCGCGGATGCGGTTGACCATGGCGGCGATCTGGCCGACGTGGGGCTTCTCGGTCTCGATCCACAGCAGGTCGGCGCCGTTCTGCAGGCTGGTGATGCAGTCCAGCACCACGCGGTCTTCACCGGTACCCGGCTTGAACTGGAACAGGCCGGAGGCCAGGCGCTTGACCTTGACCAGCTTGCCGTCCTGCTTGATGACCACGTCGCCGTTGTTGATGTCGGAGGCGCTGCCGATCTCGTCGCCGTCCAGGAAGCTGTTGTACTGGTCGCCCAGGTCGCCCGGTTCGTTGGTCACGGCGATCTTCTGGGTCAGGCCGGCTCCCAGGGAATCGGTACGGGCGACGATGACGCCGTCTTCGACCCCGAGTTCCAGGAAGGCGTAGCGGACGGCGTTGATCTTGGCCAGAAAGTCTTCGTGGGGCACGGTGACCTTGCCGTCCTGATGACCGCACTGCTTCTCGTCGGAGACCTGATTCTCGATCTGGATGCAGCAGGCACCGGCTTCGATCATCTGCTTGGCCAGCAAGTAGGTCGCCTCGGCGTTGCCAAAACCGGCATCGATATCGGCAATGATCGGCACTACATGGGTCTCATGGTTGTCGATCTTGGCGATCAGCTCGTCGGCGCGGGCGTTGTCGCCGGCTTTCTGGGCTTCCTCCAGGTCGCGGAACAGGTGGTTCAGCTCCCACGCATCGGCCTGACGCAGGAAGGTGTAGAGCTCGCCGATCAGGCCCGACACGGTGGTCTTTTCGTGCATGGACTGGTCGGGCAGGGGGCCGAACTCGCTGCGCAATGCGGCGACCATCCAACCGGAAAGATAGAGGTAGCGGCGCTTGGTAGTGCCGAAGTGTTTCTTGATGGAAATCAGCTTCTGCTGGCCGATGAAGCCGTGCCAGCAGCCCAGCGACTGGGTGTACTGGGCGGTGTCGGCGTCATAGGCAGCCATGTCATCGCGCATGATCTTAGCGGTGTACTTGGCGATGTCCAGTCCGGTCTTGAAACGGTTCTGGGCACGCATGCGGGCAACGTTCTCGGGGCTGATGGCCGCCCACTTACCGCGCTGAGCCTCGCGAAGGTTGGTCAGCGCCTTGATATCGTCCTGGTATGACATGGGCCGTTCTCCTCGAATCTGGTCGTTGGTATGCCGGTAGCGGCTTATGCTGCACCTGCGAAGTGGGTTCAGGTTCGTTCATCGCCGCCGGCTTGTCTCTGCGGCCTTGGTCGAACCCTGGCAAATTTGAAACGAATGCAAGACAGTGGGCGCATGGCCAATGTGAAACAGTCGTTTTTCTTTCGCCGTGGTGAGCACTATGGCCCATGGTCATGGGCTTCAACAATGGGCTCTTAGGGGGAGGGGGCGTTGTAGCTCGACTACACGAAGAGGCAAAAGGTCATGGCCGTGTAGTCGTTTTTCGCTCTGATGCGGCGTGAAAGGGTCAGACTTCGCTGAGCTCGAGGCGCATATTGCGGTGCGGAATACCGGCATCGAGGAACTGATCACCGAAGGCCGTGAAGCCCAGGCGCTCGTAGAAGGTCAGTGCGTGGGTCTGGGCGGCAAGCTCCACGGCGGGATAGTTCTCGCGGCGGGCGGTCTCGATGGCGGCCAACATCAGCGCCGCGCCTATTCCCGAGCCGCGGGCCTCGGCCAGCACCGCTACCCGTCCGATATGGGCGTCGGACAGCAGTCGCGCAGTGCCCACCGGCGCGCCGTCCAGCAGTGCCAGGAAGTGGCGGCAGTCGTCGTCGCGGCCGTCCCATTCCTCGGCGAAAGGGACCCGCTGCTCCTCGATGAAGACGATTTGGCGGATCTCGCTGGCGGACTCGCCCAGGGCCTCCCAGCTGCCTTCATGAATGGTCAGGGTGCTTTTTGTCATTTCTGCTGCCTCTCTGCAGCCCGGGGCGGGTGCAGCGTCATGTCGATGACTCATCGAACTCGCCTTCCCAGGTTAGACTGCCGGCGTCGAGCAGGGCGGCCAGCACCTCGGCAGCCCCCGCGTGGTTCAGGAGCTCTGCATCCAGCGGTATGTCGCTGGCCAGGGCGCTG
>JAIVHL010000243.1 GCA_020201075.1 Halomonas sp. | reverse complement strand
GGTCTACCAAGCGGTCGATGTCGCTGCGGCCCTCGGCAATGGCGATACGCCGCTCCCATAGCGGCAGGCCGTTGCTGTTGTCCAGGGTCACCAGGCGACCGTTGGCGAAGCCGGCGAAGGTCACCGGGTCGATCACTGTGGGGGTGCCGGTGCCGCGCAGCGTCAGTGACGGGCGGTTGGCGCTGTAGCTCCAGCGTTCTTCGCCGGTGGCGCGGTCCAGGGCGGTCACGCTGCCATCGACGCTCTGCACCACCAACAGCTGCTGGTTGGGCTGCGGGGCGGCCAGGATCTCGCTGGGTACGCGGGCGCGCCAGCGCACGCTACCATCGCGCTGGTTGATGGCCAGTACCTCGCCATTACGAGTGCCCAGGTAGATGTCGCCGACCACGGCGGTCAAGGCGCTGGAGACGGGTACGTCGAGGTCGACCTGCCACTGGCGATCGCCGTCGTCGGCACTGAAGGCGGCCAGGCGGCCGCGCTCGTCGGCGGCAAAGAGGGTGTTGCCGTCGCGGGAGGGCGCGATCGGATAGTTGGCGCTACCCAGGCCGCGGCCCACCCGCTGGCTCCATATGCTGGCGAGCTCGGCGCGTTCCTCGAAGCCGCTGAGCTCCTTGGCTGGATACTGTGGCTCCACCTTGTTACCGGCGCAGCCGGCCAGCAGGGCCAGGCCGGCCATGGCGGCGATCAGGAAAGTCGGTTTCATGAGTCCAGCTCCTGGTTATCGAGGCCTGAGTCATAAAGGCCTAAGTTGTCGAGCTTGAGCTGCACTCCGAAGAGCGGCTGGTTACGAGCCTCGGCCAGATCCAGCGCTTCACGCCAGGCCTCGCCGGCCTCGCTTTCGCGGTCCAGGGCGTGATGGGCGTCACCGCGGACATCGGCGCGCTGGGCGGCGAGGGCGTCGGGTATGCCGGTATCGAGGGTAGCCAGTGCGGCCTCGGCATCACCATCCGCGACCTGCAAGCGAGCCAGTCTCAGACGCGCCAGGCCCTTGACGTAGTCGCGGCCGCTGGCATCGATCACCGTTTCCAGGGCGACTCGAGCACCGGATGGGTCCCCCTGGGCTACCGCCAGGCGGGCATCGATCAGCCTGGCCAGATCGGCATAGAGGGTCTTGCCGTGGTTGTCGATGATCTCGATCACCAGTTCGCGAGCCTCTCCCGCAGTGGCGTTGTCGAGCTGGGTGCCCGCGGTCAGATTGATCAGTTGCTGATAGCGAGCGGAAGCGGCGCTGGCCTGATTCTCTTGGTAGCTCTGCCAGGCGTTCCACCCGAACACGCCGGCGGCAGCAATGGCCACCCCGGCAATCAGCGAGACGCCGTTCTCCTTCCACCAGCGCTTGAGCGCATCGACCTGTTCTTCTTCGCTTCTCAGATCCGCCACGGGCGGTCTCCTTGTCGTTGGGTGCAGCGCGCTTCACTGAGCGTGCTCGTGCTCCTGGGGATGTCGGCCGGTGGCTGACGCCCTGATGATCAGTTATCCCGGTTGCCCAGTAGTTCAATGAGGGCCTTACCCAGAGCGTCCTGGGTGAGGGTCTGCTGCTCGCGATCCTCTCGCATGAACTTCAGGGTCGCCGTGCCATGGGTCAGCTCGTCCTCACCCAGCAGCAGTGCCAGCCGCGCTCCGCTCTTGTCGGCTTTCTTGATGCGGCTCTTGAAGCTGCCGCCGCCGCAGTGCAGCTGGGCGCGCAGGCCGGGCAGTTCGTCGCGAAGCTTTTCGCCGAGCAGCAGGGCGCTGGCGGTGGCAGCGTCATCCATGGGTAGAATGTAGAGATCCAGTTCGCCCCGAGCGGCATCCGGCACCAGCGCGAGAGTCTCGAGCAGCAGGGTCAGCCGTTCGATGCCCATGGCGAAGCCCACCGCGGGCGTCGGCTTGCCGCCCAGCTGTTCCACCAGGCCGTCATAGCGGCCGCCGGCGCATATCGTGCCCTGGCTGCCCAGCGCCGTGGTGGTCCATTCGAAGACGGTGCGTCCGTAGTAGTCCAGGCCGCGCACCAGCCGCGGGTTGATCACGTAGGCGATGCCGGCGGCGTCGAGCATGGCGCAGAGCGCCTCGAAGTGCGCACGGGACTCGTCGTCCAGGTGGTCGATCAGCTTCGGCGCCTCGGCCAGCATCGCCGCCATCGCGGGATTCTTGGAATCCAGGATGCGCAGCGGGTTGCTAGACAGGCGCCGGCGGGAGTCCTCATCGAGTTGGTCATGGTGCTGCTCGAAATAGGCCACCAGTGAGTCTCGGTAGGCGCCACGCGCTTCACTGGAGCCCAGGGAGTTAAGCTCCAGAGTGACGTGCTCCATCAGCCCTAGCTCTCGCCACAGACGAGCCGAGAGCAGGATGACCTCGGCGTCGATGTCCGGGCCTTCCAGGCCGAAGGCCTCCACGCCCACCTGATGAAACTGGCGATAGCGGCCCTTCTGGGGGCGCTCGTGGCGGAACATTGGGCCCTGGTACCAGAGCCTCTGGGTCTGGTTGTGCAGCAGGCCATGCTCCATGGCGGCGCGAACGCAGCTCGCCGTGCCTTCCGGGCGCAGGGTCAG
>JAIVHL010000161.1 GCA_020201075.1 Halomonas sp. | reverse complement strand
CCGGTACCAGGGTGCTGAGTCGGCACTGGCTGAGGATCGCTGCGGCTTCACCCTCGTCACGGGCCTCACGCAGCTTGCCCGGCGCCTGGATCACGAAGAGGCTCGTCGCGATACCGGCACGGATCAAACGCGCGCGTGCCTGCTCCATCTCCACCAGCTGGTAGGCACCCACGGCAAACAGCTGTAGTTGCGCTGACTCGGCATGGCGCAGGCAGAGCAGACCGTCCTCGGCGAGCCGTGCGGCCTGTTCGGCGTCGAGAGTCACCGGAACCGGATTCTTGGGCACCACCATGACCGCGATGCGCCCGCGGCTGGCATAGAGCGCGAGCAGGGCGGCGACGGCGCTGGGGGCGTCGACCGGGAACAGCGTCGGTGCCATATCGTCCATCTCACCCAGCCACGCTTCGCAAAGGGTCGGGTCCTGGTGGGATTGCTCGTTCTTGCCGTTTTCCCAGGTGTGGGAGCTGGCCAGCACGGGCAGCGAGATCCAGCCTGGAGGACGCCCCGCCTCGCGACAGTGACGGGCGAAGATGACCTCCTGGCGCATGGCGCCGAGCATCTTGACGGCAAAGGCCTCGTAGCTGGCCACCAGGTTCAGTCCCTGCTTGTTGGCCAGCGCCGCGCTGATCACCGCCTCCTCGTTGAGCGCGGTAATCACCGCCCCGTCCAGCGCCTCGGCCACGCCCTCCTCGGGCTCGGTCACCCGATGCTGCAGGCGATCCAGGGTGCGGTTGAGGCGGTTCGAGCGCATCTCGTCGGGGTTGCCGACCCGCACTCGCAGGATGGGGTTAGCGTCCACCAGGGCCACGAAGGCCTCGTCGATGGCGGCCATGGGCGAGACGGCCTCACCCAGGCGCCAGTCGGGCAGCACGGGAAGGATGGGCAGGTCAGGGTGCGGGTCCGCCAGGGGATGGTCGCGCTCGCGGACGCGGCCGCTCGCGGCATGATTGTTGAGCGCAGCGATGGCGGCGCGCAGCTCCTCTTCGGGCACGTGTAGCGCCCGTGTGCCTTCGTTGAAGGCAGTGCGGGCGGCGGCATCTGCCGAGGGGTTGCCGCCCAGCGGCAGGTTGTGAGCGGCGTTGGTACCTGCCCCGGGGAAGCCGAAGCCCTTGACCGTTTCCGCGATCACGTAGGGCAGGCGCAGCGGGTAGCGGTCACGGCCGGCGTGGATCTTCTCGGCCTGGTTGGCCAGATCCGCCTCGGCGGTCAGGATCGCCCAGACGAAGGCGGCGGGGTCGCGGCCGTCGATGGTCAGCGGTGCGAAGCCGTTGAGTTCCAGATGGTCCTCGAACCAGTCGGTGCCGCCGGACTGGCTCATGGTGGTGCGCTGGTCGATGCGTCGACCGTTGGCGATCATCACCGGCACCACCGGGCCCGAGTCCTCGGTGCGCCACCAGCGCGAGGCCCAGTCGCTGCCGCGCTGCTCCTCGAACGCGCCGTCGCTGAGAAAGGCCACCAGGTGCTGGCCGGGCAGTGGCATGTGGACGTACTGAAGCCCTGCGAAGCCAAGATAACCGCCTTCGCCCGTGCCGCCGGCAGTATGGGCATTGATGTGGCTGCCTAGCGGTGAAACGGGGAAGCCGTCGGGGTCTACGGCGCAGCGGTAGAAGTCGTTGACCAGCCTCGTCAAGCCGGCGTCATCCAGGGCGTAGCGATCGGCGTGGGCGGGCCCCATGTTATCCACCAGCAGGTTGATGGCGTCGACGGCGGCCACGCAGTGCCCCTGGCCCATCAGCCAGCTGCGCGTCAGCCCGCTCATGGCGTTGGCGGTGAGATACCCCGCGTAGGCCGGCACCATATTGAGAGCGCCGCCGGTGTGCCCCTCGGGGATGGGCTTGAAGTCCTCCGCGGTCAGCGGCTTGCCATCCAGGCGCACGCGCCGGGCGTAGGTCATGTGAGCGACCAGCCACATGCCCATGCAGCTGAGGCGGTCGGCGGCAATCAGACGCTCGAGCCAGGCCTGTTGGCGTGCTGGGTCCTGGGCGTGACGGTCGAGCAGCTCGGCGATGCGCGCCACAGTTAACGGCTCGTGGCAGATCACGCCGTGGCCTGCGGCCCAAGTGGCGAAGGTCGGGTCGTTGGCGAAGGCGGCGGGGAGGACGGGGTGATTCGGTCGAGTCATGCGGGATTCCTTGTCCATCAGCGGAGAGTCCGGTCGCGTGAGGCGGTGGGCCCGCCGTTTACCACAGCCTAGATGGCCCCGTCCGGGGAGGCCATGCTCTGGGTCAGCGCAGACGGCTTTAAGGGGCCGGTAACTGACAAAGGAGGGCGGATGCGCTATAAACGATGACGAGCATCCTACTGGCCCCACGTCGAGTGTTATCCCGATGAATCCCGTTTCCCGCCGCCGCTTTACCCTGATGGCTCTGGGTGTCCCCCTGGCACTGCTCGGCACCCAGCAGGCGTCAGCGAACCTGATCGACACCCTGTTGGCGCGAGCTCATGTGCCTCGCCATGACAACGAGGTATGGGTCCTCGTGGACGACCGCGAGGCGACGCTGACTCTTTACCGTGGCAACCGTCAGTTGGATCATTTTGCCCCAATCTCCCTGGGTCGAGGCGGCGCCAAGCCCGCACGGCTGCGCGGCAGCAACGTGACGCCGCTGGGCGAGTTTCGGGTCAATCGCTTCAATCATGAGAGCGACTGGCACATCTTTATCGGACTGGACTACCCCACGCCGACCCATGCGCGGATGGCATTGGAAGAAGGGGTCTTCACCCAGCAGGACTATGACGACTACTACGACTACTATCGGCGCCAGGGATATCCCCCCCAGCAGACCATCCTGGGCGGCTTCATTGGTATCCATGGGGTCGGCAAGGGTGACCCCGACGTCCATCAGCAGTTTCACTGGACCCAGGGATGTGTGGCGGTGACCGATGAGCAGATCGAGCGGCTCGCCTCGCTGATCGGCATTGGCACCCGCGTCGTGATCCGCTAGGCTGTTACTTGCGCAAGGGAAGATTAAAGCGATGGACAAGCGCGTTTGTCTATAATAAAACAGCGCTTGACTCCTGTGCTAAGCAGCACAAGTCGCTGCAAGATGGCCTGTTCATGCAGTAAGCCTGACTGTCAGGCAATTACCTACGCAGTACCCAAGGAAGACTCAAGGAGAACACCATGACTTTGAAGACTACTCTGAAGCTGACCGCCGCCGCTGCATCGCTGGCCATTCTGGCCGGTTGTGCCTCCACCGGCGCACTGGAAGAAGTTCGCATGACCGCTGAGTCCGCACAGGCTGACGCTGCAGAAGCTCGCAGCATCGCCGCTCAGGCTCAGAATACCGCGAACCAGGCACAGCGCGACGCTCGTGCGGCAATGCAGATGTCCGAGCAGGGGCAGCGGTGGTTCTGCAAGACAGAAAAGCCCCGCCTAGGCGGGGCTTTTCTGTTTTGTGCCACGTCTTGGCGCTTACCGCGTGCTGAGCTCCAGCTCGCCGCCGAACAGATTCTCCTCCCCCGCTGATGGTTCGGTGGGGGTGGGGGCTTCACTGGCGGTGTGCAGCAGCGAAACCGTCATGCCATCGGGCTGCTCGACCAAGCCGCGCAGTCTGGCATAGTCCACCGGAGGCTCCTCGTCGCCGAAGGCTCTGGCCACCGTCTCGATGGCATTGAGCAGCGGTTCGAAGCTACCTTCGTTCTCCTCCAGAGGGGGGAAGGACTGCGCGTAGAGGGTGCCGTCCGGTGCCCAGCCGGCCTTGAAGGGCTGGTCGATGATGTTGACCTGGGTGCCGCTGGGCACCCGCTCATAGAGCGACTCGATGTCTTCCGGAAACATGCGGATGCAGCCGCGGCTGACCCGCATACCCACGCCGTCGGGACGGTTGGTGCCGTGGATCAGGTAGCTGGGGATACCCAGCAGGATGGCGTGGCGGCCCAGCGGGTTGTCCGGGCCGGCTGGCACCACCGCGGGAACCGGCTCGCCGCGGGCGGCGGCTTCCCGGCGCATGGAACTGGGCGGCGACCAGGCCGGGTCCTTTACCTTCACGGTGGTGCGAGTCACGCCTACCGGTGTGGCAAAGCCGTCACGGCCCACGCTGATGGGGTAGGTCTCCACTACCCCGGGGGCAGAGTAGTAATAGAGCCGCATTTCCGAGAGGTTGATGACGATGCCCTCGCGCGGGGCGTCCGGCAGGATGTGCTGGTCAGGGATCACGACCTCGGTACCTTCGAAGGGTGCCCAGATGCTGACGTCGGGGTTGGCCATGCGGATGGCTTCATAACCTACGTTGTGAGTGCGGCCCAGATCGATAAGGGTATCGCCCTTCTGGACGGTGACCGTAACGTTTTCGCCGATCACGTTGCCGGACTCGGGGAGCGGAAAATGGCCTCGCTGCCTGTCTAGCTGTTCGGCTTGGGCGCCGGTGGCGATCAGGGCGGTCACTCCCAGAGTAATGGCGCACCGGGCGGTGTGCCTTGCCAGTGTGGTGATGTTCATCAACGTCATTCTTCTCGTGTGGGGCATCGACCATGGGGTCAACGTCGACCATCGTCTAGGGTGCCCGGCGGTCCTTGCCTGGCGCCATCAGTTATCGGCGGCGATGAATCGCCTGTCCGAAGGTATAGAGTGCCCTGAGCCGCTGGGGTTCGCCAGTCCTTGCGAGCCCGCGGAGTCATATCCCAAGGGGGCCACTTACGCCGCTTCGGCCTTGCGGTTGAGCGTTTCGAGCAGCTGCTCGATGGCCTGAAAGCGGGCTTCCGCGTTATCCATAGTCGCCTCGAAGCGCAGGGTGTCGGCTCCGTCGAGCCGGTAGCGCGATGGCTCGCGCTGGATCAGGTCCACCAGGGTCAGCGGGTCGACCCGGGTGTTGCCGCCGAAGATCACTCGGCCACGCTCGGGTCCTGCCTCCAGCTTGACGATGCCCAAGCGCTCGGCACGCTGGCGCAGTTTCGTCTGGCGCAACAGGGTCTTGACCGACGCCGGCAGCAGGCCGAAGCGGTCAATCATCTCCACCCGAAGCTCCTTGAGTGCGGCTTCATCGGCGGCGCTCGAGATGCGCTTGTACATCACCAGACGCTGCTGGACGTCATGCAGGTAGTCGTCGGGGATCAGCGCCGGCAGGTTGAGGCTCACTTCGACGCCCTCGTCCAACGGTGCTTCGATGTTGGGCGTTTTCCCGGCGCGAATCGCCTCTACGGCGCGGTCGAGCATCTGCATGTAAAGGCCGTAGCCGATCGCTTCCATCTGGCCGCTCTGCTCCTCACCAAGCAGCTCGCCGGCGCCACGGATCTCCATGTCGTGGCTGGCGAGGGTGAACCCGGCCCCCAGCGCCTCGGCGCCGGCGATGGCGTCCAGGCGTTTGATGGCATCCTGGGTCATGGCTCGGGGAGGAGGCGTCAGCAGGTAGGCGTAGGCCTGGTGGTGGCTACGCCCGACGCGGCCGCGAAGCTGATGCAGCTGGGCCAGGCCGAACTTGTCGGCGCGCTCGATGAGAATGGTGTTGGCGCTGGGCACATCGATGCCGGTCTCGATGATGGTGGAGCAGACCAGCACGTTGAAGCGCTTGTGGTAGAAGTCCGACATGATGCGCTCGAGTGCCCGTTCCGGCAGCTGGCCGTGGGCCACCCCGACGCGTGCATCGGGGACCAGCTCGCGCAGCGTCTCGGCGGCGGTCTCGATGGTCTTGACCTCGTTGTGGAGAAAGTAGACCTGACCGCCACGCAGGATCTCGCGCAGGATCGCCTCCTTGATGATCGGCTCATCGCGGCGCTGCACGAAGGTCTTGACCGACAGGCGCCGCGCCGGGGGCGTGGCGATGATGGAGAGATCGCGGATGCCGCTCATCGCCATGTTGAGGGTGCGCGGAATCGGGGTAGCGGTCATGGTGAGGATATCGACCTCGGCGCGCAGGCTCTTCAGCCGCTCCTTCTGCGCCACGCCGAAGCGGTGCTCCTCGTCGATGACCAGCAGTCCCATCTTCGGCAGCTTCATCGACTTGGAGAGCAGCTTGTGGGTGCCGATGACAATATCCGCTCGACCCTCCTCGATGCGTCCCATGGCGGCCGCCTGGCCCTTGCCGGCGGTGAAGCGCGACACCAGCTCGATGTGGACTGCGGTGTCGGCGAAGCGGTCGCGGAAGTTCTCGAAATGCTGGCGGGCAAGCAGGGTGGTGGGCACCAGGACCACCACCTGACGCCCGGAGTGCACCGCCAGGAAGGCGGCGCGCATGGCCACCTCGGTCTTGCCGAAGCCCACATCGCCACACACCACCCGGTCCATGGGCCGCGGCGCGGTCATGTCCTCGATCACAGCGTGAATAGCGGCGCGCTGGTTCGGGGTCTCCTCGAAGGGGAAGCCCGCCGCGAAGCGAGCGTACTCGGCGTCGGGGGGTGCGCAGGCAAAGCCCTCTCGAGCCTCCCGGCGGGCGTAAATGTCCAGCAGTTCGGCGGCGGTGTCGCGGATCTTCTCCGCGGCCTTCCGGCGAGCCTTCTCCCACTGGTCGGAGCCGAGACGATGCAGCGGGGCGAGTTCGTCGTCGACACCGGCATAGCGCGATATCAGGTGCAGGCTCTCCACCGGCACGTAGAGCCGGGCGCCCTCGGCATACTCCAGGGTCACGAACTCCGCGGCCTGGCCGCCGGCCTCCAGGGTCTCCAGCCCCGTATAGCGGCCCACACCGTGGGTCTGGTGGACCACCGGAGAGCCAGGGCGCAGCTCGGAGAGGTGACGAATGGCCAGTTCGTCAGCGTCGGTGGCCTTCTCCCGGCGGCGGGTCTGACGCACCACGTCGCCGTAGAGCTCCGACTCGCTGATCACCGCCAGGTTGGGCTCGGTCAGCCACAGGCCGGCCTCGAGTTCGCCCTCGGTAATCGCCATTGCGCTATCGGCGGCGAGGAAGTCGGCGAAATCCGCCACGTGGGGCAGGTCAAGGCGCAGCGGCGCCAAGACCTCCTCCAGGGCCTCCCGGCGACCGCGCGACTCCGCCACGAACAGAACGCGAGCGTCGCCGTGCTCCTCGAGAAAGTGGGTCAGCGCCGCCAGGGGCTCCTTGCCCCGGGCATTGATGCCTACCTCCGGCGGGGCCTGGCTGGCGGGGGCGAGGGCGTGGCGATGCTCGGCATCCTCGGTGAGTGCCACCCGAGGATGGCGCTTGATGGCGGCAAATACCTCGGCAACCGGCACGAAGGCGCGGTGGGGCGGCAGTAGGGGTCGAGCGGGGTCGACGCCCAGGTTCTCGTAGCGACTCTCGATGGCCGCCCAGTGGTGTTCGGCGGCGCCGTGCACGTCAGGCAGCAGAGCGACTCGGGTACCCTCGGCGAGGTGCTCGAAGAGCGTCGCGGTCTCTTCGAAGAACAGCGGCAGGTACTGTTCCAGACCCGGCGAGGGAATGCCCTTGAGGGCATCCACATAGAGCGGGCATTGGCGCGGATCGACGTCGAACAGCGTCTCGAAGCCCTCGCGGAAGCAGGCGATGGCGCTGCGCGACAGGGAATATTCGTGGGCCGGCAGCAGATCGACTCGCTCAACTTTCTCCTGGCTGCGCTGGGTATCCGCGTCGAAGCGGCGCAGGGTGTCGATCTCATCATCGAACAGGTCGATGCGCAGTGGCGCATCCGTGCCCATGGGGAATAGATCGATGATGGCGCCGCGTAGAGCATACTCACCGGGTTCGAAGACCGTCTCCACCGCCCGGTAACCGGCCCGGGATAGCGCTTCCCTGAAGCGTTCGCGATCGAGCCGTTGGCCGATTTCCAGGGTAAGTACCCGGCCGGCTATATAGTCTACCGGCGGCAGGCGCTGCATCAGGGTGTTGATTGGCACCAGTACGATGCCATGCTCACCATCCTGCAAGCGCCTCAGGGTGCGTAGCCGCGCCGAGACGATGTCCTGGTGGGGGGAGAAGCTGTCGTAGGGCAGGGTTTCCCAGTCCGGGAAGGGCAGCACCGGCACACGGCTGTAGAAGGCAAGCTCACTTTCTAGGCGCAGCGCCTGGGCGGTGTCGGCAGTGATCACCAGCAGCGGAGCATCCTCGGACAGGCGCGCCAACGCGAGAGCAGCAGCGCTCCCCTGAGGGGCCTGCCAGTAGAGGGTGTCGCGCACGCCTTCGGGGCGAGGCGGATCCAGCGGCGAGAAATTGGGCATGGTCACGTCGATCGGCTATCTTCCGAAACGCGCATGATAGCAGATCCCGACGGCCGGCCGGTTGGTCTTCCGCCGGCGCATTTGTGTAATGCCGCTACAGCGGCTGCGACCATCCTTCGATTGACCCGGGGTGCGGGCTCGGGATAATGGTGTCCTCTTTTATTCCCACCAGCGAGGCCGCACGTGAGTCAGCAACCCTCCGATACTGTCTTCCAGGAATGGCACGACAACCAGGCGCTAGCCGAGCAGATGATCCCGATGATCGGTAAGCTCTACCGTCATAACAACGTGGTCACCACCCTCTACGGGCGGTCGCTCTTCAATCGCAGCGTGATTCGCATCCTGAAGGACCACCGCTATGTGCGAAAGGTCGAAGGAACCGAGCTCTCCGTGCAGGATACCTTTCCGCTGGTTCAGGCCATGGGCGAGCTCAACCTGGCCCCGGCTCACGTTGATGTCGGCAAGCTGGGCGTGGCCTTCAAGAAGCAGGGCGGCGGCGACGCCCTGGCCTTCTTGCGCCAGGAGCTGGCCGACATCGTCGACAAGTACGATGCCAGCGGCGGCAACGGCGAATCCAAGGACGTGGTGCTCTACGGCTTCGGGCGTATCGGCCGCATCTTGGCCCGGGTGCTGGTGGAGAAGGCCGGCGGCGGCAACCTGCTGCGCCTGCGTGCCATCGTGGTGCGCGGTCGCGGCGACATCGCCAAAGACCTCGAGAAGCGCGCCAGCCTGCTGCGCCGCGACTCCGTCCACGGACCCTTCGACGGCACCATCAGTATCGACGTGGACGCCCGCACCATCACCGCCAACGGCAACGTCATCCAGGTAATTTATGCCGATTCGCCTGCGGAGATCGACTACACCGGCTACGGCATCGATAACGCCGTGGTGGTGGACAACACCGGCATCTGGCGAGACGAAGAGGGCCTTGGCCAGCACCTGGCGTGCAAGGGAGTGGCCAAGGCGCTGCTCACCGCGCCGGGGAAGGGCGACATCAAGAATATCGTCTTCGGCATCAACCACGATGACCTCAGCATTGATGATCGCATCATCTCGGCGGCGTCGTGTACCACCAACGCCATTGTGCCGGTGTTGAAAGTACTCAACGACGAGTTCGGCGTCGAACATGGCCACGTGGAGACGGTGCATAGCTACACCAACGACCAGAACCTGATTGACAACTACCACAAGGGCGACCGCCGCGGCCGCAGTGCGCCGTTGAATATGGTGATCACCGAGACCGGCGCTGCCAAGGCGGTCGCCAAGGCGCTGCCGGAATTCGCCGGCAAGCTTACCGGCAACGCCATCCGCGTGCCGACCCCCAACGTCTCCATGGCGATCCTCAACCTGCGCCTGGAGAAGGACACCGACGCCGAGGCCCTCAACGATTTCCTGCGCCGCATGTCCCTGGATTCGCCGTTCCAGAAGCAGATCGACTACGTCGACTCCCCTGAAGTGGTCTCCACCGACTTCGTCGGTAATCGTCACGCCGGCATCGTTGATGCCAAGGCAACCATCGCCAACGGCAAGAACGCGGTGCTCTACGTCTGGTACGACAACGAATTCGGTTACAGCTGCCAGGTCGTGCGCATTCTGCAGCACATGTCCAACGTGCACTTCCTCAAGCTGCCGCGCGCCAGCGCTTGAGGCCCGGCTGAGAGCCTTCAGTGACGAGGAACCCCGCGGGCTCAGTCTGCGGGGTTCTTTCGATTCTGGCCGCGTCATCTCGGGTAGGCGTTTCGTCCAGGGGCCCTGCGGCATGGTTGCCCTTGCCCCATGCGATAAGTTGCGACCTTCGCTCAGGTGGTCATTGTCCGGCCTTGTCTTTATAATGTATGAGATTTTCGGGGTGGTTCGAGCCAGGCTCGGGCCGGTTCCTCCATCAATCCGATCCATCAACTGGGCGAGACTATGATCGAAGTCAAGAAAGGCCTGGATCTCCCCATCACGGGGGCGCCTGAACAGCGTATCGAGGATGCGCGGCCGGTGCGTCACGTGGCGGTTCTGGGAACCGACTACGTCGGCATGAAGCCGACCATGGAAGTCAAGGAAGGAGACAAGGTAAAGCTGGGCCAGCTGCTCTTCACCGACAAGAAGATCGATGGCGTGCGCTTCACCGCGCCTGCCGCTGGCGAAGTGGTAGCTATTAATCGCGGCGAGAAGCGTCGCCTGCTCTCTGTTGTTATCAAGGTCGACGAGACCGAGGAAGCCGTTGAGTTCAAGGCTCATGGGCGTGACAAGCTTGAGGGCCTGGAGCGTCAGTCGGTAGTTGACCAGCTGGTCGAATCAGGCCTCTGGACCGCTCTGCGCACTCGTCCCTACTCGCGCACGCCGGCTATCGATGGCACCCCGACGGATATCTTTGTCACTGCCGTGGATACCCACCCGCTGTGTCCCGACCCCGCAGTGATCATTGACGAGGAGCCCGAGGCTTTCGAAGATGGCCTGAAAGTGCTGGCGCGCCTGACCGAGGGCAAGGTCTTCCTATGTACCGGCGCCAACGCCCACCTTCCCGGGGGCGACGTGAAGGGCGTGCAGGTCGAGGAGTTCGGCGGCCCGCATCCGGCCGGCCTCGTCGGTACCCATATCCACTTCCTCTCGCCGGTGAATCTGCGCAAGCGCGTGTGGCACATCGGCTATCAGGATGTCATTGCCATTGGCAAGCTGTTCGCCGAGGGCAAGCTTTCGACGAGCCGGGTGGTGGCAGTGGGCGGTCCGCGCGCCGAGAAACCGAGGTTGCTGCGCACTCGCATCGGTGCCAGCACCGAGGAACTGCTGAACGGCGAAGTTGTCGACCCAGATGGCACCCGTGTGATCTCCGGTTCGGTCTTTTCCGGTTCAGCCTGTGAAGGCAGCCTGCGCTATCTGGGCCGCTTCCACCAGCAGTTCAGCCTCCTCGAGGAGGGCAACAAGCGCCTCTTCATGGGTTGGCTGTCGCCGGGCAAGGATCGTCACTCGGTTATGGGCATCTACGTATCCAAGCTGACCGGTCTCAAGGACTACGCGCCGACGACCTCCACCAATGGCTCCGAGCGCGCGATGGTGCCGGTAGGCGCCTACGAGACCGTCATGCCGTTGGATATACTCCCCACCCAGCTGCTGCGTTCGCTGATCGTGGGTGACATCGAGACTGCCATGCAGCTCGGGTGTCTGGAGCTGGATGAAGAGGACCTGGCCCTATGTACGTACGCGTGCCCGGGGAAGTACGAATATGGCCCCATCCTGCGTGATAATCTCACCTTGATCGAGAAAGAGGCCTGATCATGCCAATTCGACAGACACTCGACAATCTCGAGCCCCACTTCCACAAGGGTGGCAGGTACGAGAAGTTCTATCCGCTTTTCGAAGCGGTGGACACTATCTTTTATGCGCCCCCCAACGTGGCCAAGACCACTGCACACGTGCGTGACGGCGTAGACCTCAAGCGCATCATGATTACCGTGTGGATGTGTACTTTCCCGGCGATGCTCTTTGGCATGTGGAATGCCGGATGGCAGGCCAATACCGCCATTGATGCCGGATTCTCCTCCATGGGCGGATGGCGCGAGGCGATCATGATGACCCTGGCGGGAGGGCATGATCCCGGCAGCCTGTGGGCCAATTTCGTACTTGGGGCGACCTACTTCCTGCCCATCTACCTGGTGACTTTTGCCGTGGGTGGTTTCTGGGAAGTGCTGTTCGCAATCAAACGCGGCCACGAAGTCAACGAAGGCTTTTTCGTTACTTCCGTACTCTTTGCGCTGATTCTGCCCGCCACCATCCCGCTGTGGCAGGTGGCGCTTGGCATCACCTTCGGCATTGTGATTGGTAAGGAGATCTTCGGCGGTACCGGCAAGAACTTCCTCAACCCGGCGCTTACCGGTCGTGCTTTCCTCTATTTTGCCTACCCGGCGCAGATCTCCGGCGACGCGGTGTGGGTGGCGGCCGATGGTTATTCTGGCGCAACCGCGCTCTCCATCGCCTTTCAGGATGGTATGGCTTCTTTGGCCAGCACCTTCAGCTGGTGGGATGCCTTTCTCGGCTTCGTTCCCGGTTCCGTGGGTGAGACCTCGACTCTGGCGATCCTGATCGGTGCGGTAGTCCTGCTCTGGACCCGAATTGCCTCGTGGCGAATCATGCTCGGGGTGTTCCTCGGCATGGTGGCTACCAGTGCGCTCTTTAACCTTTCGCTCCGCTGATTGACAACTTCTTTGTACAGGCCAACATCAAGCGCCGTATGCAGCGCACCGGTGTACCGGCCGAGGAGACTGCCTGATGGCACAGAACAACTCCACCAAGAAGATCCTGGGGGTGGCGTTCGCACTCTGCATCGTGTGTTCGGTTATTGTATCTACCGCTGCGGTGGCGCTGCGTCCCCTGCAGATGCTTAATCAGGAGCTGGATCGCAAGACCAATATCCTCAACGTTGCCAACCTCTACGAGAGCGGCATGGATGTGGAAGCGGCCTTCGGCAAGGTTACGCCGCGCGTGGTCAACCTCGAAACCGGCGAGTACTCCGCACAGCACGATCCGGAGACCTGGGACGGCTTCGAGGCGCGTCGCGATCCGGCCGCTTCGCGGACCCTGTCCGGCGAGCGTGATCCGGCCGGACTGACCCGCGTCGAGAACTATGTCACCGTTTATCTGGTGGGCGACCCCGACGACCCCGAGCAGATCATCCTGCCCATCCGTGGCCAAGGTCTGTGGGGCCTGATGCGCGGCTTTCTCTCAGTAGAGGGTGACGGCAATACCATCGTCGGCATCACCTATTACGAGCATGCCGAGACCCCGGGACTGGGTGCCGAAGTCAACAACCCGCGCTGGCAGGCGCAGTGGGAAGGTAAGCAGGTCTTTGACGAAGCGGGCGACCTGACTCCTGCCATCCGCGTGGCCAAGGGCAGCGCCAGCAATGAGCACGAGGTCGATGGCCTCTCCGGTGCCACCCTGACCAGCAACGGTGTCACCAATATGCTGCAGTTCTGGCTGAGTCCGGAAGGTTTCGGTGAGTACCTGGCCAAGTTCCGCAGCGGCGTGAGCCAGGGCCAGGCCGAATCAGCCGACGTCGAACTCGAAGCGCAAGGAGCCTGATCATGGCGGATGCAACTCCAAAAGGCGTCCTGGTGACGCCTGTCTTCAAGAATAATCCCATCGCGCTGCAGGTGCTCGGCATCTGCTCCGCCTTGGCGGTAACGACCAGCATGAGCGTGTCGCTGGTCATGACCCTTGCCGTCATCTTTGTGACGTCTTTCGCGAACCTTTTCGTGTCGCTGATCCGTCACCATATTCCGTCATCGATCCGCATCATCGTGCAGATGACCATCATCGCCTCGCTGGTGATCGTGGTGGATCAGATCCTCAAGGCATACGCCTACGAGATGTCCAAGCAGCTCTCGGTGTTCGTCGGTCTGATCATCACCAACTGCATCGTGATGGGGCGTGCGGAAGGCTTTGCCATGCAGAACGGGCCCAAGCTTTCTTTCCTGGACGGTATAGGCAACGGCCTGGGCTATGGCTTCATCCTGATGACCGTGGGCTTCTTCCGAGAGCTGTTCGGTTCCGGCAGCGTCTTTGGTTTCACCGTGCTGGAGACCGTGCAGAACGGCGGCTGGTACGTGCCCAACGGTCTGCTGCTGCTGCCACCGTCCGCGTTCTTTATCATTGGTCTGATCATCTGGGTGCTGCGCAGCATTAACCCGGAACAGATCGAAGAGAACGAGTTCAAGATTAAGCACAACACCGAACCGAAGGAGGCCGTGTAACATGGAACACTATCTGAGCCTATTCGTT
>JAIVHL010000160.1 GCA_020201075.1 Halomonas sp. | reverse complement strand
CTTCACCTCCTTCACCACCAAGGACCGCCGCGCCGAGCTCAATGCCCGCTCCCAGCTGCGCCGGGCGGAGTGGCAGCAGAGCTGCCGCCATGACGAGTGATGCCACCGTCATCAGCGCCAAGGCGCCGCAAGTCGGCGTCACCTCTGTCAGCAACGTCACTAAGGGAACCACCGCATGAAACGTCCCACCGATCATCAGCTGCGCGAGCGCCTTATGCAGCCGGGCCCCAAGCGTCAGGGGCAGCCCGTGGAGGCTGTCTCTCCACCCGACCAGGAGATGGCCGTCTGGGTAACGCTGGATATTCTCAAGCCCTATGAGCACAACCCCCGGCAGGTCAAGAACCCCAAGTTTGAGGACATCAAGGCCTCGATCCGCGCCGCGGGCCTCAAGCACAAGCCTCCGGTGACTCAGCGGCCGGGCGAGAAGCACTACACCATCTGCGACGGCGGCAATACCCGCCTGCAAATTCTGCAAGAGCTCTTTGAGGAGACCGGCGAGTCGCGCTTCCACGCCTTCTACGCTCTGTACCGACCCTGGCAGTCAGAAGTGAAGATGCTGACGGGTCACCTCAGCGAAAACGACAACCGCGGCCAGCTGCTCTGGATCGAGCGTGCCAAGGGCGTGATGGATGCTAAGGCGATGTATGAAGAGGATAGCGGCGAGTCGCTCTCACAGCGCGAGTTGGTCAAACGCCTGGCGGAGGATGGCTACCAGATCGCGCAAAGCAATATCAGCAAGATGCTGTATACCGTCGAGCACCTGCTGCCTACGCTGCCCAACACCCTGTATAGCGGCATGGGACGGCCACAGGTCGAGAAGCTGATCAGCTACCGGGAAGCCTGTTCGCTTCTCTGGGAGCGCTGCACCGAGGAAGTGGCTCCTGGGGGCTTTGCCGAGGCCTGGCACCAGACCATGGCCTGGTTCGATGACGAGGGCCAGACCGAGATGAACTGGGGCATCGTGTTGGATCGGCTGTGCGGCATGCTGGCCGACCACACCGGGGTGCACTTCAACGTATGCGAGCTGACCCTCGATAACATCGTCACCTATCGCAAGCGGCGCTGGGATTTGGAAGAGCATCAGGCCTTCGAGGCCCTGGACGCTGAGCTTCAGCAGATGCGCGACCCGGATGCTCAGCCGCCGTCGCTCTACCCGCCGCTGCCCGATACTACTGCCGAGTCGGCATCTGGTGGCGCCCCGCCGCAAAAAGCATCCACTCCTACCGCCGAGCCGCCAGCTGAACAGCTGCCATCGCCGCGTACCCTCAGTGGCAGAAATGTGCGCTCCGATGAGGGACGCATAGAGAGTGAGGAACTGCTGCAGCTCCGCCGACAGGTCGAGGCCCTGGAGCGAGAAAAGGAGCAGCTGAGCGAGACGCAGTCTCCTGTCATTCCGGAGTTCGAAGAGCCGGCGCCGGTGCCTGGTTCCGCGCCCATGGCCGCGTCCCTGGAAGAAGACCACGACTGGCCCGAAGGCGCCTCACGAACGGAAGCCGAGCAGGCCGCTCGCGTTGAGGGGCTGACCCAGTCGAATTGGGAAGAGAGCCCCGGAAAGCGCGGCTATCGCCACCACCTGGCCAGTGAGCTCGGCGTGCCCAGCTTTGACTTCGAACAATTGGCTCCCCTGGCGGCTCCGGTGCTGTCCGGGGAGACCACCCCACCCATTGCCGATATCTGGTTCATAGAAGGGGTCGAGGATGAGCCCCGTTCGCTGCGCATCCGTATCCGTGAGCTGGTCCAGGTCATTGCGCGCTGGGGTGGCTTTGGCGGCAGTGATGTGGTGATCGCTGATGACGATGGCATCGGCTTCGATCTCGATCCGCTGCCGAATGCCGCCGACCGTCGTGCGCTTTTCGCCTGGCAGGCGCTGGCCAGCCTGCGCGGCGAGCTCAACCCCGAGTACCCCTCGGACGCCACCCTGTGGGGAGCGCTGCTTGGCACCCATCGGGAAGAAGGAGACGAGAGCGCTTGGGACGATGCGGTGCTGCTTCGCTTTTTCCGTCTGGTGCGTCTGATCCGTCGTCTTCGTGAACACATGCCGACACAACAGGAGGCCCAGTCATGAGCGCTTCATCCGCCAACTTGAATCAGGCCCTGCTCAGCCAGGTCATGGGGTTTCTTCGAGAGGGGAACATGCGCCGAGCGCTGGCCCTCGGCTTCAGTGAGGAGGAGCTGCGCACGCTGCGTCGCCTGAGAGCGAGTGATATCGACTCCCTGGCCTGCGCCGGTCCTGTCGTCGCTCGCTTTTCGGTGGATCATGCCGCGCTGCGCGGTGTACTAGCGCGCATCGATCGTGACCAGGACCGGGAAACCCTGATCGATCGCTGCCTAAGACTGGGGGCCAGCGTCAGCATGATGGGGGCCTTCTTCGGCTTGACCGGCAACGACTGCTCGACGCGTCGCCAGCTGCTGGACATTGCACCTAGGCAGGGGCGGCTGGCGATGCCGTCGGAGCAGGCCGAGCACGATGCCTGGGAACGTTGGCAGCATATCGCCCTTGACCCTCAATCGACCGATGACTTGCAGGGGATGGTCACGCTCGCGGAGGAGACCGACATCCCACTGGCGGTGGTCTGGCACCTCATCAAGCAGTGGGTCGATCCCGGCCAGCCGCGGACGGCGCCCCCGGCCGAGGAGTGGACGGCACCTGAAGGAGAGCGGTAATGGTTCAGCTGCGCGATGCCACTCGGCAGGGGCTGGATCGCTTAATCGGCCAAGCGGCTTCCGAGATGACCCAGCGCCGGGGAGAGTCCCCGGCGTCTGCCATTGCAGGCAACGAGACGGGGCAAACAGGAGATGCCTCGTCAGGGTTGGATGGGCTTCTGTTCTTCGGCAATCCCCATGAGACCGTCCCGCGGGCACTGCTGCTTGATCCGCGCCTGGGGCACGTCGATAAGCTCGGCTGGCAGATGATGCGGATGCTGGTCAATCCGGACCGAACCACCGCGGTGCCGACCTATGACGAGCTGCAGCCCTTGCTGCGGGGTGCTCCAGGCCAGAAAGCCTCGCGGGCCACGGTCGCCCGCGTCATCGCCGTTCTCCGGCTGACCCGCTGGGTGAGCCTCGGGCATCGAGCTCGTAACGCGCAGAACGGCCGTATCATCGGCAACGTCTACATCCTGCACGATGAGCCGCTCTCTCCCGCAGAGGCCTCGGTGCTGGATGCCGATTACGTCGAATACGTGTGCCGTTGTCTGGATCATCAGAACAAGGTGGTAAAGGCGGTGGCCGCGGTCGTCTTCGAGGAGCTTCAGGAGGCCGGGGCACTCCATGAGCTACCGACGCGTCTTGATACCCTGGCGTCCCGGTCCAGGAAGATCCGGCACTCCTCGCCGGCCAGGCGTGAAGCTGCCCAGTTCTCCGCCGCGACTCAGCAGAAGAACCAGGGCAGGGCGCCGAGTTCTCAGCGAGAACCCGGCCGGGTAAGCCGCAAGAACTCCCTTGGTTTTCAACAAGAACCAAGCCTGGAATCAAAAGCTTATAAGGCAATCGATGCAGTTTCCCATGAAAACTCGGGCAGTTCTTCTCGTACAGTACGTACTTCACACTGTGTAAAACCTACAGGTACCCCAGCTGTGAGCCTGCACTGGCCGGCGTGTCTCTCGCTGGACGAGAGCGAGCGTCAGGCGACTCAGCTGCTGATGTCAGGTCTGCCAGGCGATACCCAGCAAGCGATCCTCGATGAGGCGGCGGGCCGTGTGAGCAGCGGCTCTGTGAGAAGCCTAAAGGGCTTCCTGAGGGGGCTGATCAAGCGCGCTCTCAGCGGTGAGTTCGTGGTTACCGGCTATGCCCAGACTCAGGCCGAGCGCCGGGCAGGCAGAACGCCCCAGACTGCGACACCCGCTATTCAGCGGCCTGCAGCTCGTGCTGCGGCTCAGCCATCCAAGCAGGCATCGGCACCCACGGCACCGAGCACCATGTCCAGCACCACCTCGCCCGAGGAGGCCCAAGCGGCCCGAGAGCAGTGCCTACGCAACCTGGGGCTATGGCCTGCGGACGAGAAAAATTCACTCAGCAGCCATTAACGATTCCGCTGTCTCCCATGCATCAACTGATTGACAGTGCCTGCCATACCGCGGACACACATCAGCATGAGGACGACACAACATGGCCGTTGATCGCCTGGGAGCACTGCGTAGCAAGATCGAGCTGACGCTGCATACCCACCACGCAGCACGGGTCTGGAAGGGGCGGGGGGTCGAGACCGGGCGCCCACAGATCATCGGCATGCGGCAGTTCTTGCTGATCTGTGGCGCGATCAAGCAGAACGCAGCCAAGGATGACCCCTATGCGGACCACTGGCTGCTGCAGCTGGATGCCAAGCTTGCCGAGGCCCGAGCTCAGCTGGACCAGCGCCTCCAGGAGCTGGATAGCCTGATGGCACAGCTTCCGCCAGAGCTGGACGTTGAGGAGAACCTCAACCAGCAGCCTCTCAAGATCCCCGTCTATACCGGCGGCCAGCACGGATGGCTCGCCCTGCGCCTGCTGATCGACTTCGACCGCTTCGTCAGGCGCGTCATGCTCGCCCACCACATCGCCTTGATAGGCAGGCGGCAGATGGAAGAGTACGTCCGGGTTGGCGGACACTTCCTGCGCAGCCTATGCGCGAGTACCCAGAAGTACCCGGGCTTCAGCGGCGCCACCCGCGATGACTTCGCTGCCAACAATGCCAAGGCCCGAAATGCCATCGAGAAGTTCGGTGCGCTGCCCGACGACGTGCTTTCCGGCAAGCGGCGCAGCGAGTTTGCGCCACCGATTCAAGTTCAAAAGCCGGCGGAGGCCAAGTTGGCCAGTGGCGCAGGTGCGGCGGAAGGTGACCCAACACCCTCTCCAGATGAGTAGTGGCTGGAATGTCGCGAGGGTGATTCCACTGTCATCAAATTTACTTAGGTTTTGGGCCTGGCCAGGTGGGCGGCAGGGTGATTCCACTGGAATCACTTGGGCGGCGGTGCCGAAGGAGGTTTCCGAGGTGATTCCACTGGAATCACTTGCGCGATAGTGCCGGAGGGCAGGTCTTGGGTGATGCCAGTGGCATCGCGGAGAGTGAGCGAGGTGGCAGCTTGAATACCGCATCGAATAGCTATGGCAATGACGCATTCAACAGCTACGCAAAGGGTTTTTTAAAACCCTTTAAGGGTAAGGGGGAGCTAATTCGCTTGCGTGATGAACTGGAAAACTCGGCAAGAGCGGCTCGGCAAGAGGCGATCGATATGTCATCTCAGGCGAATGCTGGTCTGTTGAAATCGACCGGTCTTTGGCTGACCCCATGGGGGAAGTCGGGCACCCCTGCCAGAACCCTGCAGTGGCGTGATAACAAGCAGCGAAGCATGGGGCTTTGGCTGCTGGAAGCCTTCCTGTCGCGTGATGACATATCTGAGGCGATGCGGCTGTTCGTCATTGACCTGGAAATTCAGCGCTGCGTGTTCAATGCCAAGGCGGCCACGATTAACGGGTCGATCAAGCGAGTCGGCAAAGCGCTGGCGGATATCGAGCATGCGGTCTCTTTTCAACGATAACGACCAAGGAGGATACCCATGGGCACACGCTTCTACGGCGAGGGAAATATCGGCAGCGACCCCGAGGTTCGGACCTTCCCCGTGCGTGACAATCAGCCGCCCCGCACGCTGCTCAGGCTAAACGTGCGCTTCGACAATCTGGTCCCGAAGGACGGGGAAGTCGTGGATCGCGGCGGTTTCTGGGCAGATGTGGAATGGTGGCATCGGGATGCAGAGCGCTGGTCTCGCTTGTACCAGCGTGGAATGCGGGTCGTGGTGGTGGGAAAGATGGTTCAGGACAGCTGGGAGCAGAATGGCGAGACGCGCACTGCCTTCAAGGTGCAGGCAGAGCGAGTGGCCATCTTGCCTCATCGGGTGGCTCAGGTGGCCATGAATCCCTCATCGAGTGGCCAGATTCCTGGAGAGGGCCAGGATGTTTCAAACGGCCAGGAATGACGTTTTCTTTCTGTCTTCGATCACCGCTATCGTCTTGCCATGCTGCCCTCAAGTTCATGAGGGAGGTGAGTCTATGCGTCTATTCCTGTGTGAGAAGCCTTCGCAAGCTCGGGATATTGCCCGTGTGATAGGTGCCGGTCAGCGTAGCGAGGGCTACCTGCAGGGCGAGGGGAGCGTGGTGACCTGGGGATTCGGTCACCTACTCGAGCAGGCGCCACCCGAGGGGTATGACCCGGCGCTCAAGCGCTGGTCTCTGGAGGCGCTGCCCATCCTGCCTTCGGCCTGGAAGATGGAGGTCAAGAAAAGTGGTCGCAAGCAGTTCGGGGTGATCAAGAAGCTGCTAATCCAGGCGACCGAGGTGGTGGTGGCCACCGACGCCGACCGAGAGGGGGAAACCATCGCCCGCGAGCTGCTGGATTACTGCGGCTACCGGGGAAGGGTGACTCGCCTGTGGCTCTCGGCTCTGGACGACGCCTCGATTCGTAAGGCCTTGGCCAGCATTAGGCCCGGGGAGACGACCTACCCGCTCTATCTGGCAGGGCTCGGACGTAGCCGGGCCGACTGGTTGGTCGGGATGAACCTGACCCGAGCCTATACGGTGCTGGCCCAGCGGCAGGGGCACCAGGGTGTGCTCTCGGTAGGGCGCGTGCAGACGCCCGCGCTGAGGCTGGTGGTGGATCGCGACCGTGAGATCGCGAACTTTGTGCCTAAATCCTTCTGGGAAGTCGCGGCCCAGCTCCAGATGGCGGACGGTACCTTCCAAGCTAAGTGGAAACCAAAAGATGCCTCGATTCTGGATGCCGCCGGGCGCTGCATCAGTGAGGCCGCGGCCCGGTCGCTGGTTCAGCGAGTCGCCGGGCGGCAGGGACACATCAGCCAACTCGAGACGACCCACAAGAAAGAGTCGGCCCCGCTGGTGATGGACCTGTCATCGCTTCAGCAGGAGGTCTCGCGCCGCTTTGGCTATGGCGCTCAACAGGCGCTGGATATCGCACAGGCGCTCTATGAGACCCACAAGGCCACAACCTACCCGCGAACCGACTGCCGGTATCTGCCGGAGTCTCAGCTCGAAGACGCCGAGCGCGTCGTGACGGTGCTGCTGCACTCGGATGAGACGCTGTCGCCGCTTCGCCAGCGCCTGGATACCAACCGCAAGAGCCGTGTCTGGAACGACAACAAGATTACCGCGCACCACGGCATCATCCCGACGGTGGTGGCATGTGATCTGGACAAGCTGAGTGAAGCCGAGCGCAATGTCTACGACCTGATTCGTCGCCACTACCTAGCGCAGTTCCTGCCGGCCCACGAGTACGACCAGACCGAGGTTAGGGTGGATCTGGAGGGTGAAGCGTTCGTGGCCTCAGGACGACAGGTGCGGGCTGAGGGGTGGCGCCTGCTCTTCCCCAGTGCGGTTGCGGACGAGGGCAGTGGGGAGGAGCAGGAAGTCCCCCCATTGCCGGCAATGAGCAAGGGCGAGGCCTGCAAGTCGACCAGTCTCGAGGTGCTGGCCAAGCAGACGACACCGCCCAAGCCGTTTACCGAGGGCACCTTGATCGCCGCCATGAAGCATGCTGCCCGGTTCGTGACAGACGAGCGCCTGAAGGCCCGTCTCAAGGAGACCGCCGGGATCGGCACCGAGGCAACACGGGCCGGCATTATCGAGACGCTGCTAAAGCGAGGCTTTATCAAGAGGCAGAAGCGCGCCCTGGTTTCTACACCAACCGGCCAGCAGCTCATTGATGCTCTGCCCTCTGCCATCACCAACCCCGGCATGACGGCGCTCTGGGAGCAGGCACTGGATGACGTCGCGGCAGGGCGCGTGGAGCTGAAGGATTTCATGGCGCGCCAATCCGGCATGGTAGAGAAGCTGGTCCAGCACGCTCGAGAGGCAACCGTGACGATGCCTCAGCATGAGAGCAAGAAGTGTCCGGATTGCCAGGCGCCCATGCGCAAGCGCCAGGGAAAATACGGTGCCTTTTGGGGATGTTCGCGCTACCCGGAGTGCAAGGGGATGCTAAGCGATGAGGCGCCCAGGAAGGGCACCAGGAGTAAGCGTAGAGCATTGTCGCCTTGACCGTGAACGGGACAGCCTCAATAATGCAAGAACACCCCGTTGGTTGCTGACGGTCATCATGCAACGCCCTTTGAGCTGCAACGCTCATTCCCCAAAGTATTCGCACCTCGCGCGACGAATACGCCCCATCCCGCCTATACGGCTCACACTGCATCATCAACAGTCGGGGTTCGAGGTTCCTTAGTCCTAGGCCAGCTTGGTTGGTTGGCCACCTGTCTCATACGACGACCGGCCTGCCGGATACCTTGACTCAGGGTAGCTGGCAGGCCGGTTGACGTTTCCACGCCGGAAACACCTGCCCTTCTGCGGAGCCCGCCGCATCACCAACGGGAGCCCTTTGTACAGGGATCTGTGCTTGATCGGCCGAATGCGTCCGCGAAGAGATTCGGGTGCCACCGTGAGCGAAGCATGGCAACGAAGGACATGCCTTGGCTCCAGTCGCATGGCGGACATCCTGGTGCTTGTCGGTAAAGGCGACGACCCTGTTGATACCCTCTATGGTCTTCAATCCCAAGACGTGGTGTGCCGCGTCTTGCGAGTGAGGATATCGAGGATGTGCTGCCGATGTGACGGGCAGCCTCCCAGTGGGCAAGTGCCGCCGCTGGCGGCCCGGTGGTCTCGACCGGCTCCAACCGAGACACCCAAGCACCCTGGCGTTTTAAGGGTGCGCCGCCTGGCGGCACGCCACCTCCCAAAGCCTCGCGCATCCCGAGACGAGGCCGCCCGTTAGGGCTGGATGCCACTGTTACCACCCATTCGGGGAGATGCCTCCCCAGGGGGGCGGACCCCCTGGAACCTGGAGGAATGCCCCATGGCCAAGATTGTTGACGACCACTTTATGGTCTGTGCCGACTGCCTGATGATCATCGCCAATGACGATGCCACCGGGCTGGATCACTTTCTGGATGAAGAGAGCGCGGCCGCCCGCGAGCGGGAGCTGCGTCACTCCATCGCCGCAGCGCAACGCGACGGGAACTACCTCGTCGTCGGCGATAGCGGGCAGGACGAGGAGTTCTCGACGTCATCCTGCGACTGCTGCAACACCTCCCTGGCCGGCTCCCGGCACCACTGCGTTCTGATGACCTAAGCCAGCGCCTGACCCCACCCTTGCCCACCCGGGAAGCCACTCGACTTCCCTCAGGGGGCGAGTGTTTCCCGGGCGTAGTCATATATTTCCGAGGAGACACACCATGACGGTAACCACTCACCAGAGTGCCACCACTGGCTTCTTCGATCTTCATATCATCGGCCTTGGCTACCTCAACCG
>JAIVHL010000108.1 GCA_020201075.1 Halomonas sp. | reverse complement strand
ACCGTGGATGATCAGCACCGAGCGCAGGTCGTGAGCGAAGGCCTCATGGATGAAGGGCGGCAGCGCTCGACGACACTCCTCCAGCGGGCGGCGCAGCAGATGAAGCCGCGCCTGATCGGTATAGCCGCCGTGGCGCAGCCGGTCCACCACCCCCTGCTGGATACCGTCTCGACGAAACTCGAGGGGATCAAACGGCGGCACCAGGTCGACGAAGTCGTCGGAAAGAAAGCCGTGGCCCTCTAGCTGCGCGGCGGCACTCTCACGGCGGGCCAGCTGCGCCTCGCTGGGTGAGCGCCGGCGGTGGCCGGGATCGGCTCGATTGCCGGTCCGGGGGAGCGGACGCACATCCCCCATGAGAGCCTGGAAATCGAGGTCGTAACACGCCTGCCGGGTCATGGGGCACCTCACGATCGTCGGGTGAACGCCTATCCTAGCAGAGGGTTCGCCCTGGCTTAAATCGTCGAACGCCGAGGCCGGACAAGGGCCCCTTGGCGTGGCAGGATGGGACTTCCCCCCGTGCCGAAAGGAGCCCCATGCGACGCCTACACCTGTTGTTCGCCGCCCTGCTGGGCCTGCCGCTTGCCGTAGCCGGTTGGCTGTGGCTTATTATGCTTAGCCCTTTCACCTATGAGCGCCCCGACCATCTGGCACCTATCGACGCAGGGCCTCACAAGGTCTTCGTCTACGGTACCCTGCGCTCGGGGCTGGTGCGCTGGGTGGTCACCGGCCGCGCCGGTGAATCTCGCTCGGCAACGCTGGAAGACGTTCGGCGAACCGCTCTCGACCTGGAGGATGCCCCCGGCGAATACGTGATGGGCGAGGTAATCACCGTCAGCGCCGGGGAACTAGCCCGGCTCGATCGCTACGAACGGCTGGGCATCCGCTATGAACGAGTGCGCCTCACGCTTGCCGACGGCAGCGCGGCCTGGGTCTATCGGCGCCTGCCCGAGGAAGCTCTCGATGGGGCTCGGTTGTGAGCGGACCACGCGCCCTTCTACAATAGCTTCCTCAGGCCGCCAGTTCGGCCAGAAGCCAAACCGCCGTTGACCAGGAGTGCCGATGAGCGCCATCGATGTTTATCAACGTCTGCGCCGCGTCGGGTCCCGTCAAGTTCTTGCCCTGTTCGAATGCCCTCTTTCCACTCATCACTCATCCCTGCCCCAGGAGCCCCAATGAGCGCTTCCCTGCCCTACGTGCTGATCCTCTATTACTCACGCCAGGGCGCCACCCGCGCCATGGCTGAACGGCTTGCGGCCGGCGTTGAATCCCTTCGCGGCATCGAGGCGCGCTTGCGCACCGTGCCCCCGGTATCCCCTACCTGCGAGGCGGTGGAACCTGAAATTCCCGCCGAGGGCGCCATTTACGCCTCCCTGGACGACCTGCGCCACTGTGCAGGACTGGCCATCGGCAGCCCCACTCGCTTCGGCAACATGGCCGCACCGCTCAAGCACTTCCTAGACGGCACCAGTGAACTGTGGCTCGGCGGGGCCTTGATCGACAAACCCGCTACCGCCTTCACGTCCACCTCCAGCCTGCACGGCGGGCAGGAGAGTACCCTGCTGACCATGCTGGTGCCACTGCTGCACCACGGCATGGTCTATGCGGGCCTGCCCTACAGCGAAATCGAACTGATGGAGACCTCAAGCGGTGGTACTCCCTACGGGGCTACCCACCTGGCCGGCAAGCGCAGCGACCGCCCGCTGGACGAGCATGAACGCCATCTCACCCAGGCCCAGGGCCGTCGACTGGCCAGACTCGCCTTGGCGCTCTCGGCGATGCCCCGGGGAGATCGCTCATGAGACGCTGGCTCGAATCCCTGGAGGCCGACAAAGGGGTGGATCACCTGACCACACGGTCGCGGCGGTGGGTGTTGGTCAGCTACGGCATTTTGATCCTGGCCCTGGCAGCCTGGGGTCTGCTGTTGGCCCGAGATGGCGGTAACCTGCGGCCACTGCTTGCCTTTGTGCTGCCGCTGTTGCTGTTTCTCCCGTCGCTGCTGGGACGCCGACCGAGAGGGCACGCCTGGCTGGCCTTTGTCAGCCTGCTCTACTTCATGATCGGGGTGAACGTGGCGATCCTGCCCGGCCTCGGCTGGCTGGGCTGGCTGATTGCCCTGACGGCATTGGCCCTGTTCGGCGGCTGTACCTTCTACTCGCGCTTTCGTAGCCGTCAACTTCAGGCCCAGGCCAACGGCAGCTGACCGGATCGCGTGCTAGGCTTTGAGTGGCTTGAGCTATCCCTGTATCAAGTCGTGCGATCCATAAGCCAACGAAAGGAGTTCGTGATGACCCCTACCCTGCGTTCCCTGCTGACACTAGGGCTATCCGCCGCGCTGATCTTTCCTCTCACTGCCCAGGCCGTCGACCCCGAAGACGCCATCGGGTATCGCCAGTCGGCCCTTCGCGTACTGGCCTGGCAGTTGGGCCCCATGGGCGACATGGCCAAGGGTGACATTGACTATGACGAAGAGCACTTTGCCACTCGAGCCGCCAACCTAGCCGCAGCCGCCAACCTGCCCTGGGAAGGATTCATGGAAGGCACTCTCCGGGGTGACGACC
>JAIVHL010000242.1 GCA_020201075.1 Halomonas sp. | reverse complement strand
CCCGTGCGGAAGATTCGCTCCACCACCACCAGTGCCACGGTCAGGAACAGCAGGATCATGCCCAGGCTGACCACCGGGCTCACGTCGCTGATGCCGTAGAAGCTCCAGCGGAAGCCGCTCACCAGATAGACCACCGGGTTGATCAGGGTCACCGCTTGCCAGAAGGGCGGCAGCATGTCGATGGAGTAGAAGGTGCCGCCGAGAAAGGTCAGCGGCGTGATCACCAGCAGTGGCACCAGCTGCAGCTTTTCGAAGCCGTCGGCCCAGATGCCGATGATGAAGCCCAGCAGGCTGAAGGTCACCGCAGTGAGTAGCAGGAACAGCACCATCATCAGTGGATGCTCGATGGAGTAGGGCACGAAGATCCGCGCCGTGACGAGCACGATCAGCCCCAACATGATCGACTTGGTGGCGGCCGCTCCCACGTAGCCGATCACGATCTCCCAGTAGGAGATAGGCGCCGACAGGATCTCGTAGATCGAGCCCGAGAAGCGTGGAAAGAAGATGCCAAAGGAAGCGTTGGAAACGCTCTGGGTCAGCAGCATCAGCATGATCAGGCCCGGCACGATAAAGGCGCCGTAGCTCACGCCGTTCACCTCGCTTATCCGCGTGCCGATGGCCGCGCCGAACACCACAAAGTAGAGCGAGGTGGAGATCACCGGCGAGATGATGCTCTGCAGCACGGTGCGAAGGCTGCGGGCCATCTCGGCTTGATAGAGGGTCTTCACGGACTGCAGGTTCATGCCGTCTCCTTGACCAGGCTGACGAAGATCTCCTCGAGGGAGCTCTGGCGGGTGTGCAGGTCCTTGAAGCCGATGCCGGCGGCCTCCAGGTCGGCGAGCAGCTCGGCGATGCCGGCCTGATCCTCACCAGGTACGTTGGCGTCGTAGGTATAGACCAGCGAATGGCCTTCCTCGGCAAGAACCAGCTCATGGCGGGAGAGGGCGTCAGGCAGCGTTTCTAATGGTTCGCGCAGGTGCAGCGTCAATTCCTTGCTGCCTAGCTTGCGCATCAGGGCCTGCTTCTCCTCCACCAGCACCAGCTCGCCGCGGCGGATCACCCCGATACGATCGGCCATCTCCTCGGCCTCCTCGATATAGTGGGTGGTGAGAATGATGGTTACACCGCTGTTGCGCAGCTGGCGCACTACCTCCCACATGTCGCGGCGCAGTTCCACGTCAACCCCGGCGGTGGGCTCATCGAGGAACAGGATCTCCGGCTCATGGGCCAGCGCCTTGGCAATCAGCACTCGGCGCTTCATGCCGCCGGAGAGGGTGATCAGGCGGTTGTTGCGCTTGTCCCACAGCGACAGCGAGCGCAGTACCTTCTCGATATGGGCCGGGTCCTTGCCCTTGCCAAACAGGCCGCGGCTGAAGCTCACCGTGTCCCACACCGTGGTGAAGGCCTCGTTGGTCAGCTCCTGGGGGACCAGGCCGATCCGTTCGCGGGCGGCACGGAACTCGCGCACGTTGTCGTGGCCATCCACCAACACCCGCCCCGAGGTGGCATTGACCAGGCCACAGATCACGCTGATCAGGGTGGTCTTGCCCGCCCCGTTGGGGCCCAGCAGGGCAAAGATCTCGCCGTGGTGGATCTCCAGGCTGACCTCCTTGAGCGCCTCGAAGCCACCGGCATAGGACTTCGAGAGACACTCGATGGCGATGACCGGGGCATTACTCAAGGGTGATGTCTCCGTCGATGTCCAGGGCTAGGCTGAGACCGTCTACCTCGACGGTGATCCGGGCCGGCAGCCGTTCGTTACCCTTAAGGTATCCCTCGCTCAGGCCCAGCTGCACCGCCTTCTCGATTTCCTGCTGGGTGGTAACGCCTACGGTCTTCAACAGTTTGCGGATGCTCGTCTGAAAGGCTTCGTCGTTCATTGTGTCCTTCTCCCGAGATGATCGATGGTGTTTACCATCCTAACGCGACTCGTCGAATGATACAGGGGGGTGTTGGGTTTACCGTATATGTACAAGAAAAAAGCCGCGCAGGGGGTGCCCTGTGCGGCTTTATCCAGCAGTGCAGGCCATCAGCTGCGGCTGGTGATCTCGAGCAGGTGGTAGCCGAACTGGGTCTTGACCGGACCGTGCACCTTGTTCAACTCGCCGGAGAACACCACCTCATCGAACTCACGGACCATCTGGCCCGGGCCGAAGCTGCCCAGGTCGCCACCCTGGCGGCTGGAGGGGCAGCTGGAGTTCTCGCGGGCCACCTCGGCGAAGTCGCGGCCGCCCTCGATCTCGGCCTTGAGGGCCTCACACTTCTCGTTGCTATCTACCAGAATATGACGCGCGGTTGCCTTGGCCATCTAAGTCTCCTTTGGGTTGGCTTTCGGGTGCCGGTGGGGCTGCCGGCAATTCACGGCGAGGATAGCATGCCCATGGCCGAGGAGCAGGCCAGAAACAGGGCTCAGCCGCCCAGCCCGATGCTGAGCCTCAGGGCCTGCAGGCCGTCCAGTTCCAGGCGGACTTCATCGGAGAAGACTGGATGGCCGATCACTCTGATATCCAGCGTGGCCGCGGCGCCCCGATAGCGAATACTGACGGCAATGTCGGCCT
>JAIVHL010000029.1 GCA_020201075.1 Halomonas sp. | reverse complement strand
GGTGACCTCATAGAAGAGTACGACGACACCCACCGCCCGATGCCGGAGGTGGTGGGCGCCGACATGCTCCGCTACCTGATGCAGTGGCATGGCCTCGACCAGTCGAGCCTGCCGGAAGTCGGTACCCAATCGGTGATCTCGGAGATCCTGAACGGCAAGCGACGGCTGAACGTGCGCCAGATCAAGGCCCTGACCCAGCGCTTCGGGCTGCCCGCCGACCTCTTTCTCGACTGAGATGAATTTCCTCTTCCCTCCTAAAGCAAGGCGGGCATGGCGACGGCCACTCGCTCAGCTAGGCATCACCGCATCGTGGAAGGCCCGCTCCTTCGCCACCGTCTCGCGGAAGCGCTCCGCCATGCGAGCGAAGGCGACGTCATCGAGCCCTTCCGCCTCCTCGTCCAGGCGGCGGCGCAGCCAGGCCACGAAATCCTGGAAGGCCGGATTATCGTGCAGATCGATCCACTCCCCCATCAGCGGGTGCAGCCCGTCCACGCGGGTCACGCGCAGCCCCCACGCCAGGTAGATCCACTCGGTGACTACCAGCACCGCCATTATCTCGGCGTAGCCACCGCTCTGCCCGGTGTCACGCAGCAGCTCGCGAAACGCCAGGGTCTGCGGCAGGTAGTCCGGTGCCTCTCGCTGGGCCGCCGGCACATCGAAGGCCTCGAAGGTGCGCTGGAAGGTGCTGTTCTCATCGCTGGTCAGCATGCCCATGAATTGGCCCAGCACCACCCGATCATCCATGCTCGGCGCCTGGCCGATGGCGTGGCCGATCAGCGCGGTGAAGGGATCGACGAAGCCGTAGTCCTGCACCATGTAGGCGGCAAAGTCCTCCGCCGACAGACTCCCCTCGGCCAGGGCATCGAACAGCGGGTGGTTGACGGTGGCCGACCAGTCCGGCTCGCTGATCTCGCGCAACCAGTCGGTGATGCGCGCCGATTCGCGGTCGGCGATCCAAGCCTTCCAGTCAGAACGTGTCGTCATCGGGCGTCTCCCTTATTTACCAGGTGAAATGTCGCCCCCGGACGCAGCCAGGCGATCAGTAGGCTGGCCAGGGTGGAGGCAACCAGCGCACCCAGGAAGGGTGCCAGGGTCGGGATGCTGTCGGGGAAGGTCGCCGCCAGCACCCCGGCGGGAAGGCTGCCCAGGGTGATCCAGCCCGGCAGCACCGCGCCGAGCAGGCCCGCCACGCCGCCAACCACCGCCGCCAGCGGCGACATACGCCGCCACAGCCCCAGCAGCACCGGCACCACGATGGCGGCGCACAGCAGGTCTGCGATCAGGAACAGGCGCAGCACCGAGAAGCCCTGCAGAGCCACCCACACCACCGGTGCCATCAGCGCCACTGTGACCCACCGCGCGCCCCGCACCGAGAGCCCGCGGCGCCCGGCGCTGGCCACCGCCATGGAGGCGATGGCGTTCTGCAGGGTATCCACGCTGGAAGCCACCAGCGTTACCGCCAGCACCAGCGCCGGCAGGCCCAGCCAGGTCGGCGCGGCGGAGAGCAGCGCAAAGAACGGAATCGGCGGCTCGCCCAGGGGCAGGGCGTGCATCGCCGCGAGCATGCCCAGGCCGCCGATGGCCATCACCACCAGCAGGCTGCTGGCCCCGCCCAGCATCGCCCCGCGGCCCAGGGCGCGGTCGTTCTCGGCCGCCCAGATGCGCTGCCAGTAGCCCTGATGGAAGAGATTGGCCGCGGTCACCGCGATCACCAGGGTCAGCGCCACGGAGAGCGCGCTGCCGATGGGGATCGAGGGCATCACCGCCCCGGCCGGCATGGGCGGCAGCCACCACCAGGCCACGCCGCCGACCAGCACCAGCAGGGCCAGCAGCAGCCAGGCCTGCCAGCGATCCGTGGCCAGGCTAGCCCGCAGGCCACCCAGGGTGGTGTAGACGAGGGTGACCACCGCCACGCCGAGAACCACCAGCGAAGGCGGCACGTCGGAGAGCAGCGCGGCGATGGCACCGATGGCCGTCAGCTCAGCGGCCAGGAAAATGGCCATGTAGGCCACGGAAACGAAGGAGACCCAGCGCCGCACTCCAGCGCCATAGCAGGCCTCGGCGAACTCGCCGATGCTGCGCCCTTCCGGCAGGTGGCGACGAATCGCCGGACCGTAGAGCCCCAGGATCAGAAACGGCAGCGACGAGCCGATGGCGTAGCCGGCCAGCGCCACCGGCCCCACGAAGGCGCCGATCTCCGGCGGCGCGAAGAGGATCCAGGCGCCCATGCTGGAAGCCAGGAACGACAGGCCGATGGCCTGGGCGCCCTGGGAGTTGCGCGCGGTCACGTAGTCATCGAGGAGGCCATCGGCCCGGCGGGCCCTCAGGCCCAGGAAAGCAAAGCACAAGAGCGCCGCGCCGAGCACGGCAGACGTCAGGTAGGGCATGTCGCACTTCCTCCGCCGGTGTGAACCGGATCAGGTTCCAGGGTCAGCGCAGTGCGCTCTCTCAGCCCAGCCAACGCGTGCGCGGCGGGACTCCCCTGGCGACAGTGAATGAGTTGTGGGCTCGCCTCCATCAACGTAGAAGCGAAACCAGAGGCATCATAGCGAGGCCGTGGCCGGGGGGCCAGCCGGTACTTGGTGAAGCAGTGGTCCGATAAATTGCGAATAGGCGTGGGGAGCCGCCTCATCATCGAGTGAGCGAAGCACCGGCTTTAACTCTGGGTGCGCTTCCAATTGCGCCATGAGTTCTTCATCAAGCAGCCGCTCATACAGCCCTTCCGGTAGCCGATCCATGCATCACCCCGTATCCCTTCCCTAGGCAGTCTAAGCTAACAGCAATTTGCCAACACTGGGTGCCACCCGCATTCGCGCAGGAAACCTGCGCTCCCACAGAGGCCGGCGCCTCTTACTTCTCCCGCGGCACCCTGCCCATCAGGTAGAACTCTTCATTGGGCGGAGTGCCGGCCAGGGTCACCAGGCGGTTGGACATGCCGAAGAAAGCGGCGATGGCGCCGATGTCCCAGATGTCGTCCTGGGTGAAGCCGACCTCGAGTAGGCGGGTCTGCCACTCCTTGGTGAGTTCCCCCACCTCCAGGCCGCAGTGCATGGCGAAGTCGATCATCACCCGGTGGCGCTCGCTCAGTCCGGCGACGCGATGGTTGATGGCCACCTGGTCGGCCAGTAACGGGTCCTTGCTGTAAAGGCGCACCAGCGCACCGTGGGCCACCACGCAGTAGAGGCACTGGTTGCGGGCGCTGGTGGCGACCACAATCATCTCCTTCTCGGCCTTGGTCAGGGTATCGGCCTCCCGCTCCATCAGGGCGTCGTGGTAGGCGAAGAAGGCGCGGAACTCGGCCGGGCGGTGGGCCAGCATCAGGAAGACGTTGGGGATGAACCCCGCTTTCTCCTGAACCGCCAGCATGGCGTCGCGGATATCATCGGGCAGGTCCTGAATCGACTCGGGAATGGGAAAGTGGCTGATCGGCGTGGTCATGGCGACTCCGTAGGCTGTGGTTGTGCTTGTTGACCCGGCATTACAGTTAACGTCAACGTCAACTCGCTGTCCATACGAACCAACGTCGCAACCTGACGAAACCCACTTCATGTCTCGTCGAGGATAGCGCGAGTCACCACCCGATTACGGCTGCGCTCCTTGGCGGTGTACATCGCCTCGTCGGCTTCCCGGTAGAGCCGATCGGCATCCGGCACCCGCTGGAAGTCGTTGCAGCAGACCAGCCCGAAGGAGGCGGTGATCACGCCGCCCTTGGCGTGTTCGTGGGGAATGGCGAGATCCTCGAGAGCCTGGCGGAAGGCCTCCAGGGCGTGCTGGCCCTCATCCAGGGTATCGACCTCCAGCAGCAGGCCGAACTCCTCGCCGCCCAACCGGAACAGCCGGTCGCCGGCGCGCCGGAAATGGGCATCAAGCAGGCCGGCCACCTGCACGAGCACCGTGTCTCCAGCCTGATGACCGTAGGTGTCGTTGTAGGCTTTGAAGGTATCGATATCCATTACGGCGAACAGCAGCGACTGGCCGCTGCGACGGCGCCGCTGGAGCTCTTCGTCGACCAGTTCCTGGAACTGGCGGCGGTTGAGCAACCCGGTCATCGGGTCGGTGCGAGCCATGGCGGCAAGACGTTGGTTGGCGGACTCCAACTCCCGGGTGCGCTCGGCCACCTCAGCTTCAAGCCGCTGGTTTTGCGAGCGCTGCAACTCATGGGTGGCACGTTCGGCGGTGAGCTTCTCGTTCTTGAGCAGGTTGATCTTGAAAGCCAATCCGAGGGCCAGCAGCAGGAACTCGAGCCCTGAGCCCGCCTGCATGGCGTATTCGGTAAAGACGTTGTAAGGCAGTACTCCTGCCACCCGCAGGAAGTAGAGCGACACCCCCACCAGCAGCACGCACCAGGCCACCAGGAAGATCTGCGCCAGGCGATCACCCAGCCAGCTGCGCCAGACGGCCACTGCAAGCATCAGCGAGGAGAGCAGAATCGCGGAGGGGATCATGACGCGAAATACCAGGGCGTAGTGCCCCAGCATCGCCGGCAGCGCGCTCGCCAGGCACAGGCCCGCCACACCGAGGAGCCCCCGGGAGAGGCGCGGTGCGTGCTGGGCAAGGTTGAGATAACTGCTGCTGAACTTGGCCAGGGTGATGGCGACGAGCCCGATGGTCAGCGGCAGCATCTGATTATTGAAAGTCGGCCAGCTCGGCCACCAGTACTGAAAGGCAAAGCCCCGCGTAGCGAACATCAGCACGAAAAAGGCGCCGAGATAGACCACATAGTGCAGCAGACTCCGCTCCCGGATAGCCAGGTAGAGCAGCAGATTGAAGATCATCAGCGCCAGCAGGCCGCCGAAATAAAGGCTGAAGGCCATCAACTCGCGCTGCGATTTTTTCAGGAAGCTGCCGTCGCTCATCAGGTAGAGCGGCGTGGCGTCAAACAGGCCGTCATGGGTATCAAGACGCAGAATCACTTGGCGCGTCTCGCCGGGCGGCAACTGGATGGGCAACACGAAGGTGTGGTGTGCCACGGGGCGCGAGTCAAAGGCCCGTCGATCGCCAGTCTGCCACGCCTGAGCCACCTCCCCGGCCTCGTCGACCACCCAGGCGTCCAGGTAGTCATGCAGCGGCATGGCCAGCTCCAGCAGCCGGCGCAGCGGTGACTCACCGGGGTTGGCGAGCTCCACCTGCAGCCACCAGGCCGAGTCAGAGAAGCTGAAGTTGATCGTCTCCTGGACCGAGGGCCGCCAGGAGAGCGCTTCATCCCGAGCCAGCAGGTCGGCGATGGAAAGCCTGCGCTCGGCATCCTCCAGCAGATGCACGCGCGGACCCAGGTTGAGTTGACCAGGCGACTGAGTCACGTCGATGGCGGCCCGGGCCGGCGACACCAGCAGGCAGGCGAGCAACAGCCAGATGGCCAGGGCCGAAGGCAGAGGGAAGGAACGGCGGGTCACGAGAGCTCCGATATCGTATCCGTACGATCCAAACACTGTAGCAGCTTCGTTTTACCGCGCGACCGAGGGCCATCAACGCAGGCGGCCCCGCCTCTCTCGAGACGGGGCCGCCGGGTCGCAGCGCTGGAAGAATCAGCCCAGCGAGATGGTGCTGTTGATGCCGCTGGAGACGTTCTCGGGCTCGAACCAGCGTGCGGTAACGGTCTTGGTCTGGGTCCAGAAGGCGATGGCCTGCTTGCCGTTGGGGCCAAGGTCACCGAGCTTGGAAGCGCGGGAGCCGGTGAAGCTGAAGTAGGCGACCGGCACCGGGATCGGCACGTTGATGCCGATCTGGCCGACATCGATATCGGTCTCGAAGCGGCGCGCCACCCAGCCAGAGTTGGTGAAGATGGAAGTGCCGTTGCCGTTGGGGTTGGCATTGATGAACGCGATGGCGTCGTCGAGGGTCTCGACGCTCACCACGCACAGCACCGGGCCGAAGATCTCCTCGCGGTAGATGGTCATCTCAGCCGTCACGTCGGCGAACAGGGTCGGACCGACGAAGTTGCCGTTCGGATAGCCCTCCACCTGGCAGCCGCGGCCGTCGACCATCAGCTTCGCGCCTTCCTTCTCACCGGCGCTGATCAAACTCTCGACGCGCTCCTTGGCCTGCGGGGAGACCAGCGGACCCAGGTCGGCATCACGCTCAGTGCCGGGGCCGACCTTCATGTTGCGGGCGCCCTCGACGATATCGTTCAGCCATTCGCGGGCCTCGCCCACCAGCACCACCACGGAGTTGGCCATGCAGCGCTGGCCGGCGGCACCGAAGGCGGAACCCAGCAGGTTGTTGATGGCCTGGCTGCGGTTGGCGTCGGGCATCACCACACAGTGGTTCTTGGCACCCATCATCGACTGCATGCGCTTGCCGGCGGCGCCGGCGCGGTTATAGAGCAGCGTGCCCACGTGGGTGGAACCAATGAAGGAGAGCGCCTTGATATCGGCGTGGTCGGCGATCTGATTGGCCACGTCCGGGCCACCGTGCACTACGTTGAGCACCCCGGGCGGCACGCCCGCCTCGTGGGCCAGCTCGACCAGGCGCATGGAGGAGCTGGGGTCCTGCTCCGAGGGCTTGAGCACGAAGGTGTTACCGGTGGCAATGGCCAGCGGGAACATGAAGCAGGGCAGCATGATCGGGAAGTTGAAAGCGGTGATGCCGGCACCCACGCCCAGGGGCTGGTGCATGGTGTAGACGTCCACTTCGCTGGCGGCGTTCTCGGCCAGCTCGCCCAGCTGCAGGGAGGTGATCGAGCAGGCGTGCTCCACCACTTCCAGACCGCGGCCCACCTCGCCCTCGGCGTCGGGCAGAGTCTTGCCGTGTTCCTCGGTGATCAGTGCGGCCAGCTCGGCGGTGTTGTCGCGGATCAGCGCCTGGAGCTTGAGCATGATGCGCATGCGCTTGCCCAGCGGGACCTTGCGCCAGGTCTTGAAGGCTTCCTTGGCGCTGGCCACGGCGCGCTCGACCTCCTCGGGGGTGCAGAACGGCACCCGGGCGACGACTTCCTGGGTGGCCGGGTTGACCACGTCGTGCCACTCCTGACTCTGGGACTGGACGGGCTGGCCATCGATATACATGGGGATTTCGCGGACTGACATTGGCGTGCTCCTTTTTAAAGCGTTGCTATTGTGTCGCTGTGCGGTTGCTGCCCGGGGATCTGCTCGGCTGACGGACGCTGACGCGGATCGCCCCGACATTAGACTTTGTGTGTATATAAACACGGGAGATTATAATAAGGAGTCTATCCAGAGGTCGGATGGTGTGACAACTGGCACTCGGGCACATTGTTTGTGCACTGGCGCACAAGCAGCTCATTCGTGACCCGCCAACCCCGGAGACCCCATGCTCGATTGGCAGGACATCCAGATCTTTCTCGAGGTGGCACGCAGCCAGCGGCTCACCGATGCCGCCCGCCGGCTGGGGCTCGATCACTCCACTCTGTCGCGGCGCACCCGGCGCTTCGAGCAGAAACTCAACACCCAGCTCTTCGAACGCAGCACCCACGGCTACCATCTGACAGAGGCCGGCCAGCAGCTGCTCGCCCACGCCGAGGAGATGGCTCGCCACGCCTTCGAGGCCGGCGAGAGCCTCACCGACAAGAATCACCAGATCAGCGGACAGATCCGCCTCGGAGTGACCGAAGGTTTCGGCACCTGGGTAATCGCCCCGCTGCTTTCGGCCTTCTGTGAACGTCACCCCGGGGTAACGCTCGACCTGCTTGCCCTTCCGCGGGTGGTTAACCTGAGCCGCCATGAGGCGGATCTGGCCATCACCGTGGAGCGCCCGGTAAGCCCGGGCCTGGTGATCTCACGGCTGTGTGACTATCGGCTGCGGCTCTATGGCAGCGAGGGCTATCTGGCCCGTTTCGGTCGACCGGGGCGGCTCGCCGAGCTGGGTCGGCACCGGCTGATAGGCTACGTTGACGACCTGATCTTCAGCGAGCAGCTCAGCTATCTGGAGCCGCTGCTCGACCCCACGGTGGTGGGCCACCCGGGGCCGCACTTCGCCATTCGCAGCACCAGCGTGACCACCCAGCACGCCGCCTGCCTTCACGGAGCGGGGCTGGCCGTGCTGCCCTGCTTCATGGCCAGCACCTCCGGGACTCTGGTGAACGTACTCGAAGACGAGGTGGCGATCGACCGTCAGTTCTGGATCACCGCCCGCCAGGAGCAGCGCCGGCTTGCCCGGGTGCGTCTGCTGTGGGACTTCCTTCGCGAGGCACTGGAGGTCAACCGCGCCTTCCTGATGGGCGAGGCCCGGGAGTTGACGCTGCCCCCTCACGACGGCTGAGGGTCGACTGCCGGCAATGCGTCAGAGAACGCCGCTGTCGGCTGAGCGACCGGCATGGCTACGATGCACCACCACGGCGTTGCGGCCCTGATGCTTGGCCGCATAGCTGGCCGCATCGGCACGGGCCGACACCGCAGCGATCGAGTCGTCCCCCTCCATGAAATGGGTGACTCCGATGCTGGCGGTCACGAAATACGCCTTGTCTGCCTGGCTAACGCTGACCTGGGCGATGGCATCGCGGATAGACCCGGCAATTTTTTCCGCATGCTCGAGGGTGCAACTCGGCAGCAGAATGCCGAACTCGTCACCTCCCTGCCGCCCTAGATGATCACTGCCACGGGTCTCCCGGGCCGCGACTTGCGCCACGCGGCGCAGCAGTTCGTCGCCGAGGGCATGCCCGCCCTCGTCGTTGACCGGCTTGAAGTGGTCCAGATCGAACAGGATGAGTGCCGAAGACATGCCGGTCTTAATGAAGTCCGCCAGGGCATCCTCCAGCCGCCTTTCGAAACCGCGCCGATTGAGCAGGCCTGTCAGGGGGTCGTGTTCGGCCTCCCAGCGCCGCAGGACTTCCTGATGCCGCCGCTCGGTAATGTCCTTTACCGTGCCCACGATCCCCAGCGGCTTGTCGCTTCCCTGAACCAGGCTGGCATGCACCTCGACCCACAGCACTTCGCCGTCGCTGTCCCGCATGCGCAGCTGTCGCAGGAAATCGGCCCCCTGGCGAAGTGCATGGCGCCAGAGGTCACGCGCACCCTCCAGATCATCCTCGTGGATGCGCTGCCAGATGTCATCGGTCGAGGCCACCGAGCCGAGCCCCAGCATCGCCAACAGTGCGGCATTTAGGTAGGTGATCTCACCCTTGAGGTCGGCAACGAACATGCCGGTTGGCGTCGAGCCCAGTACGGCATTCAGGAAGGCCTCGCGGTCGCGCAGGCCATGCAATGCTTCGCTGCGCTGTTGTTCCAGGCGATTGAAGGCATCAGACACCTGGCTCAGCTCATGCAGGCCGGTCGAGAGGGCCAGCTGCTGGCGGACACCGGCACCGACGTCGGCAATCTGCTGCTCGAGACGATGCACCACAGCCGCTCAAGGAAGGCGTGCAGGGGAGCCACCACCGAGCGGCGGGGCATCATCAGGGCCACTACCCAGTCCGCCTCCCACACCTGCCGATAGGCCACCAACATGCTCTCGCCATCCAGTTCGTGGCGGGCCTCCCCCTGCCAGCCATCCAGAGCCAGCTGAAAATCCTGCGGGTTGAGGCGCTGAAGCTTATCGACGTGCTCCTCGAGGGCGTCCGGTACGAATATCGGCTCGCCGTCAGCCGTGAAGATCATCACGTGGCCCTGGTGCTGAAAGTTCAGCGAGGCAATGCTGCGGAAGAACTGGCCGTGGGCCAGATTCAAGAGCCCACCCACCATACCGTCGAACTGGCCGTCGGCGGTGAAGCGGGGCACCAGCATCAGCACCAGTGGCTGCAGGCTGGCCCGGCCCATGAAGGGACGGCTGACGTAGGGCCAGGGAGAGTGCCGCATCACCGGGAAAAACTCCCGAGACGAAGTCTCGAGGCCAACACGGCCAGGCACCTCCGGCAAGTCGGCGATCACCACGCCATCGGCATCGATGATCACGACCCCCTCGAAATCCGCCAGCAGGCTGCGACTGCCCTTCAACCGGTCTGCGATTTCCGCATCTGCTTTCTTGGCAAGCTGATCGGTGAAACGCGACAGCGCATCGAAGCGCAGAACGATGCGGTCCTGGAGACCTCGGCTCAGCATTTCTGCCTGGTAGCCCAGATGAGCCACGTTTGCATCGCGCACCAGCGTCTGGCCGATGCCCCAGGCAACGCCAAGCAACAGACCGATAATGACCAGCCAGGTCGCCACCAGCCCTACCAGCAGTCGTCCCTGCAGAGTATTAAGGCGCCTCTTGAGGACGCCAGGTATCAACCGTTTGAGCAAGCCACCTCCAACTCGACGTGAGCGTGACTGGCCGGGATATCCTTCTGGATTCCCGAAGGCAAATCATCATAAATGTCACAACTTCCCATTTTACTACAGGTGCAACCGCTTCCTCTCAACCCTGGCTGGAGCCATCGGTTCGTCGAGCGAGAGGCGCCCTTACATGCGGCTCGAAGCGATAAAGAATCGCTATCGACACGGTCGGCAATCTCGCATTGTGCTAATAGATCAATGGGGAGTAGGTTGGATCTACAAGGACACTGCGCCGTGGCCGAAACTACTCCGTGGTGTAAGGTTGATGAGGCTCACTGTCCCGCAAAACCGCCATCGTCTATAACGGTGGTAGTGACAAAAAAGCAGATTTGATTGGAGAGCGATATGGGTGATCAGCAGACCACCGGCAAATGCCCGGTAATGCACGGCGGCAACACGCAGCAACAAGCAGACGTCACATCTTGGTGGCCGGAGTCCCTGAAGCTGGACATCCTTCACCAGCACGATCGCAAGACCAACCCCATGGGTGAGGACTTCGACTATCGTGAGCAGGTCAAGCAGCTCGACTACGAAGCCCTTGAAAAGGACATGCACGAGCTGATGACCAACGGCCAGGAGTGGTGGCCGGCCGACTGGGGCCACTACGGCGGCCTGATGATTCGTCTGGCGTGGCACGCGGCGGGCACCTACCGGGTGGCCGATGGCCGCGGCGGCGCCGGTACCGGCAACCAGCGATTTGCACCGCTGAATTCCTTTCCGGACAACGGCAACCTGGACAAGGCCCGCCGTCTGCTGTGGCCGCTCAAGAAGAAATACGGCAACAAGGTCAGCTGGGCCGATCTGTTCATCCTGGCCGGCAACGTGGCCTACGAGTCCTTTGGCTTCAAGACATTTGGTTTCTCCTATGGCCGCGAGGACATCTGGCACCCGGAGACAGATATCTACTGGGGGGCGGAAAAGGAGTGGTTGGCGCCGTCCGATGAGCGCTACGAGGATGTCGACAAGCCCGACACCATGGAAAACCCGCTGGCAGCCGTCCAGATGGGCCTCATCTATGTGAATCCGGAAGGCGTGAACGGCGTGCCGGATCCCCAGAAGACCGCCGAGCAGGTCCGCGTGACCTTTGCGCGCATGGCGATGAACGATGAAGAAACCGCCGCACTGACCGCCGGCGGCCACACTGTGGGCAAGACCCACGGTAACGGCGACGCCGAAGCGCTTGGGCCGGAGCCGGAAGGGGCCGACGTTCATGAGCAGGGTCTCGGTTGGCACAACCCCCATCTTGACGGCAAGGCAACCAACGCGGTCACCTCGGGCATCGAGGGCGCCTGGACCACCAACCCCACCCAGTTCGACATGGGCTACTTCGAGCTGCTGTTCGGCTACGAATGGGAGCTGAAGAAGAGCCCCGCCGGCGCCTGGCAGTGGGAGCCGATCGACATCAAGGAAGAACATAGGCCGGTCGATACCACCGATCCGTCGGTACGCCGCAATCCGATCATGACCGATGCGGACATGGCGATGAAAGTGGACCCGAAATACCGGGCGATCTGCGAGAAGTTCATGGCGGATCCCGACTATTTCAAGGACTGCTTCGCCCGTGCCTGGTTCAAGCTGACCCACCGTGACATGGGGCCCAAGTCGCGCTACATCGGCCCGGACGTACCGGCCGAAGACCTGATCTGGCAGGATCCGGTTCCCCAGGGCGAGACCAACTACATCGAAGAGGTGGTCAAGGAGAAGATCGCCAATGCCGGCCTGAGCATCCACGAGCTGGTCTCTACCGCCTGGGATAGCGCCCGCACCTACCGCGGCTCTGACATGCGCGCCGGCTTCGACGTGCACGTTCCCTTCCACAAGGGTCGTGGCGACGCCAGCGACGACATGACGGATATCGATTCCTTCGAGCCGCTGGAGCCGCTGGCCGATGGTTTCCGCAACTGGCAGAAGAAGGACTACCTGGTCAAGCCGGAAGAGATGCTTCTGGACCGCGCCCAGCTGATGGGCCTGACCGCGCCGGAAATGACCGTCCTGCTCGGCGGCATGCGGGTGCTGGGCACCAACTATGGCGGCACCAGCCACGGTGTGTTCACGGATCGGGTTGGCCAGCTGACCAACGACTTCTTCGTCAATCTGACCGACATGGCCAACCGCTGGGAGGCCACGGGCAAGAACGCTTACAACATCGTGGATCGCAAGAGCGGCAACACAAAATTCACCGCGACGCGCGTCGACCTGGTGTTCGGCTCCAACTCCATCCTGCGCTCCTACGCCGAGGTGTACGCCCAGGACGACAACCAGGAGAAGTTCGTGAAGGACTTCGTCAAGGCCTGGACCAAGGTGATGAACGCCGACCGCTTCGACATCGCCTGACGCCGACGGCCCGAGCCAGGCTGCTCGCCCGGCTCAACGGCAGGATGACCGATACAGAGACGCCCGGGGCAACCCGGGCGTCTTTTTTATACTTCACAAAGCGTTGGCCGCTTTCTCGGAGGCTTGATCCTACTGGTGGGAGATCGGCTCTGCCGAGCGAATAGCTGTGCTACCGAGCGTCAGGTCCCGCAGAAGGTCCGGAACACTCGCTCGGTGGGCGGCGCCGGCTGGGCGTAGGCCTCACGGCCGGGCTGCTCGGTGAAGGGCTCCGCCAGCACCTCGCGCAGGGCATCAAAGGGAGCGAAATCGTCTTGCTCGGCAGCCGCGGCGATCACCCGCTCCACCTGGTGATTGCGAGGAATATAGAGCGGATTGACCGCGTTCATCCGTGCGGCGATCTCTTCGCGTCCAACATCCTCATGGGCCAATCGCTCTCGCCAGCGCGGCAGCCACTCCTGCAGGCCCCGATCGTTATCGAAGAGCTCGGCCAACCCGGGGGCATCCACCTCCACGGCCTCGGCCAAACGGCGAAAGCCCAGGGTGAAGTCGGCGCGGCCGGCCCCAAGAGCCTCGAGAAAGGCTTCGGCCAGTTCGCGGTCGCCCTCCTCCTCCTTCAAAAGACCGAGCTTCTCGCGCATCACCGCCAGCCACTCAGCTTCATACAGCGACTCGTAGCGCTTGATGACCTCGGTGGCTAGCGCCACGGCGCGCTCCTGATCGTCGTGGAGCAGCGGAATCAGCGTCTCGGCCAGGCGCGCCAGATTCCACTGGGCGAGCCAGGGCTGGTTCCGGTAGGCGTAGCGCCCCTGCTCGTCGATGGAGCTGAATACCATGGTCGGCGAGTAGGCCTCCATGAAGGCGCAGGGGCCGTAGTCGATAGTCTCCCCCGAGATCGTACAGTTGTCGGTATTCATCACCCCGTGAATGAAGCCCAGGCCCATCCACTTCGCCACCAGGGCCGCCTGACGCTGGGCGACCGCCTCCAGCAGCGCCAGATAGCGATCCCCCTTGGCCAGCGCCGGGTTCAGTGCAAAATAGTGGCGCTCGATGGCCATATCGGCCAGGGTCCTGACCGCCTCCCGGTCATCCCGGGCGGCGAAGTACTGGAAGGTGCCCACCCGCAGGTGGCTGGCGGCGACGCGGGTCAGCACCGCGCCGGGCTCCGGCACACGACGGAACACCCGCTCGCCGCTGATCACCGCGGCCAGGGCCCGTGTGGTCGGGACGCCTAGCCGGTGCATCGCCTCGCTCACCAGGTACTCGCGCAGCACGGGGCCTAGCGGCGCGCGGCCGTCGGCGCCTCGGGAGAAGGGCGTCATCCCGGCCCCCTTTAGCTGAATGTCGCGCAGCCGCCCCTCGCGGTCGGTCACCTCGCCCAGCAGCACCGCACGGCCGTCGCCCAGCCGCGGGTTGAAGTGGCCGAACTGATGACCGGCATAGGCCTGGGCAACGGGCTCGGCGCCTTGCGGCACGACGTTGCCGGAAAACCACTCGGCGAGCCGGGTCTCATCGAACTGCGTGAGATCGAAGTCCAGTTCCTCGGCCAGGGGCCGATTGAAGGCCACCAGGCGCGGCGCGGGCACCGGCACCGGATCGAAGCGCTCGTAGAAGTGTTCGGGAAGGCGGGCATAGCGCAGGGTGAACGCGGGAAACATGGCGGCTCCGGTCGGCGGCGTAGCGCGGGATGAACGTATACCCGAGTATAACGCTCGGGATTCTCCCTTTCGACCTATCGCCACCATTGGATGCGGCGTTCAGCGTACGGCGGGGTCCATGAAGGTGCGAGCAAACTGCCGAAACTGATCAAGGTGCTCATGGCAGATGGAGAAAACCACCTGCCAGTTAACGGCTTCGTAGTTGTATACCACGATTCCAGCTTCTGATTGATCAGGAGTTGATCCATGCGGCCTGCCTCGCCCTGAGGATTCGCTGCTGCAGGGGCACGAAATCCTCGTTGTCGATGATGTTCCGGTAGATCAGCCGAGCCCAGGCGGCATTGGTGCCCTTCAGGCGCAGGCCCGTTGTCACGATCCGGGAGAGAAGCGGCTGCCCCGCCGTGCGGAGGTCTACAAGATCCACGGGGCGCGATGAAGCCAGCGCCAGCACCTCGATCATGGCCATCTTCTGCTCGCTGGTCAGCGAGTGGTGGCTTTCCACGGCGATGTCGAGGTCGCTGTCGGGCCGCGCCTTCCCCTTGGCCAGCGAGCCGAACAGTACGACCTGCTCAAGCTCATCAAATGGCGTCAGGGACTTCAAGATCGCTCTGTGAAGCTCTCTCTCCTCCAGCTTTGGCACGGCCTGCATGGTTTCGACCTTATCAATACGACAGTAAAAAGTAGTGTACCCCCTGGATAGCCACCCTGCATGACGACCACCTTCAGCCGGCTGACTCTCGAGGCGAGAGCGCCTCGCGGATCAGTTCGGCCAGGCGTCGGGCCGGCTCAGTAGGTCGGCGGGCGGCACGATGCAGGGCCAGCTCCACGGCGGGAAGGCCCGGCAGGCCGCTGGTCTCGTCCAGGACACGCAGCTGGGGCGTCAGC
>JAIVHL010000241.1 GCA_020201075.1 Halomonas sp. | reverse complement strand
GCCCGTGCTATCGGCCGGCCAAGGCACCTCGGGCTCCCTGGCCCGAAGCCAGTCAAGCACCTTCTTCGGACCCCAGTCCAGGTGCTCGAGCTTGGCCTGCACGATACGCTCGCACAGCGCCTCGCTGATCCGGTTGGAATGGCTCCGTGGGGCGCGAGACCCCGAAATGACGACACAGCGCGCTCTTGCTATGGCGCCCACTTAACCAGGCACCGATAAATTGCACTCTCTGATCCATGGCACAGGTCTCTTTCCAGGGCATCGGCTCGTTCCTCCTCGCCGATGCAAGTTACCTGTAAACCATGTGCCCGGTTTAATCTGTAAACGATGTTACCGGTCTGTACCCTTATTCCCCCTCTCCCTCAGGGAGAGGGCCGGGGAGAGGGTGGTTTCCCTTGCTATTAGCCACTTGAGACTTGCCACTAAAAAAGGCGCCACCTTTCGGTGGCGCCTTTTTACGGTCCTGTCGAACCCTTACAGGGTTTCGACATAAGCCGCCAGGTCAGCGATGTCCTCATCGGACAGACCGCTGGCATTGGGGGCCATCAGGGCGCTCTGGGGGCCGACCTGCTCGCCGGCCCGGTATTTCTTCAGCAATTCCGCGATGCGATCGGCAGGGGTGCCGGCCAGCTTGGGGAAGATCCCCTGGCCCTGACCCTGGGCGCCGTGGCAGGCGGCGCAGCTGGCGAACTTGGCCTGGCCTGCGGAGGCGTCACCGGCGGCGCTGGCGCTGCTGGGTGCTTCGACCGGTGCGGCCGGTGCGGCCTGTGCTTCGCTGGCCGGTGCGCCGGAATCGGCGCTGTCCAATACGACACCGGATTCGGTCAGCAGGAATGCAACCACCTGGCGCATGTCGTCATCGCTCAGGCTGGTATCGCCGCCGCGGGCGGGCATGGCGCCGATGCCGTTGATGGCGTTGGCGAGCACGGCGTCGAAGCCCTTGCCTATGCGCTCCGCCCAGGCCGGTTCATCACCCTTGCGGGGGGCACCGGTAGCACCAGTGTCGTGACAGGCGGCGCACACGGCGCCGTAGATATCGGAGGCGCTGCGCTGGGCACCGTCATTGGCGGTGTCCATGGCGGCGGAGGACACGACCCGGCCGATGGGTCGGATGCGATCCTCGATCATGGACTGGGCCACGGCGCTGGGCTCGTCCGGGGTGCCTGCACGCTCGATTACGTTGAGCAGGCGGGTCGCCAGGAACACCACGGCCACCAGCATGACAGCCACGCTGAGGCCCAGCAGAAGCTTCGACATGTAATCTTCATCTTGTTGTTGCGCCACGATTTCCTCCCAACACTATCGCTTCACCGTGCACCCTGGCGAGGCTGCGCAGGATCCAGGAAACGAAAAAGCAGGCGCGGATTATAGGTCATCCGCGCCTGTGCATGCACTGTCTGTCGTCAATTAGGTCCGGCAGAGATCTGAGCCAGGTAGGCGCGCCAGCCGCCGAGCTGCGTGATCTCTGCGGCATCCGCCACGGCATAGGGCTCGCACAGAAAACCGGCCACCCGGCTGCCATCGGCCAGTTCCACCCGGCCGATGGCAAGGAGGCTGGGATACCGTCCACGAAGCTGCCGAAGTGTTCCGCGGGCAGCTCCCAGACTTCCACCTCGATGGTCTTTCCGCCGCTGTCACGTACCAGACCCGGGCGCCAGGGCGGCCCGCCGGCAAGGGCATAGAAACGGTAGCCGGGGCTGGTACGGGTCTTCGCCACCAGCCGGGCGCCACGTTCGGTGAGCTGGGGGTTGAGTGGCAGCCCCTCCATGTGGGCGCCGCAGACCGCCACGCGGATGTGGCCGACGGCGACAAATACGCACACCCCGGGGCGAGTACCGGCGGTGATGCGCCGTCATGATGCCCCGCTGGGCGGCCTGTGGGCGCGGGTGAGGCATGGACGGCGATGCTGCGTCAGAGTAAGATTCTCAGCCTTACGCGCCCGTAGCTCAGCTGGATAGAGCGCTGCCCTCCGGAGGCAGAGGTCAGAGGTTCGAATCCTCTCGGGCGCGCCACTCACTCGTTGTTCGCGTCACGCCCGATCGGATTTCCAGCCCCTCGGTATAGTCTCGGGGCGCAACACATAGGGGCCCTCAATGGGCCCCTATGTGTTTATGTTCAGGGATATATCCAAGTCTCAAGCCCCTAAGGCACCCCCCATGGACCTCCTCTGGCAATACACCCTGGTCTTCCTCGCCGCCGCCACTCCCTGGCTGGAGATCGTTATCGTGATCCCCGTGGCTATCGGCGCGGGGCTCGCGCCGATACCCGTGACCATCGTGAGTTTCGTGGGCAATGCCCTGCCGGTGTTCGGCATCATCGCGCTGTTTCAGTGGTGGGAGCGGCGCCGGGGATCGGTACGTCGGCGCTGGAGTGCCCGGGCCATGCGGGTCTGGGCGAAGTGGGGGTTGCCGGGACTGGCCCTGGCGGGACCGGCGGTGACGGGGATTCACCTGGCAGTGGTCATGGCCCTGGCCCTGCACGCCGACCGGCGGGCCACGACCCTGTGGATGACCGTGAGCCTGGCCCTCTGGTCCGTGGGCACCACCCTAGTGACCGTGGCGGGCATTGAGGGCTTC
>JAIVHL010000159.1 GCA_020201075.1 Halomonas sp. | reverse complement strand
GAGGGGGAGGTGGAAACCCAGCGTGAGGCTGTCAACGCCAAGACGCGTGAGCTGGCACGCTTCCGCGAGGCCTACTACGCGCTTAAGCAGACCCATGGCGAGCTGACCACCCGGCTGGAGGAGAAGGAGGCGAACTTCAGCCGTCAGCTGCAGTGGATGGAGGAGAGCAAACAGCACCTCAAGATGGAGTTCGAGAATCTGGCCAACGAACTGCTGGAGCAGAAGGGCAAGGCCTTCTCGACGCTCTCCGAGCGCAATCTGCTGGGTCTGCTCAAGCCCTTCCAGGAAGAGATGAAGGGATTTCGTGAGAAGGTCGAGACCCTGCACACCCAGGAGACGGCGCAGCGAGCGAGCCTGACCACCGAGCTCAAGCATTTGCAGCAGCTCAACCGGGATATCACCGACCAGGCGGCGCGGCTCACCGAGGCCCTCAAGGGACAGAAGAAGGTGCAGGGTAACTGGGGCGAGCTGATGTTGGAGAACGTGCTCGAGAGCGCCGGCCTGCGTCCGGGCGAGGACTACCAGCGCGAAAGGAGCTTCACCACCGAGGAGGGCAAGCGCCGCCCCGATGCGCTGGTCTACCTGCCCCAGGGACGCCATCTGGTGATCGATGCCAAGACGTCCCTTGTCGCCTACCTGGAATACGTCAACGCCGAGGATGAGCTCATCCGGAGGCAGTCGCTGGCGTCCCACGCCCGGGCGGTAGGCGCGCGCATCGAGGAGCTGGCCGACAAGCACTACTACGACCTGCCGGGGCTCAACTCCCCGGAGGTTGTGATCATGTTCATTCCGGTGGAATCGGCCTATGTCGAGGCGTTGCGCCATGACAGCACGCTGTTTCAGCGCGCCATCGAGCGCAACGTGCTGGTGGCCACGCCGACCACGCTGCTCACCAGCCTCAATATTGTCAGCCAGCTGTGGCGTTTCGAGAACCAGAGCCGCCATAGCGCCGAGCTGGCCAAAAAGGCCGAGCGCTTCTACCACAAGCTGGGCTCCTTCCTGGAGAGCATGCAGGATGTGGGCAGTAAGCTCGATGGCGCCCGCCTTAGCTACGACAGGGCGCTGGGGCAGCTGGTCAACGGCAAGGGCAACCTGATCAAGCAGGCCAGCGAGTTCCAGGATCTGGGCGTGGCGGTGAAGAAGGAGCTGCCTGCCGAGCTCGTCGAGCGCGCCAGGTTGGAGGTGGGGACGTCGGTTCCCGAGGTGGGTAGCGAGCAGGCGCTCAAGGCCGAGTTCGATAGTGGGCGAGAGGGATAACCTTTCCCATCCTGGGTGTGCTCAAGGCTGGCCCGGGCGCCTATAGTAATAAACCAGTCGTGATGGTGACAGGAACAGGGAGTTGAGATGGCCTTTCGTTTTCAGCGCCGTATTCGTCTGGCGCCCGGGGTGCGCCTGAACCTCAGCAAGCGCGGGCTAGGGCTCTCGGTGGGCCCGCGTGGCGCCAGCCTGAGCATGGGACCCAGCGGTGTGCATGGGCATGCGGGCGTTCCCGGCACGGGGCTTGCTTATCGCCGCAAGCTCATCGGTGGCGGTGGTCCGCGCAGCAGGGGGAGGGCCGGCGCGGCGGCGACGGCGTCCAGCCAGGCGGCGGCGTTGGAAGCGCGGCTCACCGAAGGCGACAGCCTGGCGGTGCAGGTGGAGGTCGAGGAGGGCGGCCAGGTCGGCTATTTCCATGTCGACGGTACGCCGCTATCCAGCGACGAGGTGCGGGTGCTGCGCCGCCATGCTGAGGATTCCATTCGCGAACAGCTTCGCGCCCACTGCGAGCGACTCAATGCCGACCTCGATCGCCTCGGGCGTCTTCATGAGGAAACACCGCCGCTCGAATCGCGGGGCTACGTCACCCGCGACTTCGCTGAGCCGCCGCCGCCGCCGTTCCAGAATCAGCCTTTCGACTGGCGCCATGCGCTGTGGTCGCCTGCTAAGCGTCGTCTCGAGGAGGAGAACCGTCAGCGCCGGGCGGAGTTCGATGAGCAATATCGGGCGTGGGAATGGCGCAAGGCAGAGCATGACGCGGCGGAATTCTCCCGTCACCTGCGCGAGAGTGATGGGGTGTGGGACGATCCGGATGCCATGGAACTGACCCTCCGTGAGCGTCTGGAGGAGATCGATTGGCCCCGCGAGACACTGATCGATTTTGACCTGGGCAGCGATGTGCGCAGCATCGCCGTGGACATCGACCTGCCGTGCGAGGAGGAGATGCCGGACCGCTATTGGGGCATGCCGCCCAAGCAGCTCAGGCTCACCCCGCGCAAGCTAAGCGCTACCCGCCAGCGTGAACTCTATCGCGACCATGTCCACGGCATTGCTTTTCGGGTGTTGGGCGCGGTGTTCGCTCGTTTGCCGGCCGTGGAGGAGGCCCGCATCTCCGGTTACCGTCAGATGACCGACTCGGCCACGGGCGGCCAGCGCGATCAGTATCTCTATAGCGTCAAGGTCAGGCGAGATCAGTGGGAAAGAATCCGCTTCGATCAACTCGACCAGGTGGATCCGGTGGCCGCCATGGAAGCCTTTACCCTGCGCCGCGACATGACCAAGACGGGCATTTTTCGTGATATCGAGCCGCTGAAGCTCGTCTAGCCGCGCCGGATCAAAGTAGTAGGCGTAAGGTCCTGTTAAAATGCCAGCAGTTGAGTTTTTACTGCCAGCGGCTGGACGAGGCTGGCGCTGACCCGTGTTTTCCAGGAGTTCATGTCATGAATGTTTGCCACCGCATTGACCGCCCCCATGAAATCGGCTGTATCGAGGTATACGGTGACGAACCGTATGAGTGGCGCATCCTTGATCACGCCGGCCACGTTGTACGCGACAGTGCCGGCTATGGCAGCGGCACTGGCGCCTACGCCTCAGCGGAGATCGCCCTGCGTGATGCCATCTCCTTTGATGCCGACGATAGCGTGGTGCCGATCTTCTTCCGCCATGGCGCTGATGCCGACCTCGAGAACGCCGCCCAGGCTCATCGCACCGCCGATAGCCTGCGCGCTTCGGTCTTGGCTCTGAAGAGCGCTGCCAGCCAGGCCCAGCTGGATCGTCGCCACGCCACCGACAGCGAGGCGCAGGACTACCTGGAGGTTCGCATCGCCATGATGGAGCGCCTCGTCCAGATCCTCGAGGAGACCACCGATTGCTGCCATGCGGTCCAGCACAAGACCGCAGAGTGACTCCCCGGATCCATGCTCTGCCGTGAAATCTCGACGCCGTCGTGCATGGGCGGCTAGTCAAGCCGCCCATGGCAATGTGTCGTATTTTATGGCGTGACGATGATCTTGATCTGAGCCTTATCGTTGAGCAGTGCTTCAAAGCCTAGATCCACCACATCCTTAAGTGGAATACGCTGGGTCACCATGTCCTCGGCACGGAAATAACCTTGCTGCATCAGCGCCATGACCGCTGGGTAGATATGCCGGTAGGCAATGATCCCTTTCATGGTGCGTTCCTGGATCACCAGATCGTTGGGATGGAAGCTGGCTTCCCCTTCCCAGATGCTGACCACGACGGTTTCGCCACCCGGGTGAGTGCTATGCAGTGCCTGATTCAGCACTGCTGGAATGCCGGTGACTTCGAACGCGACGTCAACACCCCCATTACTCAAAGATTGCAGTCGAGCCACCGCGTCGTCTTCCTTGGGGTCAATCACAACCGCCCCCAGTGCCTCCGCCTTGGCCTTGCGAGAGGGTGAAATCTCCACGGCGAAGATCTGCGCCGCACCGGCAGCTTTCAATGCTTCTATGGTCATCAGGCCGATCGGACCGGCTCCGAATACGGCGGCGCTGTCGCCTGCCTTCAAGCTGCTTTGGCGCACTGCATGTAGACCTACGGCGGCGGGCTCCACCAGAGCACCCTGTTCGAAGCTCAGGTCATCCGGCAGCACGTGCACCATATGCTCGCCCATCACGGTGAACTCGGAAAATCCACCCCCACCGCCGGAAAGGCCATGAAAACCCAACATTGGCGAAAGGTTGTAGCGCTCCATCAGATAGGCGCCGTCCTTGTTGGGTGAGAGTATCGGCTCGATGGCCACGCGGTCACCGACCTTGACTCGGGTGACCTTCTCTCCCACTTCCACGACTTCGCCGGCGAACTCATGCCCCATGATGATCGGCGCCTTATCGCCACTGATCGGGTGAGGCTCATCTACTGGAATGAAAATCGGCCCCGCGGCGTACTCATGCAGATCGCTGCCGCAAATACCGCATGCCGCCACCTTGACCTTGACCTCATGAGGATCACGCACGGTCGGTACTGCGACCTGCTCGACGCGAAGGTCTTTGGCGGCATACCAGACCGCTGCCTGCATGCTGGATTGACTCATGTCATTTTCCTTCTGTGATTTTCAGAATCCTAAAACTAGTTGATCACTACGCTGATTAGGGTGCGCTTCAACTAACCTGCCTGATTCTTTACAGCGTTACCACCCAGGTTAAGATTCTTACCTTGCGCTGCAGCAGTCAGTCAGTACGGATGTCTGAGCTTGGTGATCAAGAGGAGCCACGATCACCCTTTGCTACCTGACTTCGATTGCGCCCGCTGTGCTTGGCAAGGTAGAGCGCTTCGTCGGCGAGACCGACCAGCGTCTTGGGGTCGTCAGTATGCTCGGGATAGCTTGCCACACCGCATGAAATAGTAATGGGGGGCAGGAGGGTTCCATCGATAACAAAGCGCTGCTGGGCCAGGGCCTGAACCACGGCATCGGCGCGACTCTGAGCCTGGGCGGCACTGGCACCCGGCAGCATGGCGATAAATTCTTCGCCGCCCAAGCGGCATACCACGTCGGCATTGCGAAAGTGTTCACGGAGCAGGGTGGCACTCTGCACCAGCACCTGGTCGCCGGCTTCGTGGCCATAGCGATCGTTGACTTGCTTGAAGTGGTCGAGGTCCATCAGTACCAGTGCTAGCGGGTGGCCTTCGCGTTCTATACGGCCGGTTTCGTGAGCCAGCAGTTCGTCGAAGTGACGGCGGTTCTTGAGACCGGTCAACGGATCCTCATAGGAAAATCCTTCCAGTTTGACCACCAGCTCGTCCAGCTCGGCAGTGCGGGCTGCCACCTGGTATTCCAGGTTCTGGTTGAGACTTGCCAATCGGCGTTGTGTATTGCGGTAGTCCCACAGTGAAATGCCGGCTATGGCGATAGAGAAGCCTAGCGTGCCGATGCTGAGGGAGATCGGGCGCCAGGCAACGAAGCCGTGAGCCACCAACATGCTGACCAGCAACACCGGCGCAAACAGGGCAAAGCTCGCTACGATAAGCTGCTGCTGCAAGGTCATGCGATTCAACCGGGTCAGGGCTAGAAACAGCATGAGCGGCAAGGTAATAACCAGCAGAACATCAAAGGTAGGGAAGGTGAGAGAGAGACTGATGACGCCAGCTTTCACCAGGCCAATAGCAATGATCAGGTAGGCCAGGTGCAGCTGCCACAGTCGACGCATCCAGCGCTCTGGTGTGCCGTCGAGCCAGTGGGCCAGTAGAAAGCCCATGGCGATGGGTAGGGTGAAGTAGCTCCCTGCGCGAAGAGTGTCCCACCATAAGGCATCTTCCATCAGCAGCTGACGGGCGGGTGATTCCGCCAGCAGCATCAGTCCGGCCGCCGAAGCAAATAGGGCAATGCCGACGAAACCGCGTCGCTCGGGCCCGATCAACACGAAGATGCCAGCCAGCGCGGCCAGAACCAGACTGAAGGCGCTGACCGCAAGATCCTTGGCGGAGCGCTGAATGACGCTTTTCAGGCCGTCGATGCGATCCATCAGCTGCACTTCTCCCCACAAGCCAATATCGGTGTAGTAGGAGAACACTCGCAGATGCAGGGTCTGGCCGGCGAAGTCGTCGGGCAGCTCGATCATGTGCCAGGGCCAGCCGGCGAAGTCGCCTCGGCCCTGCTCATCGAACTCGCCATATTGATAAATCAGTTCGCCGCCGACATAGACCTGGCCAATCAGGTCGATGCTGGTGATGTAGATAACGGGGTCACGCCATTCGCCGCCAGGCAGCACGGTACGGAACCAGACATTCTGATGTTCCTTACGCCCCGGTGGATTGGAAGGAAAGTCGATGGCTTGCCATTCCGCGTCCTCTTCATCCAACCACAGCGGCTGCCCATCCTGCCCTGAAGGAGAGTCACCCCATCGAAACTCCCACTCGCCCAGCGGCTGTGGCGACATGGCTGCCAGCAGTGCTGGACTCGATAGACAGGCCAACAGCGACAGTAGCGACACTAAAAAGCACAAGAGTTTTTTTGGTTGCATGGCCTGGCTTATGAGTAGGTGCCGGGTGCCTGGGAGTCGATTTCAAGCTGTCCATCATTTGCGATATGGCCCGGAAGTGCAGGCGGGCGAGTGGGTGTGGGCAGCACCCCTGAGCAGAATAAAGCAGCTCGCTGTACGCTGACCAGCGAGCTGCCACAAAAAACCATCGGTGGGTGCTGCACTTATTGCTTGAATTCAGGAGGCCAGGGCATTGCGCTTGATATGTCGGGTCGCCACCATACGTGCTCCCATTGTTTTTCGTATGAGCTTCACCTTGATGCCATTATCCGCCCAGTCCTTCCACTACAATTCCGACCTCATCGGCGGCTCGCTGATGGTGCGCGAGAGCCGAATCGTCGCGGAGCTGTTGCTGGCCGGCGTCGATGATGCTGCCTGGAAGGCAGCCATCCTCGACGAGAACCGCCTACAGAAGGCTCGGCGAATGGCCCAGGCGATCCGCAAACGCGACTACTTTCTGGTGCTGCGTGACAAGGACCTGGGCACCGAGCTTGAGCGCTACCGGGTGGTCATCGACCTGGCATTCACCGATGATTTCTTTTGAGGTTGTCAATTGACAACCTTGGAGGCGGATGCCTAAGCTACTGGCAGGAGACACGATGACCCGCCGACGACACAGCAAGAAAGAGATTGAGGCTGCGCTGGTGTACGCCGAGGCCCAGGGCTGGCAGATTGAACCCGCCTCCGGGCACGCCTGGGGCCGGCTCTACTGCCCACACAACAATAGCGAGTGCCGGTGCGGCGAGTTCTGCATCGTCAGCGTGTGGAGCACACCGAAGAACCCCGCCAACCATGCCAGGCAACTGCGCCGCGTCGTGGACAACTGCACGGGTGGCACATCCTCCGAGGAGGACGAGACATGACGACGACCTATGAGTTTACCCTGAAGTTTGCCGTTCCCGGTGACCTCGACATGGAGACGCTGGAAACCCGCCTGTTCGAGGCTGGCTGTGACGACGCCTTGATCGGCGTTGGGCTGAAGGGGCGTTTGGCCCTGGAGTTTTCTCGCGAGGCGGTGTCGGCCCAGCAGGCGATTACCAGCGCCATGGCGGATGTTAAGCGCGCCATCCCCGAGGCGCGCCTGATCGAGGTGGGGCCTGACTTGGTCGGGGTCACGGATATCGCCGAGCTATTGGATTTCACCCGCCAGAACATGCGCAAGTTGCTGCAATCGCATCTGGCGACCTTTCCGTTGCCGCTGCATGAGGGGCGTGCCTCGCTGTGGCACCTGGTAGAGGTGCTGGACTGGTTCCAGACCCATCAGCGCAGGAAGATCGACGACGCCTTGCGTGAGGTGGCGAGAACCAGCATGCAGGCCAATGTGGCCCGTGAAAGCCGCCGGGTGCCAGCGGAGCACATCCGCCACTTCGATGATGCCCTGGTGTCATAATGACCACTCCGATGGATCCCGCCCGAATGGAAGCGCTCCCCAACGTCAGCACTGACGAGTCTGCCGACCTCGACACCCTGCTCAACACTCACTTCGCCGGGCGGGTGGTGCGCAAGGACCTGACTCAACGGGTCAAGGAAGGCGCCAACGTGCCGGTGTACGTGCTGGAGTACCTTCTCGGCATGTGCTGCGCCACCGACGATCAGGACGTGATCGACGAGGGGCTGAAGAACGTCAAGACCATCCTCACCGACAACTACGTGCGCCCCGACGAGGCCGAGAAGGTCAAGTCGCTGGTCCGCGAGCGCGGTAGCTTCAAGGTCATCGACCGCGTCACGGTGCGCCTCAACGAAAAGCGCGGCTGCTATGAGGCGGTGTTCAGCAACCTGGGTATCCGCGATGCCGATATCTCCGCCGGCATCGTCAAGGAGCACGAGAAGTTGCTGGTGGGAGGTATCTTGGTGATCGCCACCCTGAGCTACTTTCACGAGGAGGGCCAGAACGTCTCGCCCTTTGGAGTCAGCCAGCTCAAGCCGATCCAGATGCCGCACATGAACATGGAGGAGCTGTTCGAGGGGCGCAGGGCCTTCACCACCGAGCAGTGGCGCGAGGTGCTGGTGCGTTCAGCGGCATGGAGCCCGCCGAGCTGGGCGCCGAGGTGCAGTGGCACCTGCTGGCCCGCATGATTCCTTTCGTCGAGAACAACTACAACGTCTGCGAGCTGGGCCCTCGCGGCACCGGCAAGAGCCATATCTACAAGGAGTGCTCGCCCAACAGCATCCTGGTCTCCGGCGGCCAGACCACGGTGGCCAACCTGTTCTACAACTTCCTACAGACCAGTCCGCCTTGGATGCGGTCCATGAAGCGATCGACGAAGAGGGCATCGATGCCTTCCTTGACTGACGCCTTGGCATAAAAGAAAGCAACCAATAGGAGGGTAGGGCGGGGGATGTCGCTGGTTGTTGCTCACCTACGAAGCCCATATGGAACCCATGGAGAATTTAACGAAAAACGGCCACCTGCTCTGTGAGCTAAGTGGCCGTTTTTACAGTGTTTTCTGGTCGGAGCGACAGGATTCGAACCTGCGACCTTTGCAACCCCATTGCAACGCGCTACCAAGCTGCGCCACGCTCCGACTCTTTCTTCGAGTTCCTGACGACTTGGCCAGTCTCCCTAAGACGAGGCGTATACTAGCGCGTTCCCCGGCAAATGGAAAGCCCCTTTTGCACTTCCGTTTCAAGTGCTTGGCGCTCCGCTCGCTGGGGTGTGTGCGAGCGATGCTCTATCATTGGCAGGCAATGGGCGGCGCGGGTCGCTCACGCCATGACATCGGTTGGGAGCGAACATGTACGGACAGGCACAGCGCGGGCTGCTGAAGGGAATGAATCCTCGCGTCACTCTGGTCACCATCGTGGTGGTGGCGGTGGCATTGGTCTACGGTGCCTTTTTTACCGAGCGTCTGGCCACGGGGCTGGCCGTTCTGGGCAGTGGCCCAGCCGATCCTGCAGTTTCAGGGCAATCCCTTTATCGCCGAGGGGTTGACCCCGGATGCCGCCAGAGTGGCCATGCGGTTGACGTTCTTTCATTGGGGGCTCAACGGCTGGGCCATCTTCTCCTTTGTGGCGCTGGTGCTGGCCTATTTCAGCTATCGCTGGAAGTTGCCGTTGACCATTCGCTCAGCGCTCCAGCCGATTCTCGGCAAGCGGGTGGAAGGGGGCCTTGGTGATGCAGTGGACGTGCTGGCGGTGTTCGGCACGGTATTCGGCATTGCCACCACTCTGGGGCTCGGCGTGCAGCAAATGAACGCTGGCCTCGGCGCGTTGTTCGGCCTGGAGAGTTCGGTATGGCTGCAACTGACCGTCACTGCGGTGATCATGTTGGTGGCCACCGTCTCTGTGGTGTCTGGGGTTAAGCGCGGTGTGCGCCTGCTCTCTGAGGCGAACTTCTGGCTGAGCATCGCCGTGGTATTGTTCCTGCTGTTGCTGGGGCCGACCCAGTACCTTATTGCCATCACCATCGAGTCCGCTGGCGACTACATTCAGAACCTGATGAGCATGACCTTTCATACCAACGCCACCCGGGACGATGGCTGGCAGGCAGAGTGGACGGTGTTCTTCTGGGGGTGGTGGCTGGCCTGGTCCCCCTTCGTGGGTATGTTCATCGCCAGGGTTTCTCGTGGTCGTACCTTCCGCGAGTTCGTGATGGGCGTGCTGCTGGTGCCCACGGTGATCACCGTGGTGTGGATCGGGCTGTTCGGTGGCACGGCGCTTTATCATGAGCTGTTTGGGGTCGGCGGGATCGTGGCGGCGGTGGATCGGGATGTGGCCACGGCGCTGTTCGCCACCGTCGAGGCGATGGAGCTTGGCCCGGCCGGGAAAATCCTGTCCCTGGCGCTGGTGGTGCTGATTGCCACCTACCTCATCACATCGGCCAATGCGGGTACCCTGGTGATCAATACTATTCTCTCTGGTGGGGACCCGGAGCCCCCCACCTTCCACCGTATCCTGTGGGGGGCGGTGCTGGGTCTGTTGACCGCGGTGCTGCTGATGGCCGGCGGCCTGGAGACCCTGCAGGCGGCGGTGATCATGGCGGCGCTGCCGTTTTCGGTGGTGATAATGCTGATGATTGCCGGGCTGCTCAAGGCGCTGCATCGTGAGCGCTATGCGGCGAGGACCGGTGATCGAACCGAGTCGCCGCGCGAGCCCTGGGCCGATCTGAGCGACGCCGGTGTCCAGCCGGTGCCGGTATCCGATGACGAGGTTCACAAGGCTCACTGAACGACCATCACATAACGACCGGGGGCGGCAGGGTTTGCTAACTGCCTTGATAGGAGCAAGGGTGCAATGCCATTGATTATGGGGATGAGCGTGCTGTTGATCTGCCAGTTCCTGGGCGAGCTGGTGGCGCGCGGATTGACACTGCCGGTGCCGGGGCCGGTATTCGGCATGGTGATTCTGCTGGTGGGACTGATGGTGCGTGGCAAGGTGCCGGATAGCCTGCGCATGACGGGCGAAGGCCTGCTGCGCTACTTGACGCTGCTGTTCGTGCCGGCGGGGGTAGGGCTGATGGTCCACTTTCGGCTGATCGGCCAGGATCTGTGGCCTATCCTGATCACCCTGGTGCTCTCCACGGCGGTCACGCTGGGCGTGACCGCCTGGCTGCTGGATCGGATGAATCGTCGTCGGGGGAGTCGCCCTTGAACGTGGCCGAATTTGATCAGCTCTGGGTTTACCTGTCCGGCAGTCCGCTGCTATCGCTGCTGCTGACCCTGATGGTGTTTGTCCTTGCGGTTCGCATCAACAGTGCACTGGGCGGCACCCCGCTGGTGCATCCGGTGACGCTCTCCATTGCGATCCTGATTGGGCTGCTGATGCTAGTCGACATGGATTATGCCACCTACTTCGAAGGCGCACAGTTCATCCACTTCCTGCTGGGACCGGCCACGGTAGCGTTGGCCATTCCGCTCTACGATCACCGCGAGCGCGTGCGTCGCCTGCTGGTGCCGTTGCTAATCGCCTGCATGACGGGGATCGTCACCGCCGTGGCGTCCACCTTGGGGCTGGCCATGGCCATGGGCGCCCGGCCGGAGACCGTGCTCTCACTGGCGCCGCGTTCGGTGACTTCGCCGAAGTGGCAGAAGTGGCAACGGACACCGACTTCTCAGATCTCTTCCCAGAGTCGCTTACGGAAGTCGACGCTGAGCTCAACAGCCTGCTCCATTCGCTTGTGCTGGGCATCCGTCATCTGCTCAACGAGCCTCTGGTAGCAGGCCTGTAACTCTTGGGGCGTGGCGTGTTCCTCGTTATTCAAGCAATCAGTCATCTGCTGACCGCTCTCGGCAACTGCCTTGAGGAATTGCGCCTCAAATTTCATTGCCTCAGCCAGGCTCTCCATCCAGGCTGCCTGCATCTGCGCCATAGGGTTAGCGCCCTTAATCCATTGCTGCTGCCACCAGGTCAGCATGGGGCTAGCATTCATCATGGCTGGGTCCATGCCGAAAGGATTGTTTTTCATGGTCACCTCCTGAGCGGGCCCCTTGAGGCGCGTTGCGGGTAATTCGGGTTTCGCATACAGAGTATAGTTGAGCTTGCCTGGGTCGTGCCGCTGGCGACATTCTTTCATGACGTCAGTCAAGCCACGGCCTGCTACCCGGACAAGCAGACAAGGAGTTGCCCATGTGGGGTGTGATCAAGTCGGTGCTGGCGGCATTTTTCGGTGTGCAGAAGGAGCAGCGCCGCCGCGAAGATTTTGAAGAGGGCAAACCGTTGGCCTTCATCGTCGTGGGCATGGTGATGGGGCTGCTCGCTGTTCGTGTGGTTGTCCGGCTGTCTGATCGGGCTCGCATCCGTGCCCGCAACGCTTGCCAGCGGTTGGAACATGCCGGTAGGGGTGACCGATGTCAGTCGCGAGATTCATTCCCTGCACATGATCATTTTCTGGATCTGCGTGATCATCGGCGTGATCGTATTCGGGGTAATGTTCTATTCCCTGTTCAAGTTCCGCCGCTCCCGCGGCGCCAAGGCGGCCAACTTCCATGAGAACACCACGGTTGAGGTGCTATGGACAGCCATTCCCCTGCTGATCCTGGTCGGGATGGCGGTACCCGCCACCGCGACCCTCAAGAAGATGTACGACGCGTCCGAGGCGGAGCTTGACGTGATGGTCATCGGCCAGCAGTGGCGCTGGCGCTACGACTACCTTGGCGAGGATGTAGCCTTCAATTCCAGCATGAGCACGCCTCGCGCCCAGATCAGCGGTGATGAGCAGCGCGGAGAACACTATCTGCTGGAGGTGGATAACCCCTTGGTGCTGCCGATCAATCGCAAGGTGCGTTTCCTGATGACCTCCGATGATGTGATTCACTCCTGGTGGGTGCCCGATTTCGCCGTCAAGCAGGATGCCATTCCGGGTTTCATCAACGAGAACTGGGTGCGCATCGAAGAGCCGGGTATCTATCGAGGTCAGTGCGCCGAACTTTGCGGTATGGACCACGGTTTCATGCCTATCGTGGTGCATGCCGTGGAGGAGGAGGAGTTTGACGTCTGGCTCACCGAACGCCGAGAGGAAGCCGAGCAGGAAGCCATGGGGGTGGATCGCGAATGGGCGCTGGATGAGCTGATGGAGCGGGGCGAGACGGTCTACGCCAGCATCTGTTCTTCCTGTCACCAGGCCGAAGGCCAAGGCGCTCCGCCGGCCTTCCCTGCCTTGGCGGGCAACCAGCAGTTGATCGACGATCAGGAATGGCATCTGAATACCATCCTCAACGGCGTGTCGGGAGCGGCGATGCCTGCCTTCCGCAGCACCCTCAATCCGGTCGAGATCGCTGCCGTGGTCACCTGGACGCGCAACGCCTGGGGCAACGATACCGGGGACGCCGTCCAGCCTTCTGCGGTAGTTGAGACGTTAGCGAACCAATAGACGTTAGCGAATCAA
>JAIVHL010000107.1 GCA_020201075.1 Halomonas sp. | reverse complement strand
CTGGCCAAGGCCATCACCAGGGCCGCCCCGGCAAACAGCCAGACACCCACCAGTAGCAGCGCAATCACCACGGTGAGACCGATCATCGCCAGCACTGTGTGCCCGAACAGCCGTGTCTCCACCACCACAAGGCGCACCATGTCAGCTGACATGGACTTCAGGGTGCGCATGATATCCCGGATGCCGTCGCTAGCACCGTCCGGGTCTTGGGAGGGATCTGCTTCATTCATGATGTTGCATCTCGGTCGCTTAAAGTGCGTTTCAGACTGGCCTTGATCTCGCTCCAGATGGCTACGAAGAACGCCGTGAGGGGCACCGCGAGTACCATGCCGGTAATGCCACCCAGGGCAGTGCCCCAGAAGAACAGGGAAATGACCACGACTGCGGGGTGCAGGCCCGAGCGGTTGGCCATGATTTTCGGTGTCAGCAGCCAGCCTTCTATCAGCTGCACCACCGCAAACGACAGACCGGTCAGGAGCAGTAACTCGATCCCGCCATCCGGCTGCAGATAGGACATGGGCAGGACCACCAACAGGCCGATCATGGTGCCCAGGAAGGGGACGATATTCAGCAGCCCAAGGATCAGCCCAACAAGCACGCCGAACTGCAGGCCGATGAGCGTAAAGCTTATGGCATACAAGGTACCCATGATCACGGCGATGATCAGCTGACCCTGAAAGAAGGCGGTGACGTATTCTACAAACACGTCCATGAAATACAGCACCTTCTGCTGGGTGGTCCTGCGGAAGATGGATAACAGTTCGGATGCTTTGCCCCGGAGTAAGTTACCGGATAGCAGGGTAAAGAACAGGAGCAGGGGTACGAAGCTGATACCCGCCAGAAGACCCAGATAGGACATGATGGTCCTGCCCGGGTCTTCAAGGCCTGGGATGACGGGCTTGGACTCCTCCCCACCACCGTTGCTCTCCATTCGGTTGGAAATCATGGAACTGAGTTCCGGAAAGTGAATGGAGAAGCGTGCCTGCCAGGTTGACAGTATGTCAGGTAGAACAGTCATCAACTGGACCGCCTGACGGGCCACGGTGGGGACGAGCATGAAGACCAGGCCGCCGATAGCCAGGAAGAAGGTCACCAGCAGGAGAATGATGGCCATCAAGCGGGGTAAGCGAAGCCGTGTCTCGAGAAACTCCACCACAGGATAAAGCACCAGCGCCAGAATACCGGCCAGGGCAAGTGGCATGAGCAGGTTGTAGAACACACCTAATACCCACCCGAATGTCCAAACGGCGACTGCGATCAGAGTGGTCAGCGCAACCAGGGAAAAAACTACCGCCGTGTAGCGGAACAAACGAAGCTCAAACGCGTTGAATAGTCGTTTCTCTGGGCTTTTCGCCGGCGGGTTGTGATCGGCAACCCTCGCCCCACCAGGCAGGGAGTCCCGCATGTCGTGTGCCAATGTCAGTTCCTGCGTTAGCTGCGTGAGGATTTGCCGGACAGCAACAATCCAACGCCGGCCACAGCAGAAATCGCGCCAAGGATCAGGAACCAGATGGTGGAGTCTGTGAAGCGGCCGGTCACGGCCTCCGACACCTGATCACCTAGGCTTTGAGATGACTGATACGCGAGGAAAAGCAGGATCAGACCCACAACAAGCAACACAAGAGCCAGAACTTTGTTATTCGACATTTCAATCTCCTTTGGGTGGCCTAGGAGCCTGTCGAACTTAGGACTGATCTACTGCACCGGTGGGAGATCGGTCCAGTTTTCCGATCTTTTTCGTCGAATAGCTACGGCTATTCGCCTCAAACGATCGAAAAACTGTCCTCGCTCTCCCACCTTGCTCGCTACGATCGCCTAAATCCGACAGGCTCCTAGGGGTCATTCTTTAGATATTCATAAATGCGCGATGGAGTTAAGCTGGGAATTGCCGAGGCCACAATATTTCCCATCGGTAGATGGCCTCATCCGCACACTAGAACCGGGTAGTCTGGACTACCCGGGTCATTGCGCGGCCTCCTGGGTGACCGATTACCTGGCGTAGTAGGACTCGACAGTTGAGTTCCATGTGGTATCAGCCATATTCGGCCATTGATCCTTGTCGAAGCCCGGTGCGTTCTTCAAGCGTTCGAGATCCACGTCAAGTAGGAAACGCTTATGCTCATTGTCCTGCCTCAAGGACTTCCAGGGCACAGCGAATAGGCGATCACCCAAGCCAAGAAATCCGCCTGAGGCCAAGACTGCGTAACGTATCTTGCCCTCGGAGATATCGAGCATAATGTCAGTAATCTTGCCGAGGTTTTCATCCTGCATGTTATAGACGTCGTCTCCGGTGATAGTGGAGGCGCTCAGTAACGTGGCTCCAACCTCGGTGTTAGCGGCGGTATCGGTTCTGCTCTGCGCTTGTGTCGTTGAAATGTTCATTTCGTTTCCTTCTTTGCAGATTGCGTTGCCTTTTTAGCATCGCTCTTGATGTCTCCGTACTTGGCTTCAGCCTTGCCGCCATGCTTTTCGGCTTTACCCTTGTATTCCGTGCTTTTGTTGCCGGTCACTTTGCCGACAACTTCCTTGACCTTGCCCTTCGCCTCGTTTGTATGACCTTCTACCTGGTTCTTGTTCATGTGCTGATCTCCA
>JAIVHL010000106.1 GCA_020201075.1 Halomonas sp. | reverse complement strand
GGTGCCCATCGAGAACGCCAGCATGCCCGGCCGCACGGTCATCCAGTGGTCCAAGTACGACGTGGAGGCGCTGGGCCTGTTCAAGGTCGATCTGCTGGGCCTGGGCGCCCTGAACCAGCTGCACCGGGCCTTCGATCTCTTGCGCGAGCACCGCAACCTCGACCTCACCCTGGCCCGCATCCCCCGCGAGGACAAGGCCACCTTCGCCATGCTGCACCGGGCCGACACCGTGGGGGTGTTCCAGGTGGAGAGCCGCGCCCAGATGGCCATGCTGCCGCGGCTGCGGCCGGAGTCGTACTACGACCTGGTGATCCAGGTGGCGATCATCCGGCCCGGGCCCATCACCGGGGGCATGCTGCACCCGTACATCGCGCGGCGGCACGGCAAGGAGCCCGTCGTCTACCCGCACCCGGACCTGGAGCCGGTGCTGCGCAAAACGCTGGGCGTGCCCCTGTTCCAGGAGCAGGTGATGCGCCTGGCCATGGAGGCGGCCGACTACACGCCCGGCGAGGCCGACCAGCTGCGCCGCGACATGGCCACCTGGCGGCGGCACGGGCCCATCGAGAGCCACCACGAGCGGCTGGTCTCGCGCATGACCGCCAAGGGCATCGCCCCCGAGTTCGCCGAGCGGGTGTTCCAGCAGATCAAGGGCTTCGGCGAGTACGGCTTCCCCGAGAGCCACGCCGCCAGCTTCGCGCTGATCGCCTACGCCACCGCGTGGCTGAAGTGCCATCACCCGGAGGTCTTCGCCTGCTCGCTGCTGAACGCCCAGCCCATGGGGTTCTACTCGACCGGGACGATCGTCGAGGACGCGCGGCGCCACGGCATCGCGGTGCTGCCCGTCGATGCGACCGTCAGCGACCGCGGCTGCACGCTGGAGGAGGTGGCCGCCCCGCCGGGTGCGCCCCGCCGCCGCCCGGTCCTGGGCATCCGCATGGGCCTGCGGTTCGTGAAGGGCCTGTCGTCCGCGGGCATCGAGGCGCTCGTGGCCGCCCGCCGCGAACGCCTGTTCGTCTCGGTCGCGGACCTGGCCCGCCGCAGCCGGCTGGCCGACGACGAACTGAAGGCCCTGGCCGCGGCCGATGCCCTGGCCGCGTTCTGTCCCGAGCGCCGGCAGGCCCTGTGGGCGGTGCATGGCCTGAGCCGGCGCGATCCGCCCGGCCAGCTGCTGCTGCCGCTGGACGACCCGTCGCCCGCGCCGCGGCTGCGCGCGCTGAGCGATCTGGAGGAGGTCAACTGGGACTGGACCAGCAGCGGCCACAGCACCCGCGCCCACCTGCTGGAGCCGCTGCGCGCGGTGCTGCGCGCCCGCGGCTGGCCCACCGCCGCGGCATTGAACGCCCTGCCCCACGGCCGGCGGGCCGATTACGTGGGCGTGGTCATCGTGCGCCAGCGGCCCCACACCGCCAAGGGGGTGACGTTCGCCACCCTGGAGGACGAGACCGGGTTCGTGAACCTGGTGTTCTGGGCCCAGGTGTGGGAGGAGCACAAGGTGCTGGCCAAGACGCTGGCCTTGATGGGCGTCAGCGGCCGCATCCAGGCCGAGGACGGGGTGGTGCACCTGGTGGTGGACCGGGTGTGGGAACCGCGGCTGGAAGCGGCGCCGGCGGTGGGGGGGAGCCGGGATTTTCATTGAGATCGCGCCCGGGGCCCTGATAGGCAACGTTATATGGAGTGGTTCTTAGGCTGAGCCTACGCGATAATCTTCGAGATCTGCTTGTTGGTCATTCCCAGTGCCATGAGCGCCCTAAGCAGCAGGTCGATACTCACAGAGGGATCGCCCCGCTCCATCTTCGCGATTCTCGACTGACTGGATCCCATCGCCTTGGCAAGTTCGGTCTGGGTGATGTTCTGCTTCACCCGCTCTTCCTTGATACCGGCGCGCAGGGCAAGCTTCAGATCAATCAGGCGAGCCTCTTCCGGGGTGAGCCCAAAAAGGTCAGCTGCGTCTCCGCATACCCAGCCCTTTGCTTCGAGTCGCTTTTTCTTTTTGCTGTCCATGGTCACCCTCTAGCTACTTGTCAGCGTCGTATTCGCTGAGTCTGGTCCTGCAGGTATCTATCACGTGCTTGGGTGTCTGCTGGGCCTTCTTCTGGAACACCTCAACCACCAGCACCGAATCCCTGTCGAGTCGATATATCACTCTCCAGGTCGAGTCTTTGTCTTGCACCCTTAGTTCGTGGCACCTCGGCCCAATCGAGGGCATGGGGCGCGACTCCGGCATTGAGAGGTTCTCGCCGCCTTGTAGCATACGCACATAGAAGCCAGCTTTAAGGCGAGCTTCCGTGCTCATGGGCGGGGTCTTGAGTTCACCGCCGAGCCAGGCCACCGGCTTGTCGTATGGGTTCACTCGATCAGAATATGTCCAAACCGACATATTGTCAAGAGCGGAATTGACTCCAAGGCCCTTCCACCTGACAATCGCGTCCGTCACGGCCTGGAAGAAGAACTGCAGAGAATAGGGCCTTCCTAGGCCAAGCCAACGTCGAGCATCCGCGGCAGGCCGGACCCGCCCGAGCACCGGCCGGCCGCTCCCTCCCCAAAAAAATGCAACCCTCCCTTGCCCTCCTCCGTATCTCGCCGTAGCGTTACTATAACCATAGTAG
>JAIVHL010000028.1 GCA_020201075.1 Halomonas sp. | reverse complement strand
GCGTACCGTGTTGCGGTGGTAGCGACTCCGTCTCGTCAGCGCCCTGCGAGGAAGGCGTATTCTACCGATTAGCGTCAGCGTGTCAAGCGGTGGTGGGCGATGATCTGCCATCTCCTCCTGCTTGCCGCCGCATCCTGCCAGGGCAGCGATGACCGCGAATCGTGTGAGGCGCAGTCTACCAACTTCGCCGTGAGTGTCAAGCGTGAAGCCTTTCGATCATTCCGAAAAACCCCAAGTAGAACAGTCACTTTCTCCACTTGCCACCGCCGGTAACGTTGCCCGTTGCCGGCAGCGGATGCGTACTTTAAGTCTTCCACTTAAGGAACGCAACCCTCCCGCTTCTAAAAATGTAGTCCAGTGACAGACGCTCCGCCACAGACCAGGACACTTTTTACCGGCAGCCATCCCGCCCAGAATCGGGTCAGATCACGAAGAGGTCGACGAAACGGTTGACCGGCGTGGATGCCAGCTGAGCCTGGTCGCGACACAGTGAGAGGATCCGCTCGCAACGCCGTACTGGGAAACGAGTAGCCAGGTGGCGGCGGAACTTCTCCTCAAGCACCGGAACGCCCTCCTGGCGACGACGACGGTGGCCAATGGGATATTCCACTTCCACCTGATCGGTAGACGAGCCGTCCCGAAAGAAGACCTGAATAGCATTGGCGATGGACCGTTTATCCACATCCAGGTAATCACGTGTGTAGCGCGGCTCCTCCACTACCTCCATCCTGGCACGCAGGGCGTCGATCTCAGGATGGGCGGCGTGGAACTCATCCTCGTAGTGTTCGGCATTCAGCTCGCCGAAGATCAGCGGCACCGCCGTCATATACTGCAAACAGTGATCGCGGTCTGCCGGATTGGTTGAAGAGAATGTTCTCCATCACATAGCTGCCAAACTCGCGCTGGAAGGAGAAGCGGCGCTGAGCCTCCGGCTTGGTCGCCAGATCAAGATTGGTGTGACTGAACAGCACATCGTAGAAGCCCCACTGCGCTGCGCTGAGCGCCCCGGGAATACCCATCTCGTCGCGCAGGGCAATATCGGCCAGGCGCACCGCCCGCGAGGTGGCATCCCCCGCCGCCCAGCTCTTCCGCGAGCCGGCATTGGGGGCATGGCGATAGGTGCGCAGACTCTGGCCGTCGACCCAGGCATGAGAGAGTGCCGAGAGCAACTGGTCACGACTGGCGCCCATCAGCCTGGCGGCGACTGCCGTGGAGGCTACCTTGACCAGCACCACGTGATCGAGACCCACCCGGTTGAAGGCGTTATCCAGCGCCAGCACACCCTGGATCTCGTGAGCCATGATCATCGCCTCAAGGACGTCCCGAATCGTTAGCGGCGCCTCGCCCTCGGCGATGCGCTTCTGCGAGAGGTGGTCGGCGACTGCCAGGATAGCCCCTAGATTGTCGGAGGGATGGCCCCACTCCGCCGCCAGCCAGGTGTCGTTGAAGTCCAGCCAGCGAACGATGCAGCCGATGTCCCAGGCGGCCTTCATCGGGTCCAAACGAAAGGAGGTGCCGGGGACCCGGGCGCCGTGAGGCACCACTGTCCCCTCCACCAGCGGCCCGAGATGCTTGGTACACTCCGGAAAGCGCAGTGCCAGCAGGCCGCAGCCCAGGGTATCCATCAGGCAGAGTCGAGCGGTATCCCACGCTTCGTCACTGTCAATGCGGGTATCCAGAACGTAATCGGCAATCTTCTGCAGCTCGATATCGTAGTCCGGCCGCACATTGGTTTCCACGGTGCTCATCCTTACCTCCTCAAGCGTCAGCAGTAGCTATCCCCCACTATCAACAGGGCTACCCCCACTATAGAAGATGCCCCGGGCCTTTCGACTCGGGGCATCTCTTCACCCATAGCGTGAACTCAGAAGCTGTCGCCGGGAATCCGCACGAAGCCTTCCATCAGCACCCGGGCGCTACGACTCATCACCGCCTGATCGATCACCCAGCGCCCCTCCACCAGGCTTGCCTCGGCACCTACCCGCAGGGAGCCGGAGGGGTGGCCAAAGGTCACGGCGTTACGCTTACCTCCACCGGCGGCCAGGTTGACCAGGGTCCCCTCAATAGCCACGGCGGAGGCGATAGCCACCGCGGCAGTGCCCATCATGGCGTGGTGCAGCTTGCCCATGGAGAGCGCCCGCACCAGCAGATCGATGTCCTCGGCCTTGACCTCCTTGCCGCTGGAGGCGCTGTAGCCGCTGGGTGGTGCCACGAAGGCTACCTTGGGCGTGTGCTGGCGGCTGGCGGCCTCGTCCAGCGACTGGATCAGCCCCATCTTCAATGCCCCGTGGGCGCGAAGCGTCTCGAAGCGTGCCAACGCCGACGGGTCGCCGTTGATGGCCTCCTGGAGCTCGGTGCCGGTATAGCCTAGATCGGCGGCATTGACGAAGATGGTGGGAATCCCCGCGTTGATCATGGTCGCCTTGATAGTCCCACCCGCCGCGACATCGGCCGGAACCTCTAGGTCGTCCACCAGGTTGCCGGTCGGGAAGATAGCGCCCTCGCCGTCGGCCGGATCCTTGAAAGCCACCGGCACCTCGGCCGCTGGAAAAGTCACACCGTCCAGTTCGAAGTCGCCCGTCTCCTGCACCTTACCGTCGGTGATCGGCACCTGGCAGACGATGGTCTTCTGAATATTCGCCTGCCAGATCCGCACATCCACCACGCCGTTGTCGGGAATGCGCGTCGGGTCCACCAGGCCACTGGTGATGGCAAAGGGCCCCACCGCCGCAGAAAGGTTGCCACAGTTGCCGCTCCAGTCGACGAAGGCCTTGTCGATGGAGACCTGGCCGAACAGGTAGTCGACGTCGTGGTCCGGCTGCTCACTCTTCGACAGGATCACCGTTTTACTGGTACTGGAAGTAGCCCCGCCCATACCGTCGATCTGCTTCTGATAGGGGTCGGGGCTGCCGATCACCCGCATCAGCAAACGGTCGCGAGCCTTGCCTGGCTCCTGAGCAGCCTCCGGCAGGTCAGTGAGTTTGAAGAAGACACCCTTGCTGGTGCCGCCGCGCATATAGGTGGCGGGAATACGAATCTGGGGAACGTTTGCCATGGAGGTCGCTTCCTTGGTTCATGGATGGGGAAGAAAGATCGACCCGGGCCTTGCGGCACCGGGTCGATGGGGTTTCAACGTCGTGAGGCTATCGCCCGGCTCAGCTAACCACCTCGCCCGTGGACTCCAGAAAGTCCTTGGCGAAGCGCTGCAGTACGCCGCCGGCGGAGTAGACAGTCACCTCCTCGGCGGTATCCAGGCGGCAGATCACGGGCACTCTGTCGACCTCACCGGTCTTGCGATGGATGATCAGTTCGAGAGTCGCGCCCGGCGACGCAGCCCCCTCCACGTCGTAGGTCTCGGTGCCGTCGAGCTGCAGGGTGTGGCGGGTGGTGCCCTCCTGGAACTGCAGCGGCATCACGCCCATGCCGATCAGGTTGGTACGATGGATGCGCTCGAAGCCCTCGGCGACGATCGCCTCGACCCCGGCCAGGGCCACGCCTTTGGCTGCCCAGTCGCGAGAAGAGCCCTGACCATAGTCGGCGCCGGCGATAACGATCAGCGGCTGATCGCGTTCCATGTAGGTCTCGATAGCCTCCCACATGCGGGTGACCTCGCCCTCCGGCTCGATGCGCGCCAGCGAGCCCTGCTTCACCTCCCCGTTCTCGTCCCGCACCATCTCGTTGAAGAGCTTGGGGTTGGCGAGGGTGGCCCGCAGCGCGGTGAGGTGGTCGCCGCGGTGAGTAGCGTAGGAGTTGAAGTCCTCCTCCGGCAGACCCATCTTGTGCAGATACTCCCCCGCCGCGCTGTCCATCATGATGGCGTTGGACGGCGACAGGTGGTCGGTGGTGATGTTGTCCGGCAGGATCGCCAGCGGCCGCATGCCCTTAAGTGCACGAACTTCCGCCATGTTGCCTTCCCAGTAGGGCGGGCGGCGGATGTAGGTGCTCTGCGGACGCCAGTCGTAGAGAGGGCTCTCGGCCGGTTCAAAGGCGTCCAGATCGAACATCGGGATATAGACCTGCTTGAACTGGTCCGGCCTGACGAACTCGGCGACGATGGCATCGATCTCCTCGTCGGTGGGCCAGAGGTCCTTGAGGGTCACCGGGTTGCCGTTCTGGTCGGTGCCCAGCACGTCCTTCTCGATGTCGAAGCGCACGGTGCCGGCGATGGCGTAGGCGACCACCAGTGCCGGCGAAGCCAGGAAGGCCTGCTTGGCATAGGGGTGAATACGGCCATCGAAGTTACGGTTGCCGGAGAGCACCGCGGTAGCGTAGAGATCGCGGTCGATGATCTCTTTCTGGATCTCGGGATCCAAGGCGCCGGACATGCCGTTACAGGTAGTGCAGGCATAGGCGACGATGCCGAAGCCGAGCTTCTCCAATTCGGACAGCAGGCCGGCCTCTTCCAGATAGAGACGCGCGACCTTCGATCCCGGCGCGAATGACGACTTCACCCAGGGCTTACGAATCATACCGAGCTCGTTGGCCTTCTTGGCCAGCAGGGCGGCGCCCACCACGTTGCGCGGGTTGGAGGTGTTAGTGCAGCTGGTAATGGCGGCGATAATCACCGCGCCATCGGGCATCTTGCCCGCCTTCTCTTCCGCCTGGGCCAGGTCGTAGTTCACGGCAACCCCGCGCTCATGCAGAGCACTGGTGGGCAGACGGCGATGCGGGTTGGAAGGACCGGCCAGGTTGCGCTCCACGCTGGACAGGTCGAAGGTCAATACGCGCTCGTACTGGGCATCGACCAGGCTGTCGGCCCACAGGCCGGTCTGCTTGGCGTAGGTCTCCACCAGCGCGACCTGCTCCGGCTCGCGGCCGGTCAGCGTCAGATAGTCGAGGGTCTGCTCATCGATGTAGAACATCGCCGCGGACGCGCCATACTCCGGTGTCATGTTGGAGATGGTGGCGCGGTCGCCGATGGTCAGGCTCTTGGACCCCTCGCCGAAGAACTCGAGATAGGCCCCGACCACCCGCTCCTTGCGCAGGAACTCGGTGATTGCCAGCACGATATCGGTGGCGGTGATGCCCGGTTTGGGCTTTCCGGTCAGATCCACGCCGACGATATCGGGCAGGCGCATCATGGAGGGACGGCCCAGCATTACGGTCTCGGCCTCGAGGCCGCCAACGCCAATGGCGATCACGCCCAGGCAATCGATATGCGGGGTATGACTGTCGGTGCCCACGCAGGTATCGGGATAGGCCACACCGTCGCGGGCCTGCACCACCGGCGACATCTTCTCCAGATTGATCTGGTGCATGATGCCGTTGCCGGCGGGAATCACATCGACGTTTTCGAAGGCGGTCTTGGTCCATTCGATAAAATGGAAGCGATCCTCGTTGCGGCGATCCTCAATGGCGCGGTTCTTATCGAAGGCGTCCGGGTCGAAGCCGGCGTGCTCCACTGCCAGAGAGTGATCGACGATCAGTTGGGTCGGCACCACCGGGTTAACCTTGGACGGGTCACCGCCCTGGTCGGCGATGGCGTCGCGCAGGCCGGCCAGATCCACCAGCGCCGTCTGACCGAGAATGTCGTGGCACACCACTCGCGCGGGGTACCAGGGAAAGTCCAGGTCGCGGCGGCGCTCGATCAGCTGCTTGAGCGCATCGGTGAGTAATTCCGGCTCACAGCGACGCACCAGCTGCTCGGCGAGCACTCGGGAGGTGTAGGGAAGGGTGTCATAGGCACCAGGCTGGATCTCTTCAACGGCCTCACGCACGTCGAAGTAGTCAAGCTCGGTGCCAGGAAGCGGCTTACGATAATCGGTGTTCATGGCTCAATCCCGCTGTTCGATGGGCACCCACTCGCTGTGCTCAGGGCCAATGTAGTCGGCACTCGGGCGAATGATGCGATTGTTGGCACGCTGCTCAAAGACATGGGCTGCCCAGCCGGTCAGGCGCGAGCAAACGAAAATCGGCGTGAACAGCTTGGTGGGGATATCCATGAAGTGATAGGCGCTGGCATGGAAGAAGTCCGCGTTGCAGAACAGCTTTTTCTCGCGCCACATCACCTCCTCGACGCGCTCGGAGACCGGGTAAAGCACCGTGTCGCCCACGTCCTCGGAGAGTTTCTTCGACCACTCCTTGATGATGGCGTTGCGCGGATCGGAATCGCGATAGACCGCGTGGCCGAAGCCCATGATCTTGTCCTTGCGCTCGAGCATGCCCATGGTCTCGCGCTCGGCTTCCTCAGCGGAGGTCCAGTTCTCGATCATCGCCATGGCCGCCTCGTTGGCGCCGCCGTGCAACGGGCCGCGCAGGGAGCCGATGGCGCCGGTCACGCAGGAGTGCATGTCGGACAGCGTGGAGGCGCAGACGCGCGCGGTGAAGGTCGAGGCGTTGAACTCGTGCTCGGCGTAGAGAATCAGCGACACGTTCATGACGCGAGCGTGCAGCTCGGAGGCCGGCTCACCGCGCAGCATATGCAGGAAGTGGCCGCCCACGGATTCGTCATCGGTCTCGGTCTCGATACGCGCGCCGTCGTGGCTGAAGCGGTACCAGTAGCAGATGATCGAGGGCAACACGGCCAGCAGCCGATCGGCGGCATCCTGCTGCTCGTCGAAGCTCTGCTCGGTCTCCAGGTTACCCAGCATGGAAGCGCCGGTGCGCATCACGTCCATGGGATGGGCGTCGGCAGGGATCTGCTCGAGCACGGTCTTGAGCGCCTCGGGCAGGCCGCGCAGGCCCTGAAGCTTGGTGATGTAGGCGTCGAGCTCGGCCTGGTTGGGCAGCTTGCCCTTCAGCAGCAGGTAGGCGACCTCCTCGAACTTCGCCTTCTCGGCCAGCTCCTTGATGTCAAAGCCGCGGTAGGTCAGGCCGGAGCCGGTCTTGCCAACGGTGCATAGGGCGGTCGTACCCGCGCTCTGGCCACGCAGGCCGGCGCCACTCAGGTTCTTCTCTGCCATGTCGTATCTCCTTGTCTAGCGTGTCGATCGTATTCTTGTCGTCAATGTCGCCGCCGGACTCAGGCGTCGTTGCCCTTCTCGGCACCTTGGGTCTCGGCAAACAGCGCATCGAGCTTCTGCTCAAAGCTGTGGTAGTTCAGGAAATCGTAAAGCTCATCGCGGGTCTGCATGAGTTCGACCACGTCGCGCTGATGGCCGGTGTCGTGGATGCTCTGGTAGACCTTGAGGGCCGCGGCGTTCATGGCACGGAAAGCCGACAGCGGGTAGAGCACCATGCGGCAGCCCACCTCGCCCAGCTCCTGCTGACTGAACAGCGGCGTGGCACCGAATTCGGTGATATTGGCGAGGATCGGCGCATCGACGCGCTCGCAGAAGGCCCGGTAGTCATCCAACGTGTGCACCGCCTCGGCGAAGATGGCGTCAGCACCGGCCTCGATGCAGGCCTGGGCACGCTCGATGGCGGCATCCAGACCGTCTTTCTGAAAGGCGTCGGTGCGGGCGATCAGATAGAAATCCGGGTCGATGCGCGCGTCGGCGGCGGCCTTGACGCGGTCTGCCATTTCCTGCTGGGAAACGATGGCCTTGTTGGGGCGGTGACCGCAGCGCTTCTGGGCGACCTGGTCTTCGATGTGCACGGCGGCCACACCGGCGCGTTGCATCTCCTTGACGGTGCGGGCGATATTGAAGGCACCTCCCCAACCGGTGTCGATATCCACCAGCAGCGGCAGGTCGGTGGCGCCACAGATGCGGTGCGAATCCTCGACCACGTCGTTCATGGTCGTCATGCCCAGATCAGGCAGACCGAAGGAAGCATTGGCCACGCCCCCCCCCGAGAGATAAATAGCCTGGTGGCCGACGCGCTGAGCCATCATTGCGGTGTAGGCGTTGATGGTGCCAACAATAGGCAGCGGGTGATTGGCCTCGAGAGCGGCACGGAAACGGGCGCCGGGGGTCTGCTGGGTCATGATGTCTCTCCTGTGGTGTTCGAGCCGTGTGGCTCCGGTGTCGGGTCAGGTCGCCGCAGAGGTCTGTCGCAGGGTGGCGGCATAGCGGTCTACAACGTTGGCCCTTGAGGCGCTGACGTGACGACGCATCAGCAGCTCGGATAGTTCGGCGTCACCGGCCTCGATGGCATCGACGATGCGGTGGTGCTCGACAAACGCGCGCTGGGGACGTGAACCGGTCGCGCTGAACTGGGTACGGTAGAGCCGCACCAGGTAATAGAGGTCATCGCAGAGCATGGTCACCAGCATGCGGTTGTGGCTGCCCTGGACGATACGATAGTGAAAGTCCAGATCCCCCTCACGCTGGAAATAGGCCTCCCCCTTCTTGAGGTCGGCCTGACGCTCGTGCATCGCCAGCAGTTCGCGCAGCCCGGCGATCTCCGCGGCGGTCATATGCTCGGCGGCCAACCTCGCGGCCATGCTCTCCAGGGCCTCGCGCACATCGAACAGCTCGAGTAGCTCCTGCATGGAGAGCTTTATGACTCGCGCACCCACGTGGGGCACTCTCTCGATCAACCGATGCGCCTCGAGGCGACGCATCGCCTCGCGCAGGGGCCCTCGGGAGATTCCGAAGGCCTTGGACAGACCCGGCTCGGTGATCTTGCTGCCCGGGGGCAGTTCGCCGCGCACGATGGCATCCTGAAGCTGCTGAAAGACACGCTCCGCCAGGGTGCGAACTTCCGGGATCGACGTTTCAATTTGGGCTGGAGTCATAATGATTGTCGACAATTATTGGATGAGCAAAGAGTAGCCACTCCGCAGAATGGGGTCAATATCCGGAAACGCTGCGAAGCTTCATCTTTGGTTGTAGACAACACGATAGTAACCAGAGGAACTGTCGACAATGTCGCAACATCTTTCCCGCCTGGCGGCGGGAACGGGGAACGGGCAGGGACAAGTGCCGGTGAGATGCCTAGAATGGGCCGCCTGTGACTGCAAGGTATGGCAATGAGTGTAAGACTCCAGATCACCCCCTGCCCCTATCATGAGCAACCGCTCGAGTATTTCGCCCGTCTACGCGGGCGGCCGGGTGCCGTGCTGCTTGACTGTGGGCGCCCAGCCTCCCCCACTGGGCGCTTCGATATTCTCTCCAGCGACCCCCTGGCGATGCTCGAGATCGACGACCGAGGCTACCTCTCTGGCATGCCCGAACTGGCAGGGCTCTCTCCCTTCGCTGCCCAGCAGGCGCTGTTGGACCGCCTCGAGACGGAGACTCCCGACAGCGAGCTACCCTTTCTCGGCGGCCTGATCGGCTACTGGAGCTACGACCTGGGACGGCTGATCGAGCCGGTGGGCGAGCAGACCCAACCGACGTTAGCGCTACCGGCGAGCCGAGTCGGCCTCTACGACTGGGCTCTGATTCAGGACCATGAACGTGGCGAAAGCTGGCTGGTGGCCAGCGCCGAGCGGCGCCGGCAGGTGCTTGGCTGGCTGACGGAGCCGTCGGCAGCCGGTGGCAACTTTCGACTGACCGCCCCCTTCGCCGGCGAACTCTCCCGCGCCGACTATCTGGAACGTTTCGCCAAAGTGCAGCGTTATATCCTCTCGGGAGACTGCTACCAGATCAATCTGGCCCAACGCTTCAGCGCCCCCTATGCCGGCGACCTCTGGAGCGCCTACTGCCGTCTGCGAAACGCCACGCCGACGCCCTACGCCGGCTTTATGGCCTGGACCACGCCCCAGGGCGAACAGGCGATTCTCTCTCTTTCCCCCGAGCGCTTTCTGGAATGCCGAGATGGCCAGGTGGAGACACGCCCCATCAAGGGAACACGTCCCCGGGGCGAAACACCGAAGGCGGACCGCGACCTGGCCAATGAGCTCACCGTCAGCCTCAAGGACCGCGCCGAGAACGTGATGATCGTCGACCTGCTACGCAACGATCTCGGACGGGTCTGCCGCCCAGGCACGGTCAGAGTGCCTCAACTCTGCAGCTTGGAGAGCTATGCCAACGTCCACCACCTGGTCAGCGTGGTGACCGGCGAACTGAACGCGAACCGGCGACCTCTGGAACTGCTCGCGGCGGCCTTCCCCGGCGGCTCCATCACCGGCGCCCCCAAGGTGCGCGCGATGCAGATTATCGAGGAACTGGAACCCAGCCGGCGCAGCGCCTATTGCGGCAGCCTGGGCTACGTGGACGTGCGAGGGCGGATGGACACCTCCATTGCCATTCGTACCGCCGTGGCGGATGGGGGGCGACTGCATCTATGGGGCGGCGGTGGTCTGGTGGCCGACTCGGAGGGTGAGGCGGAGTATCAGGAGACCCTGGACAAGATCCGACATCTGATGGATGCCCTGTCCCGGGAAGCCGACGGCCCAACAGAAAGTGAATAAGAAGAATCCCTCTTAATTCTTGAGAGAATAGATATCCAAGAAATCGGTATTGGGGCCTTGCGCCACCTTCTTGCTAGGGTAGCCGTCATCACACCCACGAACCGTTTTGTCCTGGACCACGATCAGGACACCCCCAAGGAGATACTGCGGGTCGCCTACCAGGCCTTCGGTGAACTGACCCTCTCCTTCTCTGGCGCCGAAGACGTGGTGCTGATCGACCTGGCCCTCAAGGTGGCGCCAAAGGAGGCCGTCCGCGTCTTCGCCCTGGACACCGGGAGACTGCACCCGGAGACCTACGCCTTCATCGAGCGGGTTCGAGAGCATTACGGCATCGCGATCGACGTGCGCTTCCCCGACCCCGAGGCCGTCCAGGCCCTGGTGCGCGACAAGGGGCTCTTCAGCTTCTTCCGGGACGGCCATCAGGAGTGCTGCGGTATTCGCAAGGTGACGCCTCTGCGCCGTCGCTTGGCCGGCCTGCCGATGTGGGTCACCGGACAGCGGCGCGACCAGAGCCCGGGCACGCGCTCCAGCCTGCAGATCGCCGAGCAGGATCATGGCTTCGGCAGCGAGGCCAGTCCCCTCGTCAAGGTCAACCCACTCACCCACTGGAGCAGCGAGGAGGTCTGGACCTACATTCGCATGTTCGACGTGCCCTACAACCCGCTCCACGAACGCGGCTTCGTCAGCCTCGGCTGCGAGCCGTGCACCCGCCCTACCCTGCCCGGCCAGCATGAACGCGAGGGACGTTGGTGGTGGGAAGATCAGGGTGGCAAGGAGTGCGGCCTGCACACCACCAACCTACAACCCCCCAACCCGGGCGCGCGAGGCTAGCGCACCGGCAGCTCCAGCCCCTCGAAGAGCGGAAACTCATGTCGTGGACCCGCCGCCAGGGCGGCGTCTACAAGGTCGCGCTCCAAATGAGAGGCGAATCCCTGCAGGAAGTCATACATGTAGCCGCGCATGAAGGTGCCCCGGCGGATACCGATCTTGGTGGTGGAACTCGCGAACAAATGGCCCGCATCCAGCGCCAGCAGATCAGTATCGTGTTCGAGGTCCACCGCCATGTGAGCGACGATGCCCACTCCCATTCCTAGGCGCACGTAGGTCTTGATCACATCGGCATCGGCAGCGGTGAGCACCACGTTGGGCGTAAGCCCTCGCGCGCGGAAGGCATCGTCAAGCTGGGAACGACCGGTGAACCCAAACACATAGGTGACCAGCGGATAGCGGGCCAAGGCCTCCAGGGTGAGCTCGGGTTCGTCGGCCAGAGGATGCCCCCGGGGCACTAGAATGCAGCGGTTCCAGCGATAGCAGGGTAGCAGCACCAGGTCGTTGAACAGCTCCAGTGATTCGGTGGCAATGGCGAAATCCGCCTGGCCGTCGCTGACCATCTGAGCGATCTGCTTGGGGGTGCCCTGCTGCATGTGCAGGGCCACTTCGGGATACTTGCGAGTAAAGTCGCTAATGACCGGCGGCAGGGCATAGCGCGCCTGCGTATGGGTGGTGGCGATGGACAGGCTGCCGCGACGTTCGTCGCTAAACTCCTGGGCCACTTCCTTGATATTCTCAGTCAAGCGCAACACCTCGCCGGCCAGTTCGACGATGGCCTGGCCGGCCGGAGTGACCCGGGTCAAGTGCTTGCCGCTGCGAGCAAAGATTTCTACACCCAGTTCGTCCTCCAGCAGACGAATCTGCTTGGAGATTCCCGGTTGAGAGGTAAACAGGCTCTGCGCGGTGGCCGATACGTTGAGATTGTGGCGGGTGACTTCCCAGATATAGCGCAGCTGCTGCAGCTTCATGGTGGCAAACTCCCTGACAGCTACCCGATCAAGGGCGCTGAAAATACCAAATAGTGATAAAAGAAATAATTATAATCACTTTGAAGCATATCTAACAAGGCGGCGTCTCGCCTAGCCGAATCATGACGCCATTTGCCAGCGCCGCAGCCGGCCGCTAACATCATCCGGCCAGGCACGCTCAGGCGTGCCGCGAATACGCTCGATGCAGCGCAACAAAACTGGAGAACCCCATGGACAATAACGTCGATGTCACCAACGCCAACTTCGAGCAGGAAGTCCTCAAGGCCGATACCCCGGTTCTGCTCAAATTCTGGGCTCCCTGGTGCGGTCCCTGCAAGGTGATGGCACCGGTGGTCGACGAGGTCGCCGAGGAGCGCAACGGCAACCTCAAGGTCGTCAGCATCAACGTGGACGATGCCCCGGAGATCGCCGCCGAACAGGGTGTGCGCGGTGTACCTACCGTCATGCTGTTCAAGTCTGGCTCCAAGGTCGCCTCCCTGGTAGGTGCCCAATCAAAGTCACAGCTGACACAGTTCATCGACCAGAACGCCTGATCGCTAGGTACGACAGTCTGACAATCGTCCCGGCAAGGTCCGGGGCGATTGCGTTTTGGTTTCACTCCTTGGCTGAATCCATCTCGTCCTCTTCGCCATCCCGCTCCGAGATGGGGCGGTCCGCCTCCTCCAGCGCCTGATCGTCACCCGGGCCCAGCAGGTGAGCGATCCAACGGGTCTGGGGGTGGCTGTCCAGGGCGATCTTCAGCGTCATGGTCAGCAGCACCGAGAGCAACAGCCCCGCGGCACCGAAAATCCACCCCCACACCACCAGCGACAGGAAGGCGATAAAGGTGGAAAGCCCCAGGGCCCGACCCATCCAGCGGGGCTCGACAATGTTGCCAAGGATGAAATTGATCCCTAGATAGGCGCCTGACAGCAGCAGAGCGTCGACCAGCCCTCCCCCAGGCGACACCACAAGCAGCAGCACCGGCGGAATGGCAGCAATGGCGGAGCCAATATTGGGGATATAGTTGAGGGCAAAAGCCAGCACGGCCCACAGCAGCGGGAAGTCGACCCCCACCAGCAGGCAAGCAATCCACACCAGTACTCCGGTCACCAGGCTGATCAGGGTCTTCACCGCCAGGTAACGCTTGAGCGTACGGCTGAACTCGTTGAAGCGCTCGAGGCTGGGCGCCGGATTTCTCAGCGCGCGAGAAATCTTGTCGCGCAGGTTAAGCGTTTCGAACAGCATGAAGACGACCAGCAGGGTAACCATCACGCTCTGCATCAGCAGATTGCCCAGTTCTCCCAGCAGTCCCGGCACCTCGCTGCCCAACTGTTCCACATTGAGCAGTTCGACGAGACGGTCGGGATCGATGGCCAACCCCAACTTAGCCAGGCCGTCAAACAGCCCGAGGTAATAGTCGTAGAGCTTCTCCTCGATCCCCGGCAGTGCCTCCGTGAAGGTTCCGAAACTGTTCACCAGCAGCAGGCCCAGCAGCGACAGCAGTCCGCCAATCACTACCAGGGTGAGCCAGACGGCCAGACGAAGGCTCAGCCCCAGACGGTTCAGCCACTGCACCGGAGGGGTACAGACCAGGGCGATAAATATCGCCAGCATCAGCGGCACCAGCAGGCTGGCGCCGGCCTTCATGCCGGCCACAATCACCACCAGCGCGGCCAGGCCGAGGGTGAGATTGAGCGGTATAATGCCCGAGGTATCCGGTTCATGCTGAGACATAGTAAATTCCTGTGTTACCTGGCAAGCCTTCATCATGCTCTTGCGCATTGCCAGCAACAATTTTGAAAAATCTCGAGGCCATGCTCGAAAACGCTATTGAAAACATAGCGGGACGCCGGGCCGGGAACCTTTGCAACTGGCCTGCCTCGAAGCTGCGTGGCATGCCGCCACGTCATTATCGCAAGTAGGCCACCATGATACTGTTTCACTCCGCCCGAATGCTTCTGCTCGGCAGTCTGCTCGTCGCCACTCCCCTGCTGGCGATCCAGGCGTTTGCCGAGGCAAAGCCTCCGCGCCAACTCCACGTTCAGGCCGAGGCCACGCTGTCGGTGGTGCCGGACCGAGCCACGCTCTCCGCAAGGCTCTGGGAGCGCACGCCAGCGCTGTCTCAGGAAGCGGAGAGCGGCGGTGACACCCAGGCGCTGCGTGAAGCCCGTGAACGACTCGAAACACGCGCCGGCGAGCTGATTCGTGCCCTCGAGGCCGCGGGTCTCGAGCGTGACGCCATCAGCGCCGGCTCCCTGGCCGTGCAACCGGAGCACCTTGCCGGCAGCCGTCTCGAGAACGGCGAGCGCGAGATCCTGGTACGCACCCGCCTGGAGCGCCCCTTTCGCGTCCAGATCGACGAAATTGCGCAGCTGCCGCACCTGCTCGACGCCCTGACCGAAGCCGGCGTTAACGCCCTCGATGGCGTTGCCTACGATCTCGTCGACCGGGATGCTGCCACCGACGAGGCGCTGATCAATGCGCTGGAGAAGGCCCGTCACAAGGCCTCACTGATGGCCGACACCCTGGGCATCTCCCTGGGGCCGGTCGCCAGCGTCAGCGAGACTCGCATGCCTGTGTTCCAACCCCGCATGCTGGCCATGGCCGCCGACGCCCGGGAAAGTGCTCCCCAGCCGGAGTATCGCCCCGGCACCATCGATATCGAAGCCGGGGTTAGCGTCAGCTGGGAAATCGAGTAGCGCTTGAACAGCGCCTGCAGTGCTCGCGGTGCCTAGAGGTTGATCACCTCGACGCCGCCCATGTAGGGCTGCAGCGCTGCGGGCACACCAATGGAACCGTCGGCGTTCTGGTAGTTCTCCAGCACCGCCACCAGGCAGCGCCCCACCGCCAGGCCGGAGCCGTTCAGCGTATGAAGCAGCAGCGGCTTTTTCTGTTCCGGGTGGCGAAAGCGGGCCTGCATCCGCCGTGCCTGGAACTCCTCGCAGTTAGAGACCGAGGAAATCTCGCGGTAGGTACCCTGGCTGGGGATCCATACCTCCAGATCGAATGTCTTGGCGGCGCCCAGCGACCTGTGGTCGAGGATTTCGTCGCGGGCGAAATTGGTCAGCGGCACCTCGGCGGTGGGGATCAGGTGATAGCCTCGCTCGTCGTCCAGGCGGAACAGGTCCTCGCCGAACTTGGGGAGCTGGCCGGTGCCGCGCAGAGAGGCCTCGTTGACCATGAAGGGGACATAGCACTCCTCGTATCCGTGCTCGAGAGTCTGCTTGTCCAGCATGAACTGGGTCAGCGCCCGGTGCATGCGGGCGATGGGGCCGCGCATCACTGCGAATCTCGCCCCGGTGAGTTTAGCGGCCAGATCGAAGTCCAGGTCGCCCTTAACCGCGCCCAGATCGACGTGGTCGAGCACCTCGAAGTCAAACTCGCGGGGGGTGCCCCAGCGGTGCAGCTCGACGTTGTCGTCTTCGCTCTTGCCCTCGGGCACGCTCTCGTGGGGAAGATTGGGCAGGCCGCTCACCACGTCATCCCACTCGGCCTGCACCTCGGCCAGGCGGGCCTTGGCGGCGTCGAGTCGGTCGCCCAGATCAGACACCTCATCGAGGAGAGGCTGAATGTCCTCTCCCGCCGACTTGGCCTTGCCGATCGCCTTGGAGCGAGTATTGCGCTCGTTCTGGAGGGACTCGGTCTGGGCCTGCAGCTCGCGGCGCCGGGACTCCAGCGCCTCGAGACGGTCGGTATCGAGGACAAAGCCTCGCTTGGCCAGTCGTTGGGCGACCGCATCGAGGTCGCTGCGCAGCAGTTTGGGATCGAGCATGGCATCCAGTCCGTTGCAGTCGGTGAAGGGGGCAAACAGGGCGCCCATTGTAGGCAAAAGGCCGCAGGGGCGCCACGCGCCAGCCGCGACGCCCGCTCCAACTCGCCCCGAAGCGTTCACCTGGGATGCGCCTCACCGCCCTGACGCGGTAAAGTAGCGCTACTTTCTTCTTTCCACGACAGAGTGCCATGATCGCAAGACTGGACACCGCCGACGCCGTCACCACCGCCTCCTGTTCCGAGCCCTATCTCAGCTTTCTCGAGGCCCTGCGCGAAGCGGGCTTCGAGGGCGAGATCGCGCCGGACTACGCCGCCCGCACGGTGCAGGCCACCGACAACTCCATCTACCAGCGCCTCCCCCAGGCGGTGCTTTACCCTAAGCACGCCGAGGATCTCGAGCGTCTCGCCCGGCTGGCCGGCAAGCCCGAGCACCGCCGAGTGGTACTCACCCCCCGCGGCGGTGGCACCGGCACCAACGGCCAGTCGCTGACCGACGGCCTGGTGGTGGATGTCTCTCGGCACATGAACGCGATTCTCGACATCGACGTGGAGAAGCGTCGAGTGAGAGTGCAGGCCGGCGTGGTCAAGGATCAGCTCAACGCCGCGCTTAAGCCCCACGGGCTCTTCTTCGCCCCGGACCTATCCACCTCCAACCGCGCCACCATCGGCGGCATGATCTCCACCGATGCCAGCGGCCAGGGCAGCTGCGAATACGGCAAGACCCGCCACCACGTGCTGGCCCTCGACACCGTACTGCTGGGGGGCGAGCGGCTGCAGAGCCGCCCCGTCGAGGACCGCGAGCTGGCGACGCTGTGTGAACGGGACGATGCCACCGGCCGCGCCTACCGCACCGCCCGGGAGGTCATCGACACCCAGGGGGAGCTGATTGCCGCCACCTTTGGCTTCATGGACGCCCTGCGCGATGCCAATGCCCTGATGGCGAGTGACGCGCGCCCCACCTCCATCGAGACGGTGGACGACACCGTGCTGATGCTGGCCATGGACGACTTCGTGTGGGACAGCGTGGCGGAGTTCTTTCCATCGGGCGGTGAGACGCCGGTGCGCGGCATCAACCTGGTGGAGTTCAACGACGACGACCCCGAGCGGCTGGCCGACCGGGTGGCGGCCTTCTGCCGCCATCTGGAGGCGGACGCCAGCGTTCAGCGTCTGGGGTTCACCCTGGCCGAGGGCCGGCCGCAGATCCAGCGGGTATACGCCATGCGCAAGCGCGCGGTGGGCCTGCTGGGCAACGCCAAGGGCGAGAAGCGCCCGATTCCCTTCGTGGAGGACACCGCGGTGCCGCCGGAGCACCTGGCCGACTTCATCAGTGAGTTTCGCGCCGCCCTGGACGCCCGGGGCCTGGAGTACGGCATGTTCGGCCACGTGGATGCCGGGGTGCTCCACGTGCGCCCGGCCATCGACATGAAGGACCCGGCCCAGGAGCGGCTGATCCGCGAGGTCTCCGACGAGGTGGCCGAGCTGACCCACAAGTACGGCGGCCTGCTGTGGGGCGAACACGGCAAGGGGGTGCGCTCGGAGTACGCCCCGAAATTCTTCGGTGCGCTCTACCCCAGCCTGCAGCGGGTCAAGGCGGCCTTCGACCCCCACAACCAGCTCAATCCCGGCAAGATCGCGACTCCTCTCTCTACCCCGCCCGATGCCGCGGGGTCTGCCTCTACCCCGTCCGACATCGGTGACGTTGCCGAGGCAGAACCGATCAAGTGGGTCGACCCGGGCCTGTTAACCATCGACGGCGTGCCCACCCGCGGCCAGCTCGACCGCACCATCGATGAGAAGGTCTGGCAGGCCCATGCCGCCACCGTCTACTGCAACGGCAACGGCGCCTGCTACAACTACGATCCCAACGACGCCATGTGCCCCTCGTGGAAGGCCACCCGCGACCGTATCCACTCCCCCAAGGGGCGTGCCAGCCTGATTCGCGAGTGGCTACGCCTGCAGGGCGACGCCGGCATCGACCTAGTCGAAGAGTCGAGAAAGAACAGGGCCGAGGGGGCCTGGGGCTTCGTGAAGCGTTTCCCCAAGCGCACCCTCAACACCCTGCGCCGCCGCCGCGAGGCGGACTTCTCCCATGAGGTCTACGATGCCATGGCGGGATGTCTGGCCTGCAAGTCCTGCGCCGGCCAGTGCCCGGTGAAGGTCAACGTGCCCGACTCGCGTTCGCAGTTTCTGGAGGTCTACCACGGCCGCTACCTGCGTCCGCTGCGCGACTATGTGATCGGCGGCACGGAATTCATGTTGCCGGTGCTCTCGCGCATCGCGCCGGCCTACAACGCGCTGATCGGCAACCGCCTGGTGGATCGCCTGCTCTCCGGCCCCATCGGCATGGTCGACAGCCCCAGGCTCTCCCGGGCCAGCCTGACGAAGCAGCTGGACGCCTGGGGCGTGGCCCCGGCTACCCCGACCTCACTGGGTCTGCTCACCGAGACCCAGAAGGCCAGAAGCGTGGTGATCGTGCAGGACGCCTTCACCAGCCACTTCGAGGCCAAGCTGGTGATGGATATCGTCGAGCTGCTCAGCCGCCTGGATGTGCGGGTCTTCGTGGCGCCTTTCTCGCCCAACGGCAAGCCGCTGCACGTGCAGGGCTTCCTGGGTGCCTTCGAGCGCACCGCGGAGAGACAAGCCAAGCGCCTGCGGACCCTGGCCGATTTCGGCGTGCCGCTGGTGGGCATCGACCCGGCCATGACCCTGACCTACCGCCAGGAGTATGTGAAGGCGCTCGGCCCGGAGGCCATCCCCGAAGTACTGATGCTGCAGGAGTGGCTGGTCACCCAGGCCGCCAGCTTGGCGCCGAGCCATAAGCCCGACGCAGAGGCGATTGACGATCCCGGCTACAAGCTGCTCTCCCACTGCACCGAGACCACCAACGCCCCGGGCAGTCCCAAGGCGTGGCAGCAGGTGTTCGCCGCCTTCGGCCTCGAGCTCGAGCTGGTAGCCACCGGCTGCTGCGGTATGTCCGGGACCTATGGACACGAGGCCAGAAACCTGGAGACCTCGAAGACCATCTATGCCCAGTCGTGGCAGCCGGTGGTGGAGGAAGACACCAACGCGGGAAAGCTGCTGGCCACCGGTTACTCCTGCCGCAGCCAGGCCCGGCGGCTCTCCGACACCGCCCTGCCCCACCCGCTGCAGGGGCTGCTCGAGGTGCTGCGCCGGGCGGGCTGAGCCCAAGACGGCGCCCACCGGTGAAAACTACCGGTGGGCGCACTCTCCAACAGGAGGCGATGCCATGAACCGTACCCTGATGGTGATCGGTCTGATCATCATCGCCGTGGGCCTGCTCTGGCCCTGGCTCTCGCGGCTGCCGCTGGGTCAGTTACCCGGCGACATCGCCGTTCGCCGCGAGAATTTCTCGTTCTTCTTTCCCGTCACTACCATGATTATCGTCAGCGTAGTGCTGTCGGGGCTACTCTGGCTGCTCAACCGCTAGCCGTCCCGGAGATGTCATGTCTGGATCTCGCCTCCCCCGGCGCAGAAGACATCGCGACGCCGTCGAGATCCACGCCCAGAAAGCCCCCCGACTGGCGACGCCAGAGCGCGGCATAGAGCCCATCCTGGGACAGCAACTCGCCGTGGGTGCCGGTCTCGACGATACGCCCCTCGTCGATCACCACCAGCCGGTCGAGCATGGCGATGGTCGACAGCCGGTGGGCGATGGCGATCACCGTCTTGCCCTCCATCAGGGTATAGAGCTGCTCCTGAATGGCCGCCTCGACCTCGGAATCCAGCGCCGAGGTGGCCTCGTCGAGCACCAGGATCGGCGCATTCTTGAGCAACACCCGAGCGATCGCGATGCGCTGGCGCTGGCCGCCGGAGAGCTTGACCCCGCGCTCGCCGACGTGGGCATCCAGGCCGCGCCGTGCCTGCACGTCGACCAGGTCATCGATGAAGCTGTCGGCGTGGGCGCGCCGCACCGCCTCCCATATTGCCGCTTCGCTGGCATGCGGGCTGCCGTAGCGGATGTTGTCGCGCAGCGAGCGATGCAGCAGCGAGGTGTCCTGGGTCACCATGCCGATCTGCTGGCGAAGCGACGTCTGGGTTACGCCGGCGATATCCTGATCGTCGATCAGAATACGACCCTCCTCCAGGTCATAGAAGCGCAGCAGCAGGTTGGCCAGGGTCGACTTGCCCGCGCCGGAACGGCCGATCACGCCAACCTTCTCCCCCGGCGCGATGGTCAGGCTCATGCCATCGAAGACCCGCTGGGCCTCGCCGTCCGGCCGCGCATAGCCGAAGCGCAGGGCATCGAAGCGGATCTCACCGTTCGTTACCTCGAGCGCCTGAGCATTCGGCGCGTCCCGGACCTCCGGCTCGCGGGCGATGGTGTTGATGCCGTCCTGCACCGTGCCGATGTTCTCGAACAGTCCCGCCACCTCCCACAGAATCCAGTTGGACATGAAGCGGATACGCATCACCAGGGCGATGGCCACCGCGATCACGCCGAGCGATACCGCCTCTAGGTACCAGGCGCCGATGGCGAGGGCCGCCACCCCGGCCAGCAGCAGCGAATTGAGCAGCGTCAGGCTCACCGTCAGCTGAGTGGCCAGGCGCATCTGGCGGTGCACCGTGTCCATGAAGCCCTCCATGGCATCGCGGGCGTAGTGCTGCTCGCGCTGAGTATCTGCAAACAGCTTGATAGTCTGAATATTGCTGTAGCTGTCGACGATGCGTCCGGTCATCCGCGCCCGGGCGTCGGCCTGCTCCATGGAGACCTGACGCAGGCGCGGCACGAACACTTTCATGATCGCGATATAGCCGAGCAGCCACGCCACCAGTGGCAGCATCAGCCACGGCTCGGCGCTGCCCATCAGCAGCATGGCGCCAATGAAGTAGACGATCACATAGACCAGCAGGTCCATCAGCTTCATCACCGTCTCGCGAATCGCCAGCGCGGTCTGCATCACCTTCTGGGAGACCCGGCCGGCGAACTCGTCCTGGTAGAACGCCATGCTCTGTCCGAGCATATGCCGGTGCGCCAGCCAGCGTCCGATCATTGGATAGTTGCCGAAGATGCTCTGGTGGGTAATCAGCGACTGCAGCAGCGTTACCAGCGGCAGGCCGATCACCACCAGCGCCGCCATGCCGCCCAGGCGCCAGCCATATTCGGCGAAGAAGCCCTCGCGCTCGGCCGTCGCCAACCAGTCGACCAGCTCGCCCATGTAGCTGAAAAACAACACCTCGATGGCCGACACCAGCGCGGTGAGCAGCGACATGATGACCAGCAGCGGCAGCACCGGCCGCGAGAAGTGCAGGATGAAGGCACCCAGCCCGCGCGGGGGCGTCTCGGGCTCGCCGGATGGGTAGGGATTCACCAGGGTTTCGAAGAAACGGAACATCACATCACCGGTTGTTTAAAGAGCGACTGGCAGGAGGTTCGGCGCTAGCCCCCTGCTCCTACCGGATGACACAAACTACTGGAGGTATCTTGGGAATCCAGGGATGGAAGGCCCTGCCCCTAGAAGAACAGCCGCCTGAGGGCCTCACCGGGGTCGGTCTCGCGCATGAAGGCCTCGCCCACCAGGAAGGCGTTGACGTCGTGTTCCCGCATGCGCAGCACGTCGTCGCGGACATGGATGCCGGATTCGGTGACCACGGTGACGCCCGCCGGAATGCGGGGCAGCAGTGCCAGCGTGGTGTCCAGGGTGGTATCGAAGGTGTGCAGGTCGCGGTTGTTGATGCCCACCAGGGCGAGGTCCAGCTTGAGCGCCCGCTCCAGTTCCTGAGCATCGTGGACCTCCACCAGCACGTCCATGCCCAGCTCCACGGCCTGGCGGTGCAGGTCGGCCATCCGGGCGTCGTCAAGGGCGGCAACGATCAGCAGGACGCAGTCGGCGCCGATGGCGCGCGCTTCGCTCACCTGGTAGCCGTGGGTGATGAAATCCTTGCGGATCACCGGTAGGTCGCAGGCGTCGCGGGCCTCGATCAGGTAGTCCTCATGGCCCTGGAAGAAGTCGGCGTCGGTGAGCACCGAGAGGCAGGCCGCGCCGCCGGCGGCGAAGCTGGCGGCGATCTCGCCGGGGCGGAAATCCTCGCGGATTACCCCCCGGGAGGGCGAGGCCTTCTTGACCTCGGCGATCACCGCCGGATCACCCTCGGCGATCCGGCGGTTCATGGCATCAACAAAACCTCGCGGTGCGCTCTGCTCGGCGACCAGGCGCAGCAGTTCGGCCTCGGACACGGCGCGGGAACGCTCTGCCACTTCCTCGTCCTTGCGCTGGAGGATACGGGTCAGAATGGTGGGGGTCGCCCCCGGTGATGCGCTCATCGGTTAACTCCTTATAGGGGTGCCCAGATAGGGGTGCGCAGAGAGGGGATGCCCTGAGTGGGAGAGGCGCTCACTGCAGGAAGACGCGGGTGAAGTTGGCCAGCTCCCTGAGCTTCTCCAGGGGCAGCTTCGAGGCCTGAGCGTCCTGGGCCAGAGCCACCCCCTCCTTGAGGCTGTCGGCCACGCCCGAAACGTAGAGCGCCGCGCCGGCATTCAGCGACACGATATCCGCCGCCGGCCCCTCGCCCACCAGGGATTGCTCCACCAGGCGCAGACTGTCTTCGGCGGACTGCACGCGCAGCGTGTCCAGCGGCTGTCGGGCAATGCCCATCTCTTCCGGGGTGATGACGTACTCGTGAACTTCACCGTCTCGGAGCTCGGCCACCAAGGTCGGCTGGGCCAGGGAGATTTCATCCAGGCCATCCTCGGCGTGCACCACCAGCACGTGGCGGCTGCCCAGGCGGCGCAGCACATCGGCCATCAAGGGCACCAGCGCCGGGTCGTAGACCCCCAGCACCTGATTGGCAGCGCCGGCGGGGTTGGTCAACGGCCCCAGGATATTGAACAGGGTGCGCACGCCCATCTCGCGACGCGGCCCCACGGCGTAGCGCATGGCCGGGTGGTGATTGGGCGCGAACATGAAGCCCACCCCCACCTCGGTGATGCAGCGCGCCACCTGCTCGACGTCGAGATCGAGGTGGATACCGGCCACGGCGAAGAGATCGGCGCTGCCCGACGAGGAGGACACCCCGCGGTTGCCGTGCTTGGCCACGTGGCCGCCGGCGGCGGCTACCACGAAGCTCGCCGCGGTGGAAACGTTGAACAGGTTGGCGCCATCGCCGCCGGTGCCGACGATATCCACCACGTTCTCGAGCCCAGCCGGCAGCTGCACCGGCTTCATCAGCTCGCGCATAACCTGGGCGGCGGCGCTGATCTCCTCGGCGGTCTCGCCCTTCATGGCCATGCCCATCAGGAAGGCGGCAATCAGCGCATCGCTGGTCTCGCCGGTCATGATTTGGCGCATCACCTCATGGGTCTCGGCGAAATTCAGATTCTCGCGGCGCATCAGGGCGCCGAGGGCATCTCGCATCTGCATAGTCGGTCTCCTCGACGCAGGCTCGGCTCAGCGGCGCCTACGCATGACGTTTCAGAAAGTTGGCCAGCAGCTCATGGCCCTGGCGGGTGAGGATCGATTCGGGGTGAAACTGCACCCCCTCCACGTCGAGCTCGCGGTGGCGCAGCCCCATGATCAGCCCCGGGGTGACGTCGTCGTCATCGGTCCAAGCGGTCACTTCCAGACACGCGGGAAGCGAGTCAAGAGCTACCACCAGGGAGTGGTAGCGGGTCACCTCCAGCGGGTCTTCGAGCCCCTCGAACACGCCCAGGCCGGCGTGGCGGATGGCCGAGGTCTTGCCGTGCATGACCTGTGGCGCGCGCACCACCTCGCCCCCATAGACCTGGCCGATCGCTTGGTGGCCCAGGCAGACGCCGAGAATCGGTAGCTTCCCGGCGAAGTGGCGGATGGCCGCCATGGAAACACCCGCCTCGTTGGGCGTGCAGGGCCCCGGTGAGATCACCAGGTGCGTCGGCGCCATGGCCTCGATCTGTTCGAGGGTGATGGCGTCGTTGCGGTGGGTCTCCACCTCGGCGCCCAGCTCGCCCAGATACTGCACCACGTTGAAGGTGAAGCTGTCGTAGTTGTCGATCATGCAGACTTTCATGGGTCGTCTCTCCGGCGCCTTGGCTATTCGAGGTTGTCCAGGCCGCGCTCGGCCATGGCCACGGCGCGGAACAGCGCACGCCCCTTGTTGAGGGTCTCCTGCCACTCCATCTCGGGCACGGAGTCGGCGACGATGCCGGCCCCGGCCTGGACGTGCAGCTGGCCATCCTTGATCACCGCGGTGCGGATGGCGATGGCGGTATCCATGTTGCCGTGCCAGGAGAGATAGCCCACCGCCCCGGAGTAGATGCCGCGCTTGACCGGCTCCAGCTCGTCGATGATCTCCAGCGCCCGGATCTTGGGCGCGCCGGAGACGGTGCCCGCCGGGAAGGTGGCGCGCAGGGCGTCCATGGCGGTCAGCCCCGGCTTGAGCCGCCCGGTGACGTTGGAGACGATATGCATGACGTGGGAGTAGCGCTCCACCGCCATCTTCTCGGTGACCTTCACCGAGCCGGTCTCGCTGATGCGCCCCACATCGTTGCGACCGAGATCGATCAGCATCAGATGCTCAGCGCGCTCCTTGGGGTCGGCCAGCAGCTCCGCCTCCAGCGCCAGGTCCTCCGCCTCATTGCGCCCGCGCTTGCGGGTGCCGGCGATGGGCCGCACCGTCACTTCGCCCTCCTCCAGACGGGTCAGTATCTCCGGCGATGAGCCGGCCACCTGGTGGTCGCCCAGGTCGAGGAAGAACATGTAGGGCGACGGGTTTAGGCTGCGCAGCGCTCGGTAGAGATCCAGGGGGGCGGCGCGATAGGGGATCGACATGCGCTGAGAGGGCACGCACTGCATGACGTCGCCGGCCAGCACGTACTCCTTGATGGTCTCCACCGCAGCCTTGAAGCCCGACTCGGTGAAGCCGGAGGTAAAATCACCCTCCTCTATCGCAGCGCCACCGGTGCCGGGACTGATGGTATTGAGAGTGGCGCTGCGCAAACGGATCTCCAACTCTTCCAGCCGCTGAGTGGCCCGGTAATAGGCTTCGGGCTCGGCGGGGTCGGCATGGGTCCACAGCGCCAGGCGACCGGAGAGATTATCGAAGACCACCAGCTCGTCGCAGACCATCAGCAGGATATCGGGCACGCCCAGCGGGTCGGGCTTGGCCGCGGCCAACTCGCTACACAATCGCGGCTCGATATAGCGGATGGTGTCGTAGCCGAAGTAACCCACCAGGCCCCCGTCGAAGCGCGGCTGGTCATCCATGCGTGGCACCTTGAAGCGTGCCTGAAACTGCTCGATCCAGGCCAGCGGGTCCTCCACTTCGGCAGCGCCCTGCAACTCGTCATCCACGTAGTGACGCACGGTGAAGCCGCTCACCTCGATGCGCTCGCGGCTGGGCAGGCCGATGATCGAGTAGCGCCCCCACTTCTCGCCACCCTGCACGGACTCCAGCAGGAAGGTCCAAGGGGCATTGGCCAGCTTGAGGTAGGTAGAAAGCGGCGTATCGAGGTCGGCCAGCACCTCGCGGGTGACCGGGATACGGTTGTAGCCGGCGTCGGCCAGCTCGCGGAAGCGTTCGGGGGTCATCATGCCCGGGAATCCTCGGGGTAACGGGTTGGCAATGGGCACTCGGCGGCGCAGATCAGCGGGAAAAAGCACCGCGGCTCACGATGGATAAAGCGTCACCATCGCCAACCGCCGCAGACAGACGACCGGGTCAGTGAGTCGGCGGCGGCCGGGGAGCCACCGATGGCAAGGCGGGTGTCCGGCAGGGTGCAGCTTTTCATCGAGAGGCTTCCACTGCTTATAGCAATAACATATTGATAAGGCCGCGCTTATAGCATTAGCCAAAATCACGTTAAACGAGTTCCGCGAGCGATTCAACCACGCCATCCGGGCCGGTTTGGCCCACCGGCTCGCCATGGTTGTAGCCGTAGGGCACCGCCAGGGTACGAAATCCCGCTGCCTTGCCCGCGGCGATATCGTGGCGCGAGTCGCCCACCATCAGGCAGGCCTCGGGGGCCACGTCGAAATGGGCCGCCACGTGCAGCAGCGGCGCCGGATGGGGCTTTTTCTCGGGCAGGCTGTCCCCGCCCAGGCAGAGCGAGAAATGCTCGGCAATCCCCAGGCCCTCCAGCAGCGGGGCAATGAATGCGTGAGGCTTGTTGGTCACCAGCGCCAGGGGAAGGCCGCGGCCGCGCAGGGCATCCAGGCACTCGCGCGCGCCGGGATAGAGCCGAGTATGCGCGCGCTCCATCAATACCCGCGAACCGTTGCCGACCCAGTCGCGCACCCTGGCCTCGCCGGCGGCCGGAAGGCCCAGCTCGGCCAGGGCGGCGCCCACGGCCCGGGCCAGGTCGGGCACCGAATCGATCAGGGTGCCGTCCAGGTCGAAGGCCACCAGTTCGATGTCGACGAGAAGCGGGTGCATGCACTCTCCTTGCTGTCCTTGATCGCCCGCGGCCTGACGTCTCGCCAGCCAGGACCGCTTGCGTGTCGCCGAAAGCCGCTTGATCTCGGCCTCGAGCCGCAGTGCCTCGCCCTGGGTGCCTACCGGTTCCCGGTGGCGCAGGCTCAGCGGTCCCTTGCCGCGCAGCGCCTTGGCACCGCGGCCGGCGGCGTGCTCGGCCAGGCGTCGCTCGACGTCGGTGGTAATGCCGGTATACAGGGCGCCTCCTGCCGTCTCCAGCAGATAGAGGTGCCAGATCGGCAGCGCAGCCTCGGGGCGCGGTTCGCTCACGGCGTCAGCGTACCCCGGCCAGCTGGGCGCGGAAGTCGCGAATTACGCTGTCGTAGCGGTGCGGGTCGGCGGCGTTGCGGCCCTTGAACACCGCCGAGCCAGCCACGAAGGTGTCGGCGCCAGCGCGGGCCACCTCTGCGATATTGTCGACCTTCACTCCGCCATCGACCTCCAGGCGAATATCGCGGCCGGAGGCGTCGATGCGCCGACGCGCCTCGCTCAGCTTGTCCAGGGTGCCCGGCAAGAAGGACTGCCCACCGAAACCGGGATTGACGCTCATCAGCAATACCATGTCGACCTTGTCCATTACGTAGTCAAGATAGGACAGCGGCGTGGCCGGATTGAACACCAGGCCCGACTGGCAGCCGCCGTCGCGGATCAACTGCAGGGAGCGGTCGACGTGGTCCGAGGCCTCAGGGTGGAAGGTGATGATGCTGGCTCCGGCGTCGATGAAGTCGCCGATCAGTCGATCCACCGGCTTGACCATCAGATGCACGTCGATGGGCGCCGTCACGCCATGCTTGCGCAGCGCCTCGCAGACCATGGGCCCGATGGTGAGGTTGGGCACATAGTGGTTGTCCATTACATCGAAGTGCACGATATCGGCACCGGAGGCCAGCACGTCGTCCACCTCCTCGCCAAGGCGAGCGAAATCGGCGGAGAGGATCGAGGGAGCAATCAGGAAGTCGCGTGTCGCATCGGTCATGGAAGGATCCAGGCGGTCGCTTGCAGAGAGAGCGCATTCTAGCAGAGCCCACGAGGGACGGCAGCTCGCTCGGGGATACCTGCTGTGTCGACATATATATCTAAAAGGTATAATGGAAATTATTGTAATTACTTTTATGCCTGATTAGTCTCATGCCATCGACAACGATTTCCGGAGATACCCCCATGATTCTGCGCCCCCTTTTCCAGCGCTCCTTGCTTGCCATCGCCATGGGCGCCGGTATGGCCGGCCCGGCCCTGGCGGCCGAGCGCGAACTGCTCAACTCCTCCTACGATATTGCCCGCGAGCTGTTTTCGGCGGTCAACCCCGATTTCATCGCCCACTGGCAAACACGCGAAGACGAAGAGGTTGCCATTCAGCAATCCCACGGCGGCTCCTCCGCCCAGGCTCGGGCCATCATGCAGGGGCTGCGTGCCGACGTAGTGACCTACAACCAGGTCACCGACGTCCAGGTGCTGGCCGATGACGGCCTGGTGGCGGATAACTGGCAGGAGCAGCTGCCCAACAACGCTTCGCCCTACTACTCCACCACCGCCTTCCTGGTCCGCCAGGGCAACCCCAAGGGTATCGAGAGCTGGGATGACCTGAGCGCCGAAGGGGTAGAGATCGTCTTCCCCAACCCCAAGACCTCCGGCAACGGCCGTTACACCTATCTGGCTGCCTGGGGCTTCGCCGACCAGCATTTCGACGGCGACGAGGAGCAGATTCAGGACTTCATGCGTACCTTCCTGCGCAACGTAACGGTGTTCGACACCGGCGGCCGCGGCGCCACCACCAGCTTTATCGAGCGCGGTCTGGGCGACGTATTGATCAGCTTCGAATCCGAGGTCAACAACATCCGCGGGGAATACGGCAGCGACGACTATGAGGTGATCGTGCCCCCGATCAGTATCCTGGCCGAATTCCCGGTGGCGGTGGTAGCGCCCAACGCCGAGCGCAACGGCACCCAGGATCTGGCCCAGGCCTACGTGGAGTATCTCTACAGCGAAGAGGCCCAGCGCACGCTGGCCGGCTTCAACTACCGCGTCCACCACGAGGCGGTGGTCGAGGAGTTCGCCGACCTCTTCCCCGAGACCGAGCTACTGCGCGTCGAGGACGTCTTCGGCGGCTGGGATCAGGCCATGGAGACCCACTTCGGCAGCGGCGGCCTGCTCGACCAGCTGCAGCGCCGCTAACCCCCACGAGGAGACGAGTCACGCCCATGAGCACCCGAGCCCTCCCCTTCGCCATCGGCCGCGCGCCCAAGCGGGTGCTGCCGGGGTTCGGCCTCTCGCTGGGGGTGAGCCTGCTATTTATCTCGCTGGTGCTGCTGCTGCCGATGACCGGCCTGTTCGGCCAGCTGGCCGGACTCAGCCTGGCCGAGTACTGGGCGATCATCAGCGACGCCCGGGTGGTGGCCAGCTACACGGTCACCATCGGCGCCGCCGCCGTGGCGGCGCTGGTCAACGGTGCCTTCGGGCTGCTGCTGGCCTGGGTGCTGGTGCGCTATGAGTTTCCCGGCAAGCGCCTGCTCGATGCCCTGATGGATCTGCCCTTCGCCCTGCCCACGGCGGTGGCCGGTATTACTCTCGCCACCCTCTATTCCAGCAACGGCTGGATGGGCCGGCTGCTGGAGCCGCTGGGGCTGCAGGTGGCCTACACCTGGGTAGGTATCGCCCTGGCCATGGCCTTCACCAGCATTCCCTTCGTGGTGCGTACGGTGCAGCCGGTGCTGGAGGATCTGCCGGTGGAGGTGGACGAGGCCGCACTGACCCTGGGTGCCAACGACGGCACGGCGTTTCGGCGGGTCATCCTGCCCCACCTCTGGCCGGCACTGGTGACCGGCACGGGCCTGGCCTTCGTGCGCTCGCTAGGCGAGTTCGGCGCCATCATCTTCATTGCCGGCAACATGCCCTATGAGACCGAGATCACCGCGCTGATGATCTTCGTGCGCCTGCAGGAGTACGACTATGCCGGCGCCTCTGCCATCGCCTCGGTGGTGCTGTTCGTCTCGCTGGCGATGCTGCTGGCCATCAACATCTGGCAGGGGCGCTTCATCAAGCGCCTGCATGGAGGAGGCGGCTGATGCAACGTATCGGTGATGCTCCGGCGGTGCGCCGGGCCCTGATCCTCGCCGCCGTAGCGCTGTCGGCACTCTTTCTGCTGCTGCCGCTGGTGGCGATCTTCGCCCAGGCCTTTGCCCAGGGCGCGGCGGTGTTCTGGAGCAATGTCAGCGACCACTACACCCTGCGCGCCATCGGCCTGACGCTGTTTATCACCTTGCTGACCATTCCCGTCTGCCTGGTGTTCGGCGTGGCCCTGGCCTGGCTGGTGACTCGCTTCCAGTTCCCGGGCCGTCGCGTGCTGCAGACCCTGATCGACATTCCTTTCGCGGTTTCGCCGGTGGTGGCGGGCCTGATCTACCTGCTGCTCTATGGTCGCAACGGCTGGCTGGGCGGCTGGCTCGACGGCCACGACATCCAGCTGATGTTCGCCTGGCCGGGGATTCTTATGGTGACCATCTTCGTCACCTGCCCCTTCGTCGCCCGGGAGCTGATACCGCTGATGCAGGCCCAGGGCTCTCGGGAAGAGGAAGCCGCCGTGACCCTCGGCGCGCCGGGCTGGACCATCTTCCGCCGGGTGACCCTGCCCAACATCCGCTGGGCGCTGCTCTACGGGGTGATCCTGACCAACGCCCGGGCGGTGGGGGAATTCGGCGCCGTCTCGGTGGTCTCGGGGGCCATCCGCGGCCATACCAACACCTTGCCGCTGCACCTGGAGCAGCTCTACCAGGACTACAACACCGTGGGGGCCTTTGCCAGCGCTGCTTTGCTGGCCCTTATCGCCCTGCTCACCCTGGCCGCCAAGGCCGGACTGGAATGGCGCGCCGCGCGCCAGGAGGCTCACGCATGAGCATTCGCCTGCACAACATCGGCAAGCACTTCGAGACCGGGCGCCAGCGCACCCGGGCCCTAGAGCCGGTAAACCTCGATATCCACGACGGCGAGCTGATCGGTCTGCTCGGCCCCTCTGGCTCCGGCAAGACTACCCTGCTGCGGATCATCGCCGGGCTGGAGACCGCCGACCCGGACAGCGGCGCGCGAATACTCTTCGGCGATCGCGACGTCACCAACGTGCACGTGCGCGACCGGCGCATCGGCTTCGTCTTCCAGCACTATGCGCTGTTTCGGCATATGACGGTGTTCGACAATGTCGCCTTTGGACTTACCGTGATGCCGCACAAGCACCGCCCTTCGACGGGCGAGATCCGCGTTCGGGTGCATCGCCTGCTGGAGATGGTCCAGCTCGAGCAGCTTGCCGACCGCTATCCGGCACAGCTCTCCGGCGGCCAGCAGCAGCGCGTGTCGCTGGCACGCGCCCTGGCGCTGCGTCCCGACGTGTTGCTCCTCGATGAACCCTTCGGCGCCCTGGATGCCAAGGTGCGCCAGGAGCTGCGCCGCTGGCTGCGCCACCTGCATGACGAGCTGGGCTTCACCAGCCTCTTTGTGACCCACGACCAGGAGGAGGCCCTGGAGCTCTCCGATCGCGTGGCGGTGATGAGTAACGGGCGCATCGAGCAGATCGACACGCCGGAAGGGGTCTACCGCGAGCCGGCCAATCGTTTCGTGTTCGAGTTCCTGGGCGATGTGAACCATCTTGAGGGCGAGGTACGCGACGGGGTGCTGACCTGCGGGGAGGCGCGCCTCTCGGT
>JAIVHL010000240.1 GCA_020201075.1 Halomonas sp. | reverse complement strand
GCTGACGCCGAGCGCGGTTAGCCCGGCAACCCTTCGGGTCGGGTCACCCGGGTGGCACCGGCAGCCTCATGCCGCTTGGCACGGTGCGCATGCAGCTTCCGGTAGCTCTCGATCAGGCGCTGATGCCTCTCCAGACCCTCCAGCGCCATACTGCTGGGCGTCAGGCCGTGGAAGCGCAGCGTGCCTTCCACCGAGCCCACGACGGCGTCCATTGTCGCCTCTCCGAACATGCGGCCAAGGTTGACGCGAAAATCATCCAGCTCCAGCTCGTCATCCAGCACGATCTCCAGCACCGCCTGCACCGCGCGGTAGAAGAGGTTGCGCTCGACAGTGTTGTCGTTGAACTGCAGGAACATCTCGACCCGCTCCAGGGCCTCCTCGTGCTGCTGAAGCGCCAGGTGGATCAGCAGTTTCAGCTCGAGAATGGTGAGCTGGCCCCAGGCGGTGTTCTCGTCGAATTCGATGCCGATCAGCGTGATGATGTCCTGGTGGTCATCGATCTGGCTCTCTTCCAGGCGCTCGAGCAGATCACTCAGCGCCTCGTCGCTCAGCTCGTGCAGGTGCAGGATGTCCTCGCGGAACAGCAGCGCCTTATTGGTGTTGTCCCAGATGAGGTCCTCCAGCGGATAGACCTCGGAATAGCCCGGCACCAGGATGCGGCACACCGGGGCACCCAGGTCCTCATGGACGGCCTGATAGCTCTCCAGGCCCATCTCCTCGAGGATGCCGAACAGGGTCGCAGCCTCTTCCTCGTTACTGCGAGCGCCGCTACCGGAGAAATCCCATTCGACGAATTCGACGTCCGCCCGGGCGCTGAAGAAGCGCCAGGAGACCAGCCCCGAGGAGTCGATGAAGTGCTCGACGAAGTTATTGGGCTCGGCGACGGCCTGGGAGTTGAAGGTAGGCGGCGGGAAATCGTTCAGCCCTTCGAAGCTGCGCCCCTGAAGCAGCTCGGTGAGGCTGCGCTCCAGCGCCACATGGAAGCTGGGGTGCGCACCGAAGGAGGCGAATACCCCTCCCGTCTTGGGGTTCATCAGGGTGACGCAGGCCACCGGGAACTGTCCGCCCAGGGAGGCGTCCTTGACCAGCAGCGGGAAGCCCTGATCCTCCAGCGCGCAGATCCCCTCGAGGAGCTCGGGGTAGCGCTCCAGCACTGCCCTGGGCACGTCCGGCAGCGCGATTTCCTCCTCGATGATCTGTTTCTTCACCGCCCGCTCGAAGATCTCCGAGAGGCACTGCACCTGGGCCTCGGCCAGGGTGTTGCCGGCGCTCATGCCGTTGCTGAGGTAGAGGTTCTCGATCAGGTTCGACGGGAAGTAGACCGTCTCGCCGTCGGACTGGCGTACGAAGGGCAGCGAGACGATGCCGCGATCTGCCCGGCCGGAGTTGGTATCGATTAGGTGCGAACCGCACAGTTCGCCATCCGGATCGTAGATCTCGCGGCAGTGGTCATCGAGGATCTGTGCGGGCAGTGCATCGTTCGGGCCCGGCTGGAACCACCTCTCGTTGGGGTAGTGAACAAAGTCGCTTGCCGCGATCTCTTCGCCAAAGAACTGATCGTTATAGAAAAAGTTGCAGCTCAACCGCTCGATGAACTCGCCCAGCGCAGAGCAGAGCGCGCTCTCCTTGGTGGCGCCCTTGCCGTTGGTGAAACACATCGGCGAGGCGGCATCACGGATATGCAGCGACCAGACGTGGGGCACGATGTTGCGCCAGGAGGCGATCTCGATCTTCATGCCCAGCTCTGCCAGGATTGCCGACATGTTGGCAATGGTCTTCTCCAGCGGCAGGTCCTTGCCCTCGATCCAGGTGCCTCTCTCCCCCGCTGCCTCGTCCTTCGGTACGCCCATCAGCAGCGCCTGGGCGTCCCCGTCGATGTTCTCCACGGCCTCGACCTGGAACTCCGGGCCGGCCTGCACCACCTTCTTCACGGTACAGCGGTCGATGGAGCGCAGGATGCCCTGGCGGTCCTTGTCGGAGATGTCCTCGGGCAGTTCGACCTGGATCTTGAAGATCTGCTGGTAGCGGTTCTCCGGGTCGACGATGTTGTTCTGCGATAGCCGGATGTTCTCGGTGGGGATGTCCCGGGCGTTGCAGTAGACCTTGACGAAGTAGGCCGCGCACATGGCCGAGGACGCCAGGAAGTAGTCGAAGGGCCCCGGCGCCGAGCCATCACCCTTGTAGCGAATGGGTTGGTCGGAGATGACCGTGAAGTCGTCGAACTTGGCCTCCAGGCGGAGGTTGTCGAGATAGTTGACCTTGATTTCCATGGGGCACCGGGACGTTGGGCGAAGCGAAGGCGGAAGCCGGCCATTATCCAGTTTTTGGAGGGCTGCGTCTTGGGCGAGTGGCTGCCACTTGCGTGGGAGGCGCCGCCAGGCACCATTTGGTCACTGGAAACGCAGGCTCACCAGCAGCAAAGGCTTCCCCAACGGGTTCATGTTACCGGCGGCGAGCGCGGCGAGTCGATTATGCTTGTTATGTGCCCTGTTTTTTTTATGTGCCCTCAGTGCGGAACGGTTTCGAACGGCTCGGCGAGGAGTAAGGAGTTGGACCGTGATGGATCAGAGCGAACAGGCATTCGGTTACCGCTGGAAGATATCATCGAAACCATCCCAGGCCAGGACATCGTCGATGAAACCGATAGCGTGTACAATCTACTTCAGTATGCCAAATAGCACTGGTTAAAACGCTTGAAGCATGACTCATCACAACGCTGAGATAGCGTTCCTTTGACCTGAGAGTTCAAGCTCATGCCGACAGATCCTACTTCGCAAGACGAAATTCGGCCGACCCCAACGGCCGGCTCATCGCCAAGCCCTCAGGGCCGCACCGAAAGATTGTTGGAGCGCTTTCTATGGAATTCGCGGTTTCTGGTGATGATGGCGGTGGTGCCGAGCCTGCTCGGCGCGGTGGTGCTCTTCACCATCGGCACCATCGATATTTTCAAGGTATTAATCGATACCGTGGCTTATTACCTGCTCGGAGGCGTGGACGATATTCACGATAGCGTGGTGCCAAACATCATCATGGCCATCGATATCTACCTGATTGCCATCGTCCTGTTGATTTTCGGCCTCGGGGTTTACCGGCTATTCGTTTCTCCCATCGAACAAGCCGAAGATCACGCTCCGCACCACCCGTTCAACGTGAAGTCCTTTGACCAGCTCAAGGACAAGATCGCCAGGGTGGTCATCCTCGCGGTTATCATTGAGTTCTTTCGCGCCGTGGTCGATATCCGTTTTCAGACCCCGCTGGATGCCATCTATCTAGCGCTCTCAGTACTCGCGCTTGCCGCCGCGCTATATCTGATGAGCCTTGCGCAACATAAGGAATAGCACAAGTCCAGGACGACCCCGGTAACGGGGTTTGCCACTCAGCCTTGCAGCTCCAGTTTCAGCGATAGATGGGCATAGACGACACTTCCACTTTCTCGCTCGAGGCCTACGGGAAAGCACTATGATGCCCTTTTATTCATGAATGGGACATTATGACGCCACCGCGGAACCTCAGCATAAGGCGTGTTCGCCCAACGAATACAGACGATGGCCTGAGTGAGCTATTTCTCACCGGGAGCCGGCACGTAACGTGGAAGGGCTGGACCAACGTATGTGCCCCAGTTGATCAGACGCTCCGATTGCTCCGATGGGCACATAAAAAACAGGGCACATAAGGTCCATTATGTTCCGCGAAACATAATGGGTGGGAACCGCGGCCGCCTCGCCCAGAGGTCACGCGCCGCTGGCTTCCAGGCGCGCAACGGAAGTAGGCTGAGTGTGTATC
>JAIVHL010000158.1 GCA_020201075.1 Halomonas sp. | reverse complement strand
GCTCTCGGCCGAGGAGCGCACCGCGCTGGCGGGAAGGGTGCTGCTCGACGATGCCCTGCACGGTGAACTGGTCGCCTGGGTCGAGCGCCACTACCGCGACCGTCTGGCGCCCGAGGAGCTTGCCGATCCGGCCCTGGCCCGGGAGACCCTCGTCGCCCTGGACGAGCTCTCCTCGATGCTGCGTATCGGCTCGGTGTATCCGTTTCAGCTGGGGTGACAGCTGGGGTGACGTATCGCCGCCTGCCAACGAGATCGGCCCGCCAGGTGGCGGGCCGATCTCGTTGGGGGCGAATCTCGTTGTGGTCTGATGCCTTGGCAGGCTCAGCCGGCGCTGGCCGCTCCGCCCACCACGCCGCCGCGCAGGCCGCTGCGGTTGCCGCTGGTCTTCAGGTGGCTGGCCACGGCGTCTTCCGGTGAGCCGGCCATTTCGCGGAACATGCCCATGGAGCCAAGCAGGGCGGAGGATTCGTAGGGCACGAAGACCCGCTCACCGTCCTTGGCCATGGTCGGCAGCACCTTGATGTAGCTCTGGCCGAGCAGGTAGCCCACCACGGTGCGCTTGTTCTCCTCGGTGTCGCCGATGGCGTTGAGGACCAGCTTGATCGACTCCTGCTCGCCCTGGGCACGCAGGATGGCGGACTGCTTGTCGCCTTCGGCGTTGAGGATCGACGATTCGCGCTGGCCCTGGGCCATGGCGATGGCGGCGGACTTCTCGCCCTCGGCTTCGGTCACGGTGGCGCGTCGCTTGCGCTCGGCGGCCATCTGCAGGCGCATGGCGGACTCCACCTCCTCAGGCATGGCGATGTCCTGCACTTCCACCCGCGAGATCTTCACGCCCCACTTGGAGGCGGCCTCCTCCATGGCGGACTGGATCTCGTTGTTGACCTCGGCCCGGGACTCGAACAGCTTATCGAGTTCCATCTTGCCGACCACCGAACGCAGGGTGGTCTTGGCAAGTACCTCCACCGCCTGGCTCATGTTCTCGACTTCATAGACAGCGCGTTTCGGGTCGATGATCTGGTAGTAGAGCGCGCCGTTGATATTCACCGTGACGTTGTCGGTGGTCACCACCGGCTGGCCGGGGAAGTCCATGACCGTTTCGCGACGATCGATGCGCGTCTCATGGCTGGTAATGGCGTTGTACTCTTCGCCCATCTTGCGATAGCGAATCATGGCGATGGCGCGGGGCTGGTCGATGAAAGGGACGATGATGTTGATACCGCTCTCAAGCAGTCGATTGAACGACCCCAGGCGCTCGATCACCATCACTTCCGACTGGCGGACGACCACCAGCCCCTTGGCGATGATCATGATACCGATGACGACGATGATCAGGGCGATGATTAGCCCCGGGCTGAAGGGAAGATCCATGCGGAATTACTCCGGGTGGTGGTTGGCGCGGGAATCCGGCGCCGTGTGTGCGAGGTGAACGATGGCGGTGGTGCCATCGAAGGTATGAAAGATGACGGTGGTGCCCGCCGGCAGTTCGGTCTTGCCGCCTCCTTCATCGGATTCGGCGACGCGCAGGCGGTAGAAGTCGCCATTGATCTTTACGCCGCTGGCGCCGTCGAAATCGCGTTTGAGGGTCGTATAGGTATGGCCCTTCTCCACCCCGGTACCGGTGGTGCCGTAGGCGACCCCGCGGGGCGAAAACCAGGGGCGGATCACCCATACCGCCAGCGGAACCAGCACGCCGGAGAAGACGCCCATGCCGATCAGCTGCCAGGGAAGTGGCAGACCCAGCCCGGCCAGAGCCGCGGTCAGGGCCGCGGCGGCCGCGAGTGCCATCAGCACCAGGCCACCGGTGGTGATCTCCGCAAGGCCCAGAAGCAGGGCAATGATCAGCCAGATGACGGCGGGGTTCCAGTCCATGGGGCGTTCCGTGGCTCGGGGCAGAGGGTAGCTCGCAAAATAATGAGGCAGAGCCGAGGTGGAATAGCTTCGAGGGTACTTGGTTACCGCGCTACGGGCTACGATTGCCTTGGCCATGGCAGAATAGGTGGCTACGGTTTCGCTGGCGAGTCATCGAGGTTTGATCGAGGTATGCTGTGCGCCCATTTTCCCAATGATCTGGTAGGAGGCAAGCAACGGTGAGCGGTCTGATCTATTGGCTGGACATGGCGGGGGTGATCGTTTTTGCACTATCGGGCGTGATTCTGGCATGTCGCTCGCGCATGGACCCCTTTGGCATGCTAGTGCTGGCAGCGGTGACCGGTATCGGCGGCGGGACACTGCGTGATCTGGTGCTCGGCGTTCGGCCGGTCTTTTGGGTCACCGACCCCACCTACCTGTGGGTGATCCTGGCGACAGTGGGACTCTCGATTCTCAGCTTTCATTATATTCACCGTCTCAACCGAGGGTTCCTGCCGGTGGCCGATGCCTTCGGGCTGGCGCTGTTCACGGTGATTGGAACCCACAAAGCGTTGCTGCTCGACGCGCCGGGAGTCGTCGCGGTGCTGATGGGGGTCCTCACAGGGGTGGCCGGCGGCATGATCCGGGACCTCCTGGCGCACCGGGTACCCATGGTGCTTCGTCAGGAGATCTATGCCACGGCGGCCATCGCCGGAGGCATTACCTATGTGGTGCTGGATGCCATGTCCTCCCCGGGCACCCTAAGCGTTGCCCTGGCGCTGCTGGTGACACTGAGCCTGCGCCTGGGCGCTATCCACTGGAAATTGGCGCTGCCCATCTTTGCCTGGGTGACGATCACACCGTCACCGCCTTCTGGTGAAAAGATTGACGAAGAGAGTGGTGAAGAGAGTAGTGAAGAGGGTGGTAAAGAGCGAGCGGCGCCGCTCGCACGGGAGCGCCCCAAGGTGCGGGTGCGGATGATTCGACCAGGGTCGTCGAAACAATGGCTGAAGAAACCATGAAAAGGGCACTGTACCTTCGCTGGAGCTGGCTCTTCCTGCTGGTTCTGCTGGTGGGCTGTGCCGCCCCGTCCACTGAGAGTGGGAGGGAGCGCCATGCGCGGGTGGGGCTGGCAATCCAGAGCGTCTACGACGAAGCTCTGCCGACGCTGCCGGACCATAAGCAGCGTCACTATGCCCAGCGCCTCTACCGGTTGACCGGAGACGATCGCTATCTGCCCCTCAATCAGGCATATGGCCAGCGTCTGGTCGGCTGGCTGGAGCGTGATATCGCCGGCCTGGCGACCCCAGGCTTCGCCGAGAGGCGCAGCGAGGAGATCGTATCTGCCTATCCCCGCGGCAGCAGCCGACAGCGTGCCCGCCAGCAAATGCTGGCCGAGTGGGGCGAGATCGCCTTCGCCAGGCAGCTGCTGTTCCGGCTGGTTCAGGCGGAGTATCACGGCCTTCTTTCCAGCCTGGAAGAGCGAGAGCGGGCGTTGGCCTATCTGGCAGGTATCGACTGGGAGCTTTTTCTCACTGACCCTGATGTAGTGGGCATCTATGCGGCTCAGGTGGCCAATCAGGTCCACTTCCTCCACCAGTTGGGAGTGGTCGACCTCAGGGATCAGGTCGTCGCGGCTTTCCGCCAGCGCTATCCACCCGGCAGCGTCGCATCTCTCGACCGGGCCGAGTTCCACAACTGGCTGTATGGCCTTACCCACTTCGTGATCGCGGCGAGCCGCTACTACCAGCAGACCGTGGACGAGGCGTCGTTCACCTGGGTGCTGGCTGACTTCGAGGGAGTGGAAGCGCAGATCCTGAGCGTGACCACGGAAGACATCATGGCCGAGGTGGCACTGAGCTTCCTGCTGGCCGGACGCGAGGATCACCCACTCGTGTCCCGGATTCGTGATGCCCTTGTTGAGGCGGTGGGCCCTGACAGCGGGATCATTCCTTCGATCGGAGGGAGTAACGATCTAGCCGGCGGGGAGCATCGCAATGTGCTGGCCATCATGGTGCTTCGCTGGCCAGGGACGCTGTATCTCGGGCCGGCGCTTTCCGTTGACGGGCAGTCTCAATGACCAAGTGCAACACGTGACCCATCAGGTACGGTGTTGCCATGAACTACTGCTATCGCTATCTTTCCGCTGAAAAACGAGCCGCCTTCATGATGATGCGATGGCCGACCACACTCTACTTCGGGCCGGCGATGTCTGGAGGTTTTTTACAAAGAGAGCAAGCTGTCCGACCGACTCCGGAGTACGGCGTCCAACTGAGGCTCCAGTTCTTCCTTGATATGGTGATAGAGAGGCAGCAAACTCTTGACCATACCCTCCTCCGCCTGCTCGCGATTAAGGCAGTATGCACTGCGCTTGCCGTGCAAATCGATTGGCTCACCAATCTGAGTGAAATGAAAGCCTGACATGGCAAGAAGGCGCTGAAGCTTAGGCTCCATCATCGCAAAGCCAAGCTGCTTACTCGTCATTCGACCGAGTGCATACCCGGCCAGAAAAAGCCCGCTTATCAGAAATGAAAATATTTCTTTTTCTTCTGCGGTAAAAGCGTGTGGGTTATCGGTGATGCCTGGCACTTCATTGCCCTTGAGGCGAAGCCTGAATTGCTGAGCGATGGCCAGTCGTGATATTTCATAGTAGCTGTCCTTTGGCAAACTCTCAGGGTGAAAACTTGACTGGAATAAGCTCTCTTCAGCATAGGATTGAAGTGGCAGCTTATCGAGAGGAGGTGGCGCGTCCGGTTGAGGAGTTACAAGACGGGCACATGCAGCTACCATTCCTGTGCGGCGATGGCGAATTATGCAGTGAAGGGCATCATGGTCAAATACATCATATTCAAGCCGCTTAAAAGTATCGACCGGTTCAATGCCGCGGAGCTCTTCACAGTAGACATCGTGCCTAAGTCGATAGACTTGCTGTCTTTCCAGATCGTTTGTTGCGAGCTGGAAGCTGAAATCTGTCATAAAGCGTTCCAGCAGCGACTTCATTTTTTCGCTATCATTCACATTCGATGCAAGTGGCTTCATTCCGTTACATTCCTTTGAAAATTCTTTTCGACATGTGGCTGTCTAGCATCATCATTTTTTATTTCGATCAGAATTCGTAAGATTAAAGACATCTTGAATTTTACGGGGCTTGCCTAAATAGAAGCCTTGACCATAAGCAATGCCATACGAACTCAGCAAAGGTATCAGCGCTTCCTGGTCGACAAACTCGGCGATGGCCTGCTTGCCGAATCCGGCCGAGATGTCGGCGATGGCCTTGACGATAACGCGACTGTCGGCGCTGACGAGCAGGTTGCGGATAAAACTGCCGTCGATCTTGATATAGTCTACCGGCAGCTGGCCCAGGTAGTAAAAGCTGCTGAAGCCGACCCCAAAGTCGTCCAGGGCCGTGCGGCAACCAAGGTCTCGGAGCCTCTCCAGCACCCCCCGGGCCGTGGAAAAGTCGGTCACCGCTGCGGTCTCGGTAACTTCCAGGATCAGAAATTCGGGGTTGGCGCCACTGGCGATGAGTTCCTCGGCGAGGTATTGCTTGAGATCCTCGTCATGCAGTGACTGCCCGGAAAGATTGACTGCCAGGCTAACCCCCTGCTCCTGCACTTGGCTCAGCGCTCTAAGGCTGTGGCGCAGGACCCAGCGGTCCACGGCGATGATCTGTCCGCTGCGCTCGGCCACCGGGATAAAGGCCGCTGGCGATATCAGGCCGCCTTGCTCGTCACGCATGCGCAGCAGTACCTCATAGTGGCGCACGTCGCGGTCTTCCAGGCGGACGATGGGCTGCACCATCAATTCGAAAGCATCCTCCTCCAGCGCGCGGTGCACGCATTCTTCCCAGTAGACCCGCTGCTGAAGCTCTTCTCGAGCACCTTGGGCCGTGGCAAGTAGGTGCCAGCGCTGGGAGCTTGACGCCTTGGCCTTATACATAGCCATGTCAGCGCTGGCCATCAGGTCGATGGGATTATCGGCATGTTCTGGAAAAAGGGCGATGCCCGTGCTGGTCTGCCCCCCTTAGCAGCAGGGCGAACTCGTCGCCACCGAGCCGGGCGAGAATGCCCCGGTGACCGAGTTCCTCGCCAAGCACGTTCGCCACAAGGCGCAGCAGGCGGTCGCCTGCCTGGTGGCCGCTGAGTTCGTTGACGTCCTTGAACTGGTCCAGGTCCATCAGCAGCATGGCCCCGCTCAGACCATGCTGAAGGGCTCCGCTGAGGACCTCTTGAAAGTAGCGCCGGTTGTATAGCCCGGTAAGAGGGTCTCGCTCTGCCAGCCAGGTCAGGCGGGTCTCGGCCGCCTTGCGTTCGGTGATATCCAGACCGACCGATATCCGTCCGGGTGCCGTTCCGCTGCCGCCGGGGAGCGAGGCATGGTACCAGGCGATGGTGTGTTGCTGGCCGTCGGCGGTGACCAGCGGTCGCTCCTCCATGCTCGGCGTGGCGCTCGACCTTCCTCCGGACGCTTGTCCCGGTGCGAAGACATCCTCGAACAGTCGGTTCACGAGCGCGGCCTCGCCGGTGCCCATGACCGTCAGCGCATAGTCGTTGACGAGTCCGATGCGGCCACTGGCATCCTGGGTAACGATAAAGACCCTGGCGGTATCCAGCAGGCTGCCGATGAAGTCGCGCTCCCTGGCCAGGTCCTCGACCCGTTCCGCCAGCTGCTCGCCCCGGGCCGAGACCTCCTGCTCAAGGGTCTCGAGCTGGTCAGCGAGTGCCAGAGTGGCGCCCTGCAGCACGTCGATCTCGTCGGCCAGGATGCCTCGGGGGCGCGGTATGGAGGACCTGGCCTCGGCGAATCCCATTCGTGCCAGGGCAGGCAGCGCGCTGGCGATGCGCCGCAGACGCGCCATGGGGCTGAGCAGGATTGCCAGCAACAGCAGCTCTGCCACCAGCCATCCGCCGATACCCACAGCGACCAGTACTCGGGTGTCATGGGCGATGGCCTTGATCTGGGGAGTGATGTCCGTGGCAATCAGAAAGTAGCCGGTGCTGCGGCGGTCTTCATCCTCGTCCATGCGCACTGCGCTGAGCTCGATATTCCGGCCTCGATATCCCAGGCGTAGCGTCTGGCGCTCCAGTTCAGGGACTGAAACTTGGGAGGCGGTACTCGGAGACCTGCTGGGCCTGGCGAGTGACGTCGGCGAGTGAGCGAGACAGAATCACGGCGCCGACGCTCTTTCCGTCGACAAGCACCGGTACAGCCGCATACTGCCGGCAGTCGCTAGCGCAGCGCAGCGAAGTGTGGGGTATCTCTTCGCCAAGGACACGGCGCACCCACTCCTGGATCGGTCGCTCATTGTGTGACTGCCCTTCGCCCCAGGTAGCCAGCTGATTCGCTTCGGTGTCGTAGACGAGTATTTCATCGATTCCGGCCTCCAACTGCAGCGTTGGCCACTCAGCCTCCAGGGAGTCGACCAGCAGATCTGACTGGCCGGCCTGAAGTGCGTCGCCCAGCCCCTGCCCCGACGCAACCATGGAGGCTAGCTGGCGCAGCCCCTCCTCTGAGCGATCCAGGGCCAGGCGGATCTCGCGTACCTGGCGCTCGCCGTGCTCGGCTCGGCTCGTCTCGAACTGGCGAGTCAGGTTGGCATGAACCAGCCAGGCGAACAACGCCACCAGCAGCACCAGCAGCAGACTGCTGAGGGCAACGACTCGCCAGGTGAGGCTTAGGCGACAGGGCCTGCGGAAGTTGGAGCGCATTGGGAGCCTCGGGCGGGTCAGAAGCGCAGCGAGAGCTGGAACAGCAGCATGTTCCAGCGGCGGCGTGTCTCAGCCGGGTCCGGGTTGTCCTGAATAGGAAGCCATCCTGTGCCATCCACATGGTGATACTCGGCGGCGACCATGACGCGAGGGTTGATGCTCCACTGGAGACCCAGGGTGTAGTCTTCCGCGTATTGGCTGTGGGCGGGGCCTGCGCCGCTGGCCTCGAAGGCAGAGCCTGAACGATCGTCTCTGTTATTAATCAGGCTGTCGTAGCGGATCAGCCATTGCCAGTTATCCAAGAAACGCCGGGTGTACTGCAGGTACCAGCTTTCACCGGTAACATCAAAGTTGAGGAATGGGTTGGCAAAGCCCTCCAGCTTGGAACTCCTGATGGCGTACTCACCAGTAAGACTCCAGTGCTCAGCGTTATATTGTAAAGAGACCACCCAGGGCTGGAACTTGAAGTCACCGGGATTCATTTGAGTGGATTGAGGTTCGAACCTGACTCTGGCGTCAGCGGCACTGAGCGCAGCGACTACCCTGCCACCATCATGCTCATATTTGACTTGTGCGATGACGGATTCACGTGGATCAAGCTGGCCTGGGGTATTCTCTAGCCTCATGGTTCTGCGGAGGTCATCCTCCGCCTGTGGCTTACCTAAACCGATTTGAGTCCGCAGAGACCCTTTTGGTAAATTTTCCTCATGGTAGAGGGCAATGCCATCACCCGAGAGTGCTAATGACCTTGTCCTGTCAAAATAGATTGACTGGGGTAGCAGGATGCTGGGTCGGGTAAAGGCCACGTCGCGGGTCTGATTGTAGAAACCGAAGGGGTACTTGCTTCGGCCCAACTGAACACCAAAGGTACGCTGCTGGTCGGAGACTAGTTGGTAGTCTAACAACCCGTAATCCAGAACCGGTTTGGCGTCGCTGCCATCTCCACCGGCGCGTCGACTGAGTACCTGAGCGGCAATCAATATGTCCTGATGCGGTCGAATCGAGGCGTTGGCGCCGATCTCGGTATACTTGAGGCTACCGCCACCGCTGCTGCTCGGTCCGAAGAAATTATTGCGATCGGTGATCACCAGTGCCTGGCTGAGAAAGCCATGTAGTTGCAAGGTGTCCAGCATGCTATTGTCCGCCGCCGCCGAGTTTGTACCACCCAACAGCAGGGCAGCCAGCACCAGACAGGCGCGAGGCTCACTCCGTTGAAACGACTTGGACACGATCATCCAGATACTCCATTTCTAGATAGCCCAGGGCACCGGGGGTGTTGGCGACGCGCTCGCGCATTTCGGCCTGGGAGAAGACTCGCGTGGGGGCCTGGCCGGTACCGGAGAACACCATCCGGTCCCATGCCAGCTGAAGCTGGTGCGGATAGACAGACAGACGTTCCTTGACGAATCGGCCATGAACGGGATCGTCATTGTTGAGCACATAGACTCTCACCGCCTGGCCGTCCGGCCAGGTGCGCTGACGCATGGCGAAGATGGCCCGGGTGGTGTCACGGGTCAGACGAGAGGTTCGGACATCCGGATGCGCCACCAGGAGCACCTGACTCTCGTCAGCAGCCGACAGGGGTGGCCAGGCCAGCCCCATCAGGGCTACCAGCAGGCCACACTTCAGCCATGCCAACGGCAAGCCTCATAGCGTCTGGACAGCCAGTGTGGTGACACCGCAGAGGGCGACGGGATATAGGACAGCATCGGCGTATCAGTTCCCTTCAGATGATTCGCTTTAGCCTCGGGCGCCGTCTTGTGCGGGGCTCCGGGCGCTTACCTTCACTCCAGCGTACTACGTGGCCGTCTGGTTGTGGTTATGGCAACTATCACCTTGTCTTGGCGACTATTCTAATGCGGCCTTTTGAAGATAAGCTACATCATTGGAAGGCAATGTAAAGCAGGCATCTCAACGCGAGGAGGTCCCCGGCGGCGTTGGCCGCCGGGAGAAGGGCTCATTCGAAGACGGCAAATCAGTTGAAGACGGTAAAGCTTTGGGCGTTGAGCCACAGGTGGGTGGCCACGCTGGCGGCGTAGCCGATAGCGATGACCGGCGCCCAGCGCAGGTGACCCATGAAGGTATAGTTGCCGCGGGCCTGGCCCATGAGCGCCACGCCGGCGGCAGAGCCGATGGAGAGAAGGCTGCCGCCGACGCCGGCGGTCAGGGTGATCAGCAACCAGTGCCCGTGGGACATTTCCGGCTGCATGGTCAGCACCGCGAACATCACCGGAATATTGTCCACCACCGCCGAGATCAGGCCTAGCGCGATATTGGCCCAGGTGGCACCCCAGCCGGTGTAGAGCGCATCCGAGAGCAGCCCCAGATAGCCCATGAAGCCAAGCCCGCCGACGCACATGACCACACCGTAGAAGAACAACAGGGTGTCCCACTCTGCGCGGGCCACGCGATTGAAGACATCGAAGGGCACCACGCTGCCCAGCTGGGCCAGCTTCTTGTCATCCCCGCGCCGGCTGTAGCGGGTGCGCTTCTTTTCCAGTGAGTGGGGCAGGGTGCGGCGCAGGTAGTAGCCAAAGAACTGCAGATAGCCGAGCCCCGTCATCATGCCCAGCACCGGCGGCAGGTTCAGCAGCGTGTGGCAGGCCACGGCGGTAGCTACAGTGAGCAGGAACAGCGCGATGATTCGCCGTGCTCCACGCTTCAGCCAGACGTCTTCCTGCATGCTGTCGGGCTTGCGGTTCTTGATGAAGGCGCTCATCACGACGGCCGGAATCAGGTAGTTGACCAGCGAAGGCACCAGCAGATCGAAGAATTCGTAGAATTGCACCATGCCTGACTGCCACACCATCAGGGTGGTGATGTCTCCGAAGGGGCTGAAGGCACCGCCGGCGTTGGCGGCCACCACAATGTTGACACAGCAGAGGTTGATGAAGCGCTTGTCGCCTTCGGCGACCTTGGTCACCACCGCACACATCAGTAGTGCGGTGGTCAGGTTGTCGGCGATGGGCGAAATCAGGAACGCCAGCACACCGGTGATCCAGAAGAGCTGACGATAACTGAACCCCTTGCGCACCATCCAGGAGCGCAGTGCGTCGAATACCCGCCGTTCCTCCATGGCGTTGATGTAGGTCATCGCCACCAGCAGGAAAAGCATCAGCTCGGTGAACTCGAGCAGTGTTTCGCGAAAGGCATGCTCGGCCTCGTTCGGCATGCCCGACTGCACGTAGACCCAGCCGATCAGCGCCCAGATGATGCCGGCGGCGACCAGCACCGGCTTGGACTTGCGCATGTGCAGCTTCTCCTCGCCCATGACCAGGGCATAGGCGAGGACGAAGATACTCACGGCAAGCACGCCGACCAGGGAGCCGGTCATGTCCAGTGTGCCGGTGACCGCATGGGCGTTGGGGCTGAACAGCAGAGCAAGAAGGGCGAGCACAAAGAAACTAGACCACCGGGCGGGGTCCCGAGGCCGTGGAGAAATTCTGTCGTTTATCAGCATGGCTGCAGTGTCCCAAGGAAGGGGTTGCGGGGGAGAGTCAATAAGCGCGCGCATCTTAACATGCCATGGTGCAGTGCAATACAGCGCCTGGTCAGGACGCAGAGCCGTTGTGCATGCTTTTTTTGCATGCTAACAATCTGCTTCGGGACCTTGATTCATGCAGCGGCCAATACGACCCGAATGGCGTTGGATCAGCGTGGAGTCAGAGCTTCTCGGAACGAATCCGGCGTCGTTTCCACCAGAGGGTCATCCGTCCCCTGACTGGCACCATCGAACCAGCGGCGCGGCTGAAGGAAGCGCAGCGTTCGCTCGCCATCCTGGAGCGCTACCCCAACGGCCAGTCGTCCCAGCCTGGCGTAGAGCTCGCCATCCAGACGCTCCTCGCGAAACGCTAGATCGGCCAGCAGCGACAGCGGGCCGCCTTCCAGCCGAGCCTCTTCCAGGCGGATGGCGTCGGCCTGCATGGTCAAACGCGCCTCGCCGCGGATGTCGCGCACGGTGAGCAGTCGGCCCAGCCAGTCTCGTTCCCGAGCACCGGACAGGAACAGCCTCGCCAGCAAGCCACTGTCGCGCATGGTCAGCCCCAGGCGGGCGTTCACCTCCAGCGGCTCCGCCCAGGTGAGCCGGCCCTCCTCCAGCACCAGGCGGGCCCACCAGCCGGCCTCGCCCTGGCCGTCGGCATCCCGGCGGGTGATGTTGTCCAGGCGCAGCAGCGAGCCGGAAGCATCGAAACGCCGGCCGGCCAGATCGCCCTCGCGCAGGCGCGCCTCCAGGCGCAGGTCCCCCGTCAGCCGCTGGCTGACCAGGCGCAGTTCGGTGCCAAAGGCCTGCAGCAGCAGATCCCCGCGGGCGCCCAGCCCCACCAGTTCCAGCGTCGCCTCGAGGCTGGCACGCCCGCCGAGCAGCTCGACTCCGGCGTTTTCTGGCAGGTAGGCGTTGTAGAGGGCCAGGTCCGGCACTTCGACGATGGGCAACATCACCCGGGTAGTGAAGGTGTCGACCTCGACTTGCGCCGGGTCCATTGAGAAGAAGGGCGTGGACGTCTCCAGGGACAGGTGGCGTCCGCTCAACCAGGTGCGCTCCTCCTCGGCTTCGCGGCGCAGGGAAAAACTCGGCAGCGAGAGCGTCAGCCGGGCCCCCGGACTGGTCGCCTCGCCCTCGAGACGCGCGTCGAGCTCGCCGCGCCCCTGCGCCTGATAGTCGAGAAAGCCCACCGTGAGGTCGTCGGCATTCACCCGCAGGTGACTCGGCGCCAGCAGCTGCTTGCCTCCCAGGCGGAGGTCGGCCTCGAGCCGCCCGCGGCCGCGCAGGGTGAGGCCATGCTCACGGGGGAGAAAGGCGTCCAGGAAACCCAGGCGGTCGACCATGCCCTCCAGTACCAGTCGCCCCTGGCGGGTGTCGGGCTCATTAAGATGAGTGAAGCGTGCTAAACGGGCCACCAGCACGCTGCCCAATCGCTGCTCGGCCTCGGCGGCGTTGCCCGCCGCCGCGGAGAGCGACAGGCGGCTGCCGGAGAGGTCGATGGCGCTGCCGTCCAAAGCGGCTTCGCTCAGTGTCAGGTCGAGGGTCATCTCGCCGGAGACCGCCTCGTCGAGCAGTTGGCCGCTGATTTGGCGACCCGCCAGCCGGAGTTCGCCGCGGACGCGCTCTTCCTCGAACATCAAGCGGCCTCGGCTGCTGGCCCGGCCGCCGGCCAGTGCAAAGGGGGCGCCCTCGGGTAGGTAGGGCGTCAGCACGGCGACATCGGCCAGGGTGGCGTCCTCCCAGTCGAGCGTCGCCCGCTGGGGAAGCGGTGTCTCTCCGGCCTGTGGTGGATAGCCCTCCGCCTCCAGGGTCAGGCGGGCGCCTTCCAGCAGTCGCGCACCATCGCGGTGGCGCGTCATCCTGGCCTTCTCCAGGCGGGCATCCAGTCGCAGTGGCAGGCCATCGTCGTCGCGCCACTCGGCGGCGAAGCTGCCACTGCCCTCGGCGCGGACATGGGGCAGGCTCACTCCCAGCGTGTCGCTGATCACGGCCATACGGCTGCCGGCGTCGATTCGTCCATTGACCAGTCGCGCCCTGGCGCTCAGCTCGCCGCCCCCGGTTAAGCTGATGCCGCGGCCCTCGAACAGGCCTGCCAGGAAGGGGTCCAGGAATCCCAGCCGGTCCAGGCGCCCGGAGAGAGCCAGCTCGCCGTCCAGCGGTGGTTGGGGATGGTCAGGCAGCGCGTCCAGCGCCACCCGGGAGGTCAGCCGGGCGACCTCGAGGGTCAGATCGAGGGCCAGCGCATCGGCGCTCTCGTCGCCGGTGACGTCAAGCCTCAGGCGGGTGCCGGAGAGATCCAGGCGGCGAGCCTCGGGGTCGAGAAGGACCAGGGCAAGATCGAGGCGCAGGTCGCCGCTGAGCGGTTGCTCCTGCAGGGTCAGTGCGACCCGTTCGCCGGCCAGGGTGAAGGCACCGGAGAGCTTGCCTGTGCGGTAGGACAGTCGGCCGTCCAGGGCGGCACGTCCGCCATTGAGCGTCAACGGGGTTTGCTGTGGCAGGAAGCGACCCAGGGCGCGAACATCGGGCACCGTGGCCGCCTGCCAGCTCAGTTCGGCATGATCGGGCGGCGCTGGGATGGCGGCGAGGTCCGTCGGAAAGGGCGCATCGAGATCGAAGCGTTGGCCCGTCAGCAGCGGCGTCGGGTCCTTGCCAAGATGCATCGCGAGGTTCTCCAGGGCCACCGTCAGCCTGCCTTCGGGCGCATTGCCGAGTTCGGGGGCCTGCTCATCGACGCTTGCCACCACGCAGCCGGCTCCCTGTAGGCGATAGGTCTCACCGGGTATCACCCAGGCCGGGGCGCTGCCGTCCTTGTCGCTGACTGCCAGCAGGGCGGCTTCGTCGAGGGTGACGCCGAGTTCAGGAGAGACGAGTGCCAGGCGGCTGCCCGGCGCCAGTTTGCCCTGGGCGATACTCAGCTCGCCTTCGAGGCTGCCGCGACCGTCCAGGCCAAGCCAGCCCAGTTCCGCCAGGTAGGGGTTGAAGAGGTCCCAGGCATCCGCCCGGGCCGTCAGGGCAAGTTCGCCGGAGAGAAAGCGCAGCGCCGCCTGGCCGGGATGGGCTGCTGGGTCGAAGGAAGCCGCGCTCAGGTCGGCGGTCAGGGCGATGTCCTCGGCCAGCCGCTGCCCATCGCGCGTCAGCGTGGCCTGCTCCAAGGCCAGGGTAAGACGCTCCACCCCCAGTTCGTCTCGGGCGAGGTCGAGGCCCGACAGCGTGAGCCGCCCTTCGCCGCTGAGTCGGTGGCCGTCGACCTCCAGCCGGCGCAGGCCGCTGGCCGTGAGCTCGCGGATCATCAGGCGCCGGGTCAGCAGGGCGGGCAGGGTGAGCTCAAGACGGGCGGTGTCCACCTCCAGGGCCAGCGGTAGCGAATCATCCTCGCGCTCGATGACCAGAGACTCCACCGCCAGGCTGTTCCAGCCAGGGCGGGACCCCTCCCAGCGGATCGACAGCCCCTCCTGGCTGGAGAGTCTGGCCTGTAGCCAGGCGCTGTCCAGCAGGGTTGGCAGGGCCAGGGCCGCACCCATCAGAGCCAGCACAGCGAGGCCGGCCGACCAGCCCAACCACCGCCACCTCCCGCCCCTTGGCGCGCTATATTCGCCCATCTTGTTGTCGCTCCTTCTGCCCACCAGCCCATGGTAGCGCCTAACGAGGCTTCGTTGGCGAGGGTTTTATGGCATCATCTTCCCTCCGGCAGCCGCCGGCAGGATCTGGATCGCCAACGACGCAGGGCAGGCACAGCACGCATGTTTCTCGATGAATTCTATTCGCCGGCAGGAGGCCGAGTCTGCATCTCCGCCGAGCAGGCCAGTCGCTTCGCCAAAGGAATCGCCGGCGACTACAACCCCATCCACAATCCTGATGCGCGCCGTTTCTGCGTGCCGGGAGACCTGCTGTTTGCCCTGGTGCTGGCACGCTTCGGGCTCTCCCAGCGAATGGATTTTCGCTTTCTGAACATGGTGGGTGACGGCACCCCGCTGTGCTTCCAGGAGCGTGAGGATGGGCTTGTTCGCGTCTGCGATGACAACGGAAAAAGCTACCTTGAAGTGGAGCGTAGCGGTGAGACGACTCGCGACGAGGCCGTGGTAGAGGCCTTTACCCGCTGCTACGTGGCCTTCTCTGGCAAGAACTTCCCCTATTACCTCAAGCCGCTGATGGAAGAAAAGGGCGTGATGTTCAATCCCCGACGCCCTCTGGTGATCTACGACAGCATGGGCTTTTCCCTCGACCGACTCGATGGCCTGGAACCTGAGCTGGCGCTGGATCGCTCCTCTCTGGCGGTGAACGGCAAGCGCGGTGATTGCCTGTTGGAGTTTCGCATCCAGTCCGGTGGCGCGACCGTCGGTACTGGCTCCAAGAAGCTGGTGGTGAGCGGCCTGTGCGACTATGACCCGACCGCCATGGACGAAATCGTCACCGAATTCTATCGCCTCAAGGCCGCCTACGAGGCCTGAAGCACCGGCAAACACTGCCGGCGGTGCCGGCCCGATGGAGTCTTCATGTCTCGAAAGGTGGACGGCAACGAGGGCATCGCCGCGCCCGCGACGGATCTGGAGATCGCCCGCCGGGCTCCACTCGAGCCGATCTTGGCGTTGGCCGAGGCGCGCCTGGGGATCGCCGCCGAGGACCTGGTTCCCTTCGGCCACTATCGCGCCAAACTCTCCCTGCCGCTGCTTCAACGCTTGAAAGACCGCCCCCGCGGTCGTCTGGTGCTGGTCTCCGCCATTACCCCCCCCCCTGCCGGCGAGGGCAAGACCACCGCCTGCGTGGGGCTGGTGGACGCCCTATCCTGCCTCGGAGTCTCTGCTCTCGCCTGCCTGCGTGAACCGTCGCTGGGGCCAGTATTCGGCATGAAGGGAGGCGCCGCCGGTGGTGGGCGCGCCCAGGTGGTGCCCATGGAGTCCATCAATCTGCACTTCAACGGCGACTTCCACGCCGTGACTTCGGCCCACAACCTCCTGGCCGCGCTGCTCGACAACCATGTGTACTGGGGTAACGCCCTGAAGATCGACCCCGAGCGGGTGGTGTGGCCCCGGGTGCTCGACCTCAACGATCGCAGCCTGCGACGCGTTCATACCGGTCAGGGCGAGAGCACTTTCGAGATCACCGCCGCCTCAGAGATCATGGCAATTCTCTGCCTGGCCGAAGATCTCGCCGATCTGGAACGCCGGCTCGGCCGCATCGTGGTGGCCTGGCGACACGACGATACCCCGGTGACCGTGGCCGATCTTGGCGCCGTGGGTGCCCTGTCTGTGCTGCTGCGTGATGCCATGGCGCCCAACCTGGTGCAGACCCTTGAGCACACCCCGGTGCTGATTCACGGCGGCCCCTTCGCCAATATCGCCCACGGCTGCAGCTCGCTGGCGGCCACCCGGGCGGCCCTGGCCCTGGGCGAGGTGGTGGTCACCGAGGCCGGCTTCGGCGCCGAT
>JAIVHL010000105.1 GCA_020201075.1 Halomonas sp. | reverse complement strand
CCTCCGGGGTCAGTCGCCACGGCGCAGGCGCTCCAGCGCCGCACGCTCCTGTTCGGTGAATTGAGGTTCGTCATCGGGCCGGGAGCGCCGGCGCATCACCTGCCACCAGGCCAGCAGGCCGCCAACGAACAGCAGCAAGGGACTGGCCCACAGCAGCGCGGTGTTGGCCTGCAGCGGTGGCCGGTAGCGCACATAGTCGCCGTAGCGGGCCACCATGAAGTCGACGATGGCTTCGGCGGACATGCCCTCCCGGGTCATCCGATAGACCCGCCGTCGCATGTCGGCGGCCAGCTCCGCGTTGGACTCATGGATCGTCTCGCTCTGGCACACGGTGCAGCGCAGCTCCCGGGTCAGGGTCTCGTACTGCCGGCGCTGGGCCTCGCCGTCGAATTCCAGCGGCTCGCCGATGGCCAGCGCCAGGGCCAGCCCGGCTGGCAGCAGCCAGGTGACCCCCAGGGACAGCCAAAGCGAACAGCTGATGAGGATTCGCTTCATGACGCCCTCCCCGCCTGGTCGGCTCTCGAGCTTTCCGCTCTCAGTTTCTCCGCCCTCAATTTTTCCACCAGGGGCAGCACCTCATCGAGGAGCAGCTGCCGGCTGAGGGGGCCGATGCGCTTGTAGCGAATCACGCCTTCGGCATCGAGCACGTAGGTCTCGGGGGTGGCATAAACGCCCCAATCGATGCCGGCATCGCCTGCGGGATCAAAGGCGATGGTGCGATAGGGGCTCTCGGTCATCTCCAAATATCGCAGCGCGGCCTCGCGCTCGTCGCGGTAGTTGAAGGCGTGGATGGGGATGCCGCCGCGGGCCAGCTCCATCAGCAGCGGCTTCTCGGCACGGCAGGTGCTGCACCAGGTGGCCCAGACGTTGACCAGCGCCACCTCGCCGATAAAGTCCTGCTCGGTGAGGATCACCCCCGGATCTTCCAGAGACTCCAGCATAAAGGCCGGCGCCGGCTGGCCCACCAGCGGCGAGGGCAAGTCGCGGGAGTTGAGCCCCAAGCCCAGCAGCAGCAGGCCGAGCAGGGCCATCACCGCCACCAGTGGAATCAACAGTTTGAGCTTCATAAGGCAGTCACCTCGCGGCTGGGATCCGCCGCGGGCACCGTGTCGCGTTCACGGCGCCGAACCAGCCGGTAGCGCTTGTCAGAGGCTGCCAGTAACCCCCCCAGGCCGAGCAGGATGGCACCGCTCCACATCCAGGCCATGTAGGGCTTGTAGTAGAGGCGGAAGCTCCAGGCGTCACCCGCCAGCCGCTCACCCAACGACACATAGACGTCGCGGGTCGCCGCGCGATGCAGCGAGGCCTGATTCATGGGGTTCTCGGGCTGGGTGTCGTAGTAGCGGCGCTGGGGCAGCAGGGTGGCCACCGAGCGGTCGTCGCGGGTCACCTCGACCACCGCCTGGTCGGCGTCGTAGTTGGGGCCGCGCACCGTTTCCATGCGCCGCAGCGTGAAGTCGAAGCCCGCCGCCGAGGCGGTCTGGCCCGGTTCCATGCGCACGTCACGCTCCACCTCGTAGGTGTTGACCATGGCGATGGCGACCACCACCATCGCCATGCCCACGTGGGCCAGGTGCATGCCCAGGAAGCTCGGACGCAGCACCCGGCGCAGCCGAATGGCCAGGGGCTGGCGGCCGGCCAGGCGCTTGCGTATGTCGAGCAATGCGGTGAAGACGATCCAGCTGCCCAGCATCAGCGATAGCGCGGTGAGCGGGCGCCAGGCGCCCATGGTCAGCGGCCACAGGCCGCCGGCCACGACGCTTGCCAGCAGCACCCAGCGCAGCTGGCGCATCACCTCGCCGGGACTGGCCTGCTTCCACATGACCGTGGGGCCAAGGCCCATCAACAGCAGCAGCGGCAGCATCAGCGGGGCGAACACCGTATCGAAGTAGGGCGGGCCCACCGAGATCTTGCCCAGGCCGAAGGCGTCGAGCATCAGCGGATAGAGGGTGCCGATGAACACCGCGGCGAAGGCCACGGTGAGCAGCACGTTGTTGGCCAGCAGCAGGGATTCCCGGGAGAGCCAGTGACAGCCGCCGCCCAGACCCACCCGCGGCGCCCGCCAGGCGTAGAGGGTCAGCGAACCGAGCAGGGTCGCTGCCAGCATGGCGAGCAGGAAGACGCCGCGGTCCGGGTCGGTGGCGAAGGCATGCACCGAGGTGATGACCCCGGAGCGCACGATGAAGGCCCCAAACACGGTCAACGCGAAGGTGATGATCGCCAGCATCAGGGTCCACACCTTGAGACCGCCGCGCTTCTCGGACACCGCCAGGGAGTGCAGCAGGGCGGTGGCGGTGAGCCAGGGCAGGAAGGAGGCGTTCTCCACCGGATCCCAGAACCACCAGCCGCCCCAGCCCAGCTCGTAGTAGGCCCACCAGGAGCCCATGGCAATGCCCAGGGTCAGGAACACCCAGGCCACCGTCGTCCAGGGCCGCGACCAGCGCGCCCAGGCGGTATCGAGCCGCCCCCCCATGAGCGCCGCCATGGCCAGGGCGAAGACCACCGCCGTCCCCACGTAGCCCATATAGAGCAGCGGCGGGTGCAGGATCATCCCGGGGTCCTGGAGCAGCGGATTCATGCCGCGGCCATCCATGGGGCCGGGCACGATGCGATCGAAGGGGTTGGAGGTGAAC
>JAIVHL010000239.1 GCA_020201075.1 Halomonas sp. | reverse complement strand
ATCATCGGTGCCGATCTCTGGCTCGCCAACCCCCATGACGAGGGGCACCCCTACCGGCTGACGCTGCTGGCCATGAACGACGTGGGCTATCGCAATCTCACCGAGCTGATCTCCCGCGGCTGGATGGAAGGGCAGCGACTGGGACACGCCGAGCTGAAGCGTGACTGGGTGTTGGCCCAGAGCGAGGGGCTGATCGCGCTCTCCGGCGGTCGCGACGGCGAGATCGGTCGCTACCTGCTGAGCGACCATGGCGTTGAGGCGCGTTCACTGCTCGACGAGTGGAACGCCGCCTTTCCCGGTCGTTTTTACCTGGAGCTGGCGCGCACCGGTCGGCCCCTGGAGGAGGAGTGCGTGCATCTCTCGGTGGCGCTGGCGGTGGCGACCGGCACCCCGGTGGTGGCCACCAACGACGTGCGCTTCCTCGACAAGGAGGACTTCTGGGCCCATGAGACCCGTGTCGCCATCGGCGAGGGAAGGGCCCTGAACGATTCGCGACGCGAGCACAAGTATACCGAGGAGCAGTATCTCAAGAGCCCCCAAGAGATGGCGGAGCTGTTCGCCGATGTCCCCGAGGCGCTGACCAACAGCGTGATGATCGCCGCGCGCTGCAGCGTCGAGGTGCGCCTCGGCGAGATCTTCCTGCCGGAGTTCGAGATCCCCGAGGGCATGACCCAGGACGAGTTCTTCCGCAAGGTCTCCCATGACGGCCTCGCCGAGCGCCTCGATTTCCTCTTTCCCGCCGAGCGCTATCCCCGCGACGGCGACGAGTTCGCCGAGATCGACGCCCGCTACCGCCAGCGGCTCGATTTCGAGCTCGATATCATCATCCAGATGGGCTTCCCCGGCTACTTTCTGATCGTGATGGACTTTATCCAGTGGGCCAAGGATAACGACGTCCCGGTGGGGCCGGGGCGCGGCTCTGGCGCCGGCTCCCTGGTGGCCTATTCCCAGAAGATTACCGATCTCGATCCTATTGGCTACGACCTGCTGTTTGAGCGCTTCCTCAACCCCGAGCGTGTCTCCATGCCCGACTTCGACGTCGACTTCTGCATGGAGAAGCGTGATCGGGTGATCGAGTACGTGGCCGACCGCTACGGTCGCAACGCCGTGTCGCAGATCGTCACCTTCGGCACCATGGCCGCCAAAGCGGTGGTGCGTGACGTGGCCCGTGCCCAGGGCCGCCCCTACTCGCTGGGCGACAAGCTTTCCAAGCTGATCCCCTTCGAGGTGGGCATGACGCTGGCCAAGGCCATCGAGGCGGAGCCGGCCCTGCGTGAGTTCGTCGAGAACGACGACGAGGCCGCCGAAATCTGGGAGATGGCGCTCAAGCTCGAGGGCATCACCCGGGGCACCGGCAAGCACGCCGGCGGCGTGGTGATCGCGCCCACCAAGCTCACCGACTTCTCGCCGCTGCTGTGCGACGAGGACGGGTCGGGGCTGGTCGTGCAGTTCGATAAGAACGACATCGAGGAGGCCGGGCTGGTCAAGTTCGACTTCCTCGGGCTGCGCACCCTGACCATCATCGACTGGGCGCTGACGATGGTCGACAAGGTGCGGGCCGTGGAGGGCCAGGGGCCGCTCAAGATCGAAAGCATCCCGCTGGATGACGCTCCCACCTTCGAGATGCTCAAGCGCGCCGAGACCACGGCGGTGTTCCAGCTCGAATCCCGCGGCATGAAGGAACTGATCAAGCGCCTGCTGCCCGATTCTCTGGATGACATGATCGCCCTGGTGGCGCTGTTCCGCCCTGGCCCGTTGCAGTCGGGTATGGTGGACGACTTCATTAACCGCAAGCACGGCCGGGCGGCGATCTCCTACCCCCATCCGGACTACCAGCATGAGCTGCTCAAGCCGGTGCTCGAGCCCACCTACGGCATTATTCTCTACCAGGAACAGGTGATGCAGATCGCCCAGGTGATGGCGGGATATAGCCTGGGCCAGGCCGATATGCTGCGCCGGGCGATGGGCAAGAAGAAGCCCGAGGAGATGGCCAAGCAGCGCGCGGGCTTTATGGAAGGCTGCGCGACCAACGGCATCGACAAGGACCTGGCGGGCAACATCTTCGACCTGGTGGAGAAGTTCGCCGGCTACGGCTTCAACAAGTCCCACTCGGCGGCCTATGCCCTGGTCTCCTACCAGACCGCCTGGCTGAAGTCGCACTACCCCGGTCCCTTCATGGCGGCCGTGATCTCCACCGAGATGGACAACCTCGACAAGGTGGTGCCGCTGATCGAGGAGTGTCGTCACCAGAAGCTTACGGTGACTCCGCCGGACGTCAACGTCGGCGAGTACAAGTTCACGGTAGATACCGAGGGGCGCGTGGTCTACGGACTGGGGGCGATTCGCGGCGTGGGCGAGGGGCCCATCGGCGCCATTGTCGAAGCGCGTGAGGCGGGTGGTCCTTTCAGTGACCTTTTCGATTTCTGCCGCCGCGTCGATCCCAAACGCATGAACAAGCGCACCCTGGAGGCGCTGACCCGTTCCGGGGCGCTGGATAACCTAGGCCCCAACCGCGCGGTGATGGCGGCGGCCCTGGACGATGCTCTCAAGGCCGCCGCCCAGACGCAGACCAACCAGAATCTGGGCATGATCGACATGTTCGGCGAAGCCTTCGTTGATGAGGAAGCGGCGGGCGACGTCTACGC